>NZ_RCYB01000067.1 GCF_004168205.1 Catenibacterium sp. co_0103 | reverse complement strand
GCCCTTTACAAGTGGAAACCCCCAAATATTTAAAGCGAGTTTTTTATTGACCCCCCTTAAAAATTAAAGGTTCATTTAGTCAATCTTCAATCATTGTTCCAATAGAAAAGCGGGGGAGTTTTAAATTGAACTCCCTCGCTTCATTATTTATTTAAAATCTTTTTTACTACATTTGCAGGTGCAAATTCATAATCAAGGAATTCCATTTCAAAGACACCTTGACCTTGAGTCATAGAACGAAGATCAACTGCATAGTTCATCACTTCACTCATAGGTGCTTCTGCAATAATCTTAATTAAGCCATCTTCAAATACATCAGAACCGATCACTCTCGCACGTAATGTATTTAAATGACTCATAATATCACCTGTAAACTCATCATCAATAATAACCTTCATCTTCATATATGGTTCAAGTAATGCAGGATCTGCCTTAGGCATCGCTTCCTTGAAGCACATAGATGTTGCAGTCTTAAAGGCCATTTCAGAAGAGTCAACAGAATGATAGGCACCATCAATAAGAGTTGCTTCAATACCTAATACTGGATAACCACCTAAGCATCCTGCTTTCACACTTTCAATAAGTCCCTTTTCAACAGCAGGGAAATAAGTACGAGGTACAGCACCACCAAATACTTCTTCCTTAAAAATATAAGGCTTATCATAATCACGAGAAGGTTTGAAAGTAATTTCTACTTCACCAAACTGTCCATGACCACCAGACTGTTTCTTATATCTTGTTCTTTGAGTGACTTCCTTTTTGATTGTTTCACGATAAGGAATCTTGACATCTTCAAACTTTGCTTCTACCTTAAATCTTGTTTTTAATTTATTAAGCACTGTATCAAGATGAATATCACCAATACCAGATAAGCATTGTTGCTTTGTTTCTTCGTTATATTCATAAACTAAAGTAGGATCCTCTTCGAGTAATCTATTAATCGCATTCGCAATCTTTTCTTCATTGCTCTTACCAAGAGGTACGATTGCTTTCTTATAATATGGTTTAGAATATTCTGTATCAGGAATAAGGATAGGATAACGTGGATCACATAATGTATCATTTGTATGACACGTAGTTGAACGTGTAAATGCACCAATTTCCCCTGCATGAAGTTTATCTACTTCAATCAAGTTCTTACCCATAGGCTGATAAATCTTCACAATCTTTTCTTCTTCTTTTTCTTTTGGATTATAAAGAGTCATACCTGTATATAAAGTACCACTTGTTACTTTGAAATAAGAAGTCTTACCTACAAATGGATCAGTAATTGTTTTGAAGACAAATAAGCTTGTAGGTGAATCTTCATTACATTCTAAAATCTTTTCATCATCTTTCTTTAAATCCTTTACAATAAGTGCATTCTTTGGATGATTGGCTGAATCAAAGAAAGCACACATAGAATTTAAGATAATACTAATACCAATACGATCAGTACCACAAAGTACAGGGATCAAACTACCATCAGTTACACCCTGTCTTAATGCATTAGAAATCTCTTCTTTTGTGAAAGGTTCTTCTTCTAAATATTTTTCAAGTAATTCATCACTTGTATTCGCAACGGCTTCATCAATCATTGCCTTGATTGGTAATACTTCATCCATCATATCTTCAGGAATAGGGGCAACATGCGTCTGACCATTTTCAAACATACGTCCTTCCATCTTTGCAACATTGACATAACCAACCATCTTATTATTATCCATGAATGGTACCTGTATTGGGGCAATACCCTTACCATAAGTATCCTTTAACTGCTGAAGCTTTGTAGGATAATCGCTATTTGGATTATCTAATCCATTAATATAGATGATCTTACCTTTATCTCTTGCCTTATACATTGCTTGTTTTGTACCTGCTGAAATACCAGCATAACTTGGACAAATAATTAAAGCAGATTCACAAACAGATAAAGCTGCTTCTGTTTCACCTACGAAGTCAAAAGTACCAGGAACATCTATTAAATTAATCTTACAGTTATCCCATTCAATCGGAACGATTGATAAATTAACAGAAGACTGACGTGCAATCTCCTCAGCACTATAGTCACTAATTGTATTACCACTTTGGATATTACCAATCTGACCAGTTGCTCCAGCGCGGTAAGCCATTGTTTCTACTATACTTGTCTTACCACATCCAGAATGTCCTAAAACAGCTACATTTCCAATTTCGTGCGCATGATAATCTCTCATAAACATCTACCACCTTTCTAATGCACTTCTATGTAATGTAAATCTATAAGAATATTTTATCATACATCATTTTAATAATGGAAAATAATCAATGTTTAAAAAAAAGTTTTCCAAAATAAGGGGTGATTGGCTATAATTGAAATGAAAGTACATTGGTAAATAGATTATAACTGTATCATATTTACAAGATAATGATATGTGAAAAAGAGTTCTTTGTAACAATTGTGCTCGTGATAGCGCATCCATGGACTTACATTTTAAATTGTGTAAAATAGTACCTGTACAAGAGTTACGCCAACTCTTGAAAGGGAGGAAATTAAATGGACGCTTTTGCTGATAAGCTAGGACGTGTCGGTGCTTGGTGTGGTCAGAATAAGTATTTGAATGCAATCAAGAATGCATTCCAGAACTTCATGCCTGCAACTATCTCAGGTGCCATTGGTGTTCTTTGGACAAACGTTTTAGTAAACGAAACAACAGGTTTAGGTGCTTTATGGAAACCAATTATGGTACTTAAAGTTCTTAACCCAATTTTTACTGCTATGCAGTATGCTACAATCTCATGTATTACTATTAGTGTTACTATGTTACTTGCTTCTGAAATTGCTGAAGCAAATGGTGAAACTGGTGCTTTCCCAGCTGTATTAGGCTTCATCTTATGGATGATGGTTACTCCTACATCATTTGCTGCAAAAGATTTATCTGCTTCTTTCATCGATAAAGCTGGTAAATCTCATGGTTATACTTTAGGTAATTTTATTAATGTAACTGGTGAAGCTGCTAAGCATAAAATTACAGCTGATAGCTTCACTTACAGTGGTATTTTAAATAACTACACTGCTGCAACTGGTTTATTCACAGGCTTAATTGTTGCAATCGTTGGTATGGAAATCTACAACATGTTCCGTAAGAATGATGCATTAAAGATCAGAATGCCTGAACAGGTTCCACCTGGAGTTGCTCGTGCATTCGAAGTATTAATTCCAACTTGCCTAACTGCAATCATTATTGGTGCTATTGGATTAGTATGTCAGTTAGCTACTGGTGCTGAATTAAACGCATTAATCTTTAATGTCGTTCAGAAACCATTACAGAGCTTAATTGGTAACAACATCTTTGCAGTTGCTATTCTTTATGTAATTATCTCATTATTCTGGTGCGTAGGTATTCATGGTAACAACATGGTTAATGCTGTTAAGGAACCAATCTTCAGACCATTACTATATGCTAACACAGCTGCATTTACTGCAGGTGCTGCTCAGAAGGACATTCCATATGTAATGAACTTAACTATGTTATCAATGTTTGGTGAATTCGGTGGTTCTGGTGTTACTATCGGTTTAGTTATCGCTATCTTTATCTTCTCTAGACGTGAAGATAACAGAACAATCGCTGGTATCTCTGTCGTTCCAGCCTTATTCAACATCAACGAAACTATGACATTTGGTATGCCTCTAGTATTGAACCCAATTCTAGATATTCCATTTATCTTAGCTCCAGTAGTTACACTTGTTGTAGGTTATCTATTAGTTACTAGTGGATTCTGTCCTAAGATCGTACTTGAAGTACCTTGGACAATGCCACCAGTATTCTTTGGATTCATATGTACAGGTGCTAACCCAATGGGTGCATTATCACAGTTAATCGTTATCGCATTATCTGTTGTAATCTATACACCATTCTTGATTGCTTACGAAAAGTATCAGGCTAAACAGTCTGAGGCTGAATAATCAATCATTTCTAGGTACTTTCTAGGCGGGAAAGTACCTTTTTTATGCGTATAAGGGAGGAAAAGTTATGTTATTAGATGAACTTATAGAATCTGGAGGGAACCTTCAGAAAGGTATTGAATTAAATAAAAAACTCAGTGATGCTGAAAAATCAATCTGTCAGTATATTATCGAACATTTAGATCAGGTGCCTTATATGTCTTCAAGAGAATTGGCACGTTTGACTTATTCTAATCCAACATCTATATTGAGACTTTCTAGAAAGTTCGGTTATGCAAATTTTAATGACTTCAAATTTGATATTGTATTAAAACTACGTGATATGCATATGCCTAAAGTAGAACTTAACAAAAATGATAGTGGACTTGAATGCATTAATAAAACAGCACAGCTTTATGATAATATAATCGCCCGTACAAAAAATAATATATCACTTACACAATATGATGAAATTATTGATGTATTAAATAAATGTGAGGCAATTGATATTATTGCGACAGATATGAACGCAGATATTGCACATTATGCGCAACATATTTTGATGCCAATTGGCAAACCAGTTTATGTGTATGAAAATCAGGACTTACAGGTACATGCTAGTCTAAATGTTCCATCAACTCATGTTGTTATCTTGGTTACTAAAACTGGCTATAAACGACATATTCTAGATAATGCACGTATATTATGCCGTAGAGCTATTACAACTATTGCTATTACACCAGATGATAAAGGACCAATCTCTAAATGTGTCACATATACAATCAAGGCAGAAAGCAATGAGACATTTGTGAAATTACGAGATGTTATTTTCAGTATTTCTACTAAGTTTATCTTTGATTTGTTCTTTACATCTTTATGTGCTATCAACTATGAGAATACATTGAATTCTGATGAATTTTACAATAAAACTGTTGATTAAAACAAATAAAAAGGATTGAGCCATTTGACTCAATCCTTTTGCTTTTACTGAATTGTATCTAAGATATCTTTCATTTTCTTTGCTAGACCTTTAGTCTTTTCTACTGATAATGAACAGATAGCGACACGAATACCAAGATTAACCTTTACAGTAAAGATATTGTTTGCCATTAAAGCTTCATGGTACTTATCACGAGTTTCATTATCCATAGCAAGTGTAACGAAGAAACCTTCTTTATATGGGTAATACTTTAATCCTACTTCATCTGCCTCAGTTGTAAAGATATCTCCTCTTTCTTTTAATAACTTCACATATTTTAATCTTTCCTGATCATATTCTTCGCCATGGTTATCTAATACATCTACAAATGTTTCCATTGCACCATTGTTGATATTTGACCAAGTTGCACGAGCATTCTTTTCAAATACGATCTTTACCTGATTAACTGACTCTTTCTTCTGACCTAAGATGATTGCTGCACCACATCTTAAACCATAGCTTGTCATTGACTTAGATAATGAGAATGAAACAACCACAATCACATTATCACTGATCTTGTCAAACTGACCAAAATAAGTCTTAGCTTCTTTTTGACGGCTTGAGAAATCAATATAAGCAATATCATTTAATAATACAATAGCATGAGTCTTGCTGCATTCATTTAAGAAAATAATCACTTCATCCCATTCTTCATGAGTCAAAGAATAACCAGTAGGGTTATGACAAGGATCATTGATAACAACCACTAACTTATTCTGCTTCTTCATTGTTTCAAGACATGTTTCTTTGAAGGATGCAATATTGAAATGATCTCCTTCAAATAAAGAATACTTAGCCATTTCAAGATTATGCATCTGAGCCATTAATGCATAACTACCCCATGCAATTTCAGGAAGGATGACAGTCTGACCTTCATCTAAACATTCCTGAATAGTCATAGATACAGCACCAGTTCCTCCTGGAGTTGCCACTACTTCATGTTCAAGATGGCTATTACCATCTAATACCCAATCATAAGCTTTCTGTCTAAATGTAGGGTTACCAGTAAAGCTTGCTGCGTACTTTGCAAGAACCTTATTATCAAGATTCTTTAAAGAATTGTAAACACTGTCCAATGCGACAAGCTGACCTTCTTCATTATATAAAGAACCGATAGTTGCATCTACAACCTGATCAGCTCCATACTTTTCTTTCGCTTCCTTTGCTTTCGCAACAATAGTAAATACTGTATCTACTATTGGCTGCTGATTTACGCTATCTTTTACGAAATTCATACGTTATCCTCCGCTTGTTTAGTAATATAGATACTATTCTAATACGCTAATGCGTTTGAAACAAGTCAACAAAGCGATATTTCTCATTTGTTTCACAAAATCATTGTATTTTAATGTACATCATTGTACACTGTGTATGGCGTTATTCTCAAGTGAGAATAACGGAAAGGAGTTTGTATGAAGGATCGTTATAACCGTACAATTGATTATATGAGAATATCGATTACAGATAGATGTAACTATCATTGTGTATATTGTAATCCAGATAAATTCAAATTTCTTTCACATAATGATATTTTACGCTATGAAGAGATACTAGATATATGCAAGGTGGCAGTTAAACTAGGCATAGTAAACTTCAAGGTGACTGGTGGAGAACCAACGGTAAGAAAAGGATATCTTTCTTTTTTAAGACAGCTCAAACAACTAGAGGGTGTGAGACAGGTAACTCTTACAACTAATGGCTTATTACTAGATGCACGTACTATGGATGAGTTAAAGGATATTGGGATTGATGGGATCAACTTCTCTATAGATACACTTGATTCAAAGAAATATGCTGCTATATGTGGGCAAGATACACTTGATACAGTATTAAAAAATCTTCTTTATGGGGTTTCTGTTGGACTCAATATAAAAATTAACACAGTCGTAGGACCACTTTTTACACAAAGTGATTTAGAAAGCTTGATTGATTTTTGTGGGAATTTACCAGTGAGTCTTCGTTTTATAGAACTCATGCCACTTGGTTCAAATAAAAGAGAAAATAGAATAGAAGAAGTGCAGTCATATTTTGCATCACATTATAATATAGAAGAAATCACAGAAAGACTGGGCAATGGTCCTGCACATTATATAAGAATAAAGAATATGAAATGTGTCATTGGCTTTATTGAAGCCTTACATCATAAGTTCTGTCATGAGTGTAATCGTGTGCGTTTGTCTAGTACAGGATCATTAAAATTATGCTTATTTCATAAGAATAGTATCGCATTAAAACCTTATATAGGTAATGAAATCAAACTAGAAGAAGTAATGAGAGATGCCATTTATATGAAGCCAGAACAGCACCATTTTGAAGATGAACAAAGTGGTACTGTAATGAATCAAATAGGAGGGTAATATGGGATTTACACATTTTGACGAAGATGGAAACGCCATTATGGTGGATGTATCTGATAAAGAGATCACAAAAAGAACAGCTTATGCAAGAGGGACTATTCAAGTCAATCATGAGATTATTGAACATATAAAAAACAATACAATAGAAAAAGGGGATGTTCTTGGTGTGGCAAGAATTGCAGGTATTATGGCCGCAAAAAAGACAAGTGATATGATTCCTCTTTGTCATATATTAATGATTACTAATGTCACTGTTGATTTTGAAATAGATGAAGAAAACAATCAGATTCATGCCTTTGCGACAGTGAAATGTAAAGGGAAGACAGGGGTAGAAATGGAAGCATTACACGCAGTAAGTGTGACATTATTAACTATTTATGATATGTGCAAGGCAATTAGTAAAGAAATGGAAATTAAAAATATTCATTTATTAAAGAAAACAGGTGGAAAGAGCGGTGAATTCAATTGGCAGGAAAAGTAGAAGCAATTTGTATTAGTGAGAAGAAGGGAACTGAAAAGAAACCTATACAAGAAACTAAAATAGTAGAAGATTTTGGCTTAGAACATGATGCCCATGCAGGTAAATGGCATAGACAGGTCAGCTTATTACCTTATGAAGAAAGAGAAGACTTTAAAAGACGTGGTGGAGATGTAGAAGATGGTGCTTTTGGTGAGAATCTTCTTATTTCTGGTATTGATTTTAATGAGCTTGTTGTAGGAAGCCATGTTCATATTGGTGAAGTGGATTTAGAAATCACCCAGAGAGGTAAAAGTTGTCATGCTCATTGTCGTATTTATCACCAGGTAGGTGAATGTATTATGCCTCGACTTGGTATTTTCGCAAGAGTCATTCATGGCGGAGTCATTCATTGCGATGATGAAGTGATTTATACACCTCCTTCAGATTCACGTATACGTGTTGCTGTGCTTACTTTATCCGATAAAGGCAGTCAAGAATTAAGAGTGGATGAAAGTGGTCCTTATATTAAAAAATATATGGAAGAAAGAGGCTATCATGTCACATCATTAGATATTCTTCCAGATAATCAGAAAATGATTGAACAGGCTCTTATTAATTTAAGTGATCGTTGTGAGAATGATTTAATCTTAACTACAGGAGGTACAGGTTTGTCACTTAGAGATGTGACACCTGAAGCCACTTTAAAAGTGGCCACACGCCTTGTCCCAGGTATTTCTGAAGCGATTCGTTATGAATCTATGAAATATACAAATCGTGCGATGTTATCTCGTGGCGCGAGTGTGATAAGAAACAACACACTCATTATTAATCTTCCAGGAAGTGCCAAGGCAGTGAAGGAGAGTTTAGATATTATTATAGATTCTCTTCATCATGGCTTAGAAATCTTAAAAGGAGATGCGCACGATTGTGCAAGAAGTGATGATTGATTATTCACCTATATGGATCTCATTTAAATGCGCTGCTTTTTCTATATTTATTACATTCTTTTTAGGACTCTTTGCAGCAAGATGGATGATGACACTTAAAAATAAAGTCATTCAACTCATCTTTGATGGTATCTTCACACTTCCACTCGTTTTACCACCAACAGTAATGGGTTTTTTCTTATTACTCATCTTTGGTGTCAATCAGCCGATTGGTTCATTTTTCTTAAATGTATTTGGTGTGCGTATCGCCTTTAGCTTTAGTGCCACAGTGATTGCGGCAGTCGTCATCTCTTTTCCCATCATGTATCGCTCTGCCAGAGGAGCTCTTGAACAGGTGGATACAGATTTAGTAGATGCTGCAAGAACACTTGGTATGAGTGAAACAAGTATCTTCTTCAAGGTGCTCGTACCTAACGCCTTGCCAGGTATTATCAGTGGGGGTGTATTATCATTTGCGAGAGGTTTGGGAGAATTTGGTGCCACAGCGATGCTTGCAGGTAATATTGTTGGAAAAACACGTACACTGCCTTTAGCTGTTTATAGTGAAGTTGTCAGCAGTGATATGCATAGCGCATCTTTCTATGTTGTTGTTATTATCGCTATATGCTTTACAGCTGTCATATTACTGAATATCTATCAGTTATGGGTCAAGAAAAAGAGAGGCTTTTAAGATGCATTTAGAAGTAGAAATATATAAAAAACTAAGTGAATTTGACTTAGATGTTCATTTTAAGATTGATGAAATATGCTTAGGTGTGATGGGGCCAAGTGGCAGTGGTAAGAGTATGACGCTTAAATGTATAGCCGGTATAGAAACACCTGATTCAGGAAGAATTGTCTTAGATGGAAGAGTACTCTATGATTCTAATCAACATATTAACTTAACACCACAAGAAAGAAATATTGGTTATATGTTTCAGAATTATGCATTATTTCCAAATATGACAGTTTATGACAATATTGCCTCACCTCTTGTGGCCCGCAGACTTGATAAGATTACAATTCATGATTCAGTGATTCAGCTGATGAAGGAGTTGCATATAGAAGGATTAGAAAAGCGTTATCCAAGACAGTTATCAGGGGGACAAAAACAGCGTGTTGCTTTAGCTAGACTTCTTATTTATAACGCTGAGGCGATTCTTTTAGATGAACCATTCAGTGCTCTCGATGAAGATTTAAAAGATGAACTTTTAAAAGAGATGAAGACTAAACTAGATGCTTACCATCGACCTGTTGTCTTTGTATCCCATAATAAGGATGAAATCATAGCTTTGAGTCATGAAATGTATATTATAAAAAATGGAGAAATGATTCATGAAAAAACTAGTTAGTATCTTATGTGCATTTGCGCTCGTATTCGGTTTAGCTGGATGTGGACAGGAAGAAAAGAAGCCTGAAAAGAAAGTCACAATTACTATTGCGGCTGCAGCCAGTCTTGAAAAGACTTTTGAAGAAACACTTATTCCTCGTTTTGAAAAGAAATATCCAAATGTGAACGTAAAGGGTGTTTATGACAGTAGTGGTAAATTACAGATTCAGATTGAACAGGGATTAGATGCTGATGTATTCTTTAGTGCAGCCACTAAACAGATGGATAGCTTAGTTGATGAAAAACTTGTTGATTCTAAGAGTGTTGTAAATTTATTAGAAAATAAACTTGTATTAATTAAAGGGAAAGATACAAAAACTGCTGTCAAGGGTATTTCAAACATTACTGATGCGAAGATGATTGCGGTAGGTGATCCTGAAGTAGTACCTGCAGGGCAATATGCAAAAATCGCACTTACTAACGCAAATACTTGGGATGCAATCCAGAATAAGATTTCTTTAGGTGGTAATGTCACTGAAGTATTAAGCTGGGTAGAAAGTGGTAGTGCTGAAGTAGGTTTAGTTTATTCTACAGATTCAGCCAGCAGTTCTAAAGTAACAGTACTTGAAAAAGTCAACAACCTATTAGATACATCTGTTATTTATCCAGTAGGACGTGTAACTAAAACTAAACATCAAAAACAAGCAAATAACTTAATTAAGTTTTTACAGACTAAAGAATCTAAAGACACATTTAAGAAGAGTGGTTTTACTATTTGTAAGTAGTAGTTAGGAGGTCTTACCTCCTTTTTTTGTAAGTATTGACACAATGTATAATAAGAAATAAACTTTAACTATTAGGAGGACAAAGTGTGAAACAAAAATCAATCAAAACGTATAAAAAAAGACAAACTTAAAAATAAGTTTGAATAATTTAGAAAAAATAGAATAATTGAATATTATGGTTTAGTTAATTTAGAAACGTCAAAACCTGATTTCTTAAGAAACTCTATCGCTGATTCTTCTGTTAAAACTTGTTGCTTTATAGGTGGCTTAGGATTTTTAAATGATTCATAATCTGAAGGATTAAATGTCTCTCCAGTAAGAATCATATGGTATATACTGACAAGCATCATTCTT
>NZ_RCYB01000066.1 GCF_004168205.1 Catenibacterium sp. co_0103 | reverse complement strand
CTGAATCAAAGAATTGATGATGAATTCATAATGAGAAAAATTAAGGTGTTTATTTTTTGCTTTTTGTGATATATTAACAGTGTTCATAGAAATCTCCTTATAAAGTGTGGTAACTATATAATACGATTTCTATGGACTTTTTTTACAAAAATTGAGAATAGGGGCCTGCGGCCACGCGAATTGGGATAAAGGGGCATGCCCCTTTATCCCAATTCCTTAATTCCAGTTTCATTTTACAATTGAGGTTGAGTAAAAAAAGTCAAAAAAAATTAAAAAAGCATTGATTTTTGCTTTGTATTATGTATAATTGGTAATCGACGCATGGCGTCAAATGCGTGGGAGGGCTTCGGCCCAAACGAACCACAGCACGGACAATATTTTAATGGAGGTGTGTACCGTGGCAAATAATGGTAAAAAAGTAGTAAGAATTATGAAGATTCAGTTCCCAGCAGGTGGTGCTAAACCAGGACCAGCTCTAGCAGGTGCAGGAATTCAGATGCCAAAATTCTGTACAGCATTCAACGATCAGACTAAAGATCGTCATGGTGAAACTGTACCAGTAGTTTTGACTGTTTATGAAGACAAGAGCTTTGATTTCGTATTAAAGACAGCTCCAGCTGCTGAAATGATCAAGAAGGCTTGTGGTATCAAGAAAGCTGCAAGTGATTCAAAGCAGACTGTTGCTACTCTAAGTGCTGATAAGTTAAAGGAAATCGCAGAATACAAAATGCCTGACCTTAACGCTAATGATTTAGAAGCAGCAATGAAAATCGTTGCTGGAACAGCACGTAACATGGGTGTCAAAGTAGAAGGCTTAGACGCTTAATTAATTAGCAATCTGATGGAGTTGAATTCCGTCATTACAGTGGGAGGTCTATCCGTTAAGACCACTTAAGGAGGAAAGAAAATGTCAAAAAAAGGAAAGAAATATGTAGAAGCTGCTAAGCAGATTGAAGCTGGCAAGCTATACTCAATCGAAGAAGCAATTGAATTAGTTAAGAAGACTAATACTGCTAAATTCGATGCAAGTGTTGATGTTGTATTCAAGTTAAATCTTGATACTAGACATGCAGATCAGCAGTTACGTGGAGCTATCGTGCTTCCTAACGGAACTGGTAAAACAAAGAGAGTTTGTGTTATCGCTGAAGGTCCAAAGGCTGAAGAAGCTAAAAACGCTGGTGCTGACGTAGTTGGTGGCCAGGAAATCTTAGATGAAATCGCTAAAGGTTGGTTAGAGTTCGATGTTATGATCGCTACTCCTGATCAGATGCCTAAGCTTGGTAAATTAGGACGTGTTTTAGGTCCTAAGGGATTAATGCCAAACCCTAAGACTGGTACAGTAACTATGGATGTTGCTAAAGCAGTTAATGAATCTAAGGGCGGTAAAGTTAATTATAGAACTGATAAAGATGGTAACGTACATCTTCCAATCGGTCGTGTATCTTTCGACAGCGTTAAGCTAGTTGAAAACTATGAAGCTATCCATGCTTTATTATTAAGAATCAGACCTGCAGCAGTTAAAGGAACTTACGTTAAGAACTGTGTAGTTTCATCTACTATGGGTCCAGCAGTAAAAGTTGCTGCTTAATTATTAATGCCGCAATCAATATACCGTAGACAGTAACTGACGCAAGTCTCAATTTGTTACCGAGGGATATTGTCATGTATGAAAATGACAAACCCCTAGGTAAACTAGGGGTTTTTATATAACGCGTATATTGTTGCAATAAAATTTTTATGGAGGTGTAACAATGGCTAACGAAAAAGTATTAGTCGCTAAACAGGCAGTCATCGACGAAATCGCTGATAAGTTATCTAACGCTCAGTCAGTAGTAGTTGCTGAATACCGTGGCTTAACTGTTGATGAAGTTACTGAACTTCGTCGTGCTTTAAGAGCTGAAAACGTAGAACTTAAAGTTTATAAGAACAAATTAGCTCTTCGTGCTACAGAAGCTTGTGGTAAACAGGAATTAGATGAATTCTTAACTGGTCCAAACGCTATTGCATTTGGTCATGATGACGCTGTTGCTCCAGCTAGAGTACTAGCAAAATTTGCTAAGGATCACGAAGCTCTTGTAATCAAGACTGCAATCGTTGAAGGCAAATTATTGAGCAAAGAAGAAGTTATGGAACTTTCAAAGTTACCAAACAAAGAAGGTATGTTATCAATGTTATTGGCTTGCTTAAAGGCACCAGTATCAAAAGTTGCTAGAGCTGTTAAGGCTGTAGCTGACAAAGAAGCAGACGGATCTGCAGAAGCAGCAGCTCCTGCTGAAGCAGAAGCAGCTGCTTAATATCGAAATAAAGGAGAATATTAAAATGGCAAAGTTAACAACTGATGAAATCTTAGCTTACTTAGAAGAAGCTACAATCTTAGAATTAAACGAATTAGTAAAAGCAATCGAAGAAAAGTTCGACGTTACAGCTGCTGCTCCAGTTGCAGTTGCTGCTGCTGCTGAAGAAGAAGGACCTGCTGCTAACGTAACAGTAATCCTTAAGGAAGTTGGACCTACAAAGGTTAAAGTTATCAAGGCTGTTAGAGAAATCACTGGTTTAGGACTAGTTGAAGCTAAGGGCTTAGTTGACAAGGTTCCATCTGAAATCAAGAAAGACGTACCAGCTGAAGAAGGTGCTAAGTTAAAGGAAACTTTAGAAGCTGCTGGTGCTGTTGTTGAATTAAAGTAATTTAATACAAACACAATTATAAAAGCCCTATTTTAGGGCTTTTTTCTTATGAGGAATGAGAATGTCACACTATTATACAAATGATGAAATAGAAAGCAGACCAACGATCATTCACTTCGATTATCAAGGACATTCTATTGGGTTTCATAGTGATCGTGGTGTTTTCTCTAAGGATAGTGTAGATTTCGGTTCAAGAACACTACTTGACACCGTTAATCTAGAAGGTGTAAAATCAGTATTGGATGTTGGGTGTGGATATGGTGCTTTGAGTATCAGCTTAAAGATGGTTTATCCAGATATCGCATTTGATATGGTTGACGTCAATAGACGCGCAATGGAACTTGCTAAACGCACAATTGAAGATTATCATCTTGAAGATATGCGTGTATATGAAAGTAATGCATATGAGAATGTAGAGAAGACATTTGATATGATCATCTCTAATCCTCCAATTCGTGCTGGCAAAAATGTTGTGACTACTATTCTTAAAGAAAGTTATTCACACTTAAATAAGAATGGACGCCTTGTGATTGTCATACAAAAGAAACAGGGTGCACCAAGTGCTAAGAAATGCATGGAAGAAGTCTTTGGAAATGCAGAAGTATTGAAGCGAAATAAAGGCTATTACATAATTCAATCAATTAAATAATGAACTACAGGGAAATTGTATAAATTTCCCTTTTTGGGTTGACACAAAAGTACCCTTGTGCTAGTATACTAAAATGCCTACTCATGTATAAAAGCAGGTCATTTTGACCCTTTTTAGCTTGCAGATAGAGATTAAAAAAGGAGTGGAACGGATTTTGGAAAAGAATGTAAGAACTGCAGAAAGCCGCATTAAGCGACGCAATTATTCTCGTATTAGTGGTTCTTTGAAACTACCTAACCTTGTCGAAATTCAGACAGATTCATTTAAGTGGTTTCAGGAAAAAGGTATAAGAGAAGTATTTGAGGATATTTATCCTATCACAAATTTTAACGACACATTATCATTGGAGTTTGTAGACTGTCGTTTTGATGAGCCTAAATATGATGCAGATGAAAGTAAAGAAAGAGATGCAATCTATGCAGCTCCTTTGCGTGCTACTTTACGTCTTGTAAATAAGAAAACTGGAGAAATCAAGACAAGTGAAGTATTTATGGGTGATTTCCCGTTAATGACAGATTCAGGTACATTTGTTGTTAATGGTGCAGAACGTGTTATCGTTTCACAGTTAGTTCGTTCTCCAGGAGCTTATTTTGGTAATGGAACAGACAAGATTGGTAAGACTGTCTTCAATGGACAGGTAATCCCATCTCGTGGTACTTGGTTAGAATTTGAAAATGATGCCAAGGATGTTCTAAATGTTCGTATTGACCGTCAGAAGAAGATTCCAGGTACTATTCTTTTACGTGCTCTAGGACTTTCTTCAAATGAAGATATTATTGAAGTTTTCGGAGAACATCAGTTCCTCTACAATACATTTGAAAAGGATCCAACACATAACACTGATGATGCGTTGATGGAAATTTATAGTAAATTGAGACCGGGTGAACCAGCTACTTTAGATGGTGCTAACTCATTACTATTTGCGCGTTTCTTCGATCCAAAACGTTATGATTTAGCAAAAGCAGGTCGTTTTAAGTTACGTAAGAAATTAAGCTTATTAGATCGTATTGCTGACCGTGTTCTTGCTGAAGATGTTGTTGACGTTGATGGTAATGTTGTAATGACAGAAGGTACTAAGATTACTAAAGATAAATTAGAAATCTTAAAGCCAGTATTTGAAGCAGGTGCACATACAAGAGAAATTAAAACTAACGAAAATATGCATTCTAATCATACTATTCAGGTATTAGATGTATATACAGATGAATCTAAGTCTATCAAGATGAGAGTAATCGGTACTGATCTTTCATTAGATAGTAAGTTTGTCACTATTTCAGACTTTATTGCTGCATATTCATATATGCTTAACCTTGTTGATATCTATGATTCTCAGGACTTAGCAGCAGAAGACAGAGTGTCTTTAATGAGCCGTATTGGTTTATTAGATGATATCGACCATTTAGGTAACAGACGTGTTAGAACTGTTGGTGAATTAGTTCAGAACCAGTTCCGTATCGGTTTATCACGTATGGAAAGAGTAGTTAAGGAAAGAATGTCTTTAGCTGAAGATGATTCTATGACTCCACAATCATTAACAAACATTCGTCCATTAACTGCTGCAATCAAAGAATTCTTCGCAAGTTCTCAGTTATCTCAGTTCATGGACCAGATTAACCCACTTGCCGAATTAACAAACAAGAGACGTCTTTCTGCCTTAGGTCCTGGTGGTTTATCAAGAGACCGTGCAGGTTATGAAGTACGAGACGTCCATCCATCTCACTATGGTAGAATCTGTCCAATCGAAACACCAGAAGGTCCTAACATCGGGTTGATTTCTACACTTGCATCTTATGCAAAAGTAAATGAATATGGATTCATTGAAACTCCATATCGTAAAGTAAATAACTGCGTTATTGATGAAAATGATATTCGTTATTTAACAGCAGATGAAGAAAAGAATTATATTATTGCTCAGGCAAAAGTTAAGACTGATGAAAATGACCGTATCATTGATGAACAGGTTATTTCGCGTCATTTAGGTGAAAACATCATGGCTAAGCCAGAAGAAATCGACTTCATCGATATCTCACCTAAACAGATCGTATCAGTTGCATCTTCATGTATCCCATTCTTGGAAAACGATGATGCGACTCGTGCCCTTATGGGATGTAACATGCAGAGACAGGCTGTACCTCTATTAAATCCACATGCACCTTATGTAGGAACAGGTATGGAATTCCAGGCTGCAAGAGACTCTGGTGCTGCAGTTGTTGCGAAAGAAGAAGGAACTGTTAAATATGTTGACGCTAAGAAGATCATCGTTGAAGGTGAAAGTGGCGAAAAGACATATAAGTTATTAAAGTTCACTGTATCTAACGCTGGTACATGTATCAACCATCGTCCAATTGTTATGGCTGGTGAACATGTTCTTAAGGGTCAGGTTCTTGCTGATGGACCAGCTATGGAACAGGGTGAATTAGCATTAGGACAGAACGTTCTTGTAGGTTTCATGACATGGAATGGTTATAACTACGAAGATGCTGTCATCATGAATGAAAAGCTTGTAAAAGAAGACTACTATACTTCTATCCACATTCAGGAATATACAATTGAATGTCGTGATACGAAGCTTGGTCCTGAAGAAATTACTAGAGATATCCCTAACGTAGGTGATGATGCTCGTTCTAACCTAGACGAAAACGGTATTATCCGTGTTGGTGCTGAAGTTAAGGAAGGCGATATCTTAGTTGGTAAAGTTACTCCTAAGGGACAGGCAGAATTATCTGCAGAAGAAAAACTATTATTAGCTATCTTTGGTGAAAAATCTAGAGAAGTTAAAGATAACTCATTAAGAGTACCTCATGGTGGTTCTGGTATCGTACATCGTATCAGAGTATTCACTCGTAGAGGTAAAGAAAGAAAGAATGAAAACAAGTATGGTTCAGCAAACTCTCTTGCTTATAAAGAAGTTGAAAGAGATGATTTACAGCCAGGTGTAAACAAGGTTATTAAAGTATATATCGTTCAGAAGCGTAAGATTTCTGAAGGGGATAAGATGTCAGGTAGACACGGTAACAAGGGTGTCATCTCTAAGATCTTACCAACAGAAGATATGCCTCATTTACAGGACGGTACACCACTTGATATCATGCTTAACCCATTAGGGGTACCATCTCGTATGAATATCGGTCAGGTATTAGAATTACACTTAGGTTATGCTGCTAGACAGTTAGGTGGTCAGTATTTCGCTACTCCAGCCTTTGATGGTATCAATTCTAAGGACTTAGAAAATATCATGAAAGAATCTGGTATGCCAGAAAACGGTAAACAGAGAGTGATCTCTGGTAAGACTGGTGAATATTTCGATAACGAAGTATCAGTTGGTATCATGTACATGATCAAGTTATGTCACATGGTTGATGATAAGTTACATGCAAGATCAGTTGGTCCTTACTCACTTGTTACTCAGCAGCCACTTGGTGGTAAAGCTCAGAACGGTGGTCAGAGATTCGGGGAAATGGAAGTATGGGCACTTGAAGCTTATGGTGCAGCATATACATTACGTGAAATCTTAACAGTTAAGTCAGATGACGTTGTAGGACGTGTTAAGACTTATGAAGCAATTGTTAAGGGACAGAAGTTACCTGAACCTGGATTACCTGAATCATTCAGAGTATTAAAGAAAGAATTACAGGCATTGGCATTAGATATTCGTCTATTAGATGATGAAGGTAATGAAATTAATGTAGGTAATATCGAAGATGAAGATCGTCGTTTCCCTCGTTCATTCGATGCGCCTAAGAAGCCAAAAGAAGATGAAGAAAATGATGATAAAGAAGAAAAAGAAGATAAAGAAGTTGACACTCACGAAGAATTCGTTGCCGAAGGTGAAGATGATATCGTAGAAGACAGCTTCGATGATGATGAAGCTCCAGAATCAGTCGATGATATTATCGAAGGATTATTTGGAAAAAGCGGTGAGGAGGAAGAATAATGGCAGAGAATAATAATTTTTCAGCAATTCAGATCGGTTTAGCCTCTCCTGAGAAGATTCGTGAATGGTCATATGGCGAAGTCAAAAAACCTGAAACAATCAACTATCGTTCACAGAAGCCTGAAAAAGATGGTTTATTTTGTGAAAGAATCTTTGGTCCAACTAAGGACTGGGAATGTGCTTGTGGTAAATATAAGAAAGTAAGATATAAAGGTGTTGTCTGCGACCGTTGTGGTGTCGAAGTCACTCGTTCTTCAGTAAGAAGAGAAAGAATGGGTCATATCGAATTAGCTACTCCAGTAGCACATATCTGGTATTTAAAGGGAGTTCCATCTCGTATGGGACTTATCCTTGATATGTCACCTAAACAGTTAGAAGAAATCATCTACTTCGTATCTTATGTTGTTACTGATAAAGGTTCTACACCACTTGAATACAAGCAGGTATTATCTGAAAGAGATTACCGTAACTGTGTTGAAAAGTTCGGTGGTCAGTTCCAGGCTAAAATCGGTGCTGAGGCAATCAAAGTATTATTGCAGAAGGTTGACTTAGATGCTGAACTTGAAGATGTAGAAACTCAGTTAAAAGAAGCTCAGGGTCAGAAGAGACAGAAGTTATTAAAGAGACTTGAAGCAATTGATGCATTCAGAAGCTCCAATAACCAGCCAGAATGGATGATCATGGATGTTCTTCCAGTTATTCCACCTGATTTAAGACCAATGCTTCAGCTAGACGGTGGTCGTTTTGCGACAAGTGACTTAAACGACTTATATAGACGTGTCATTACTCGTAACAACCGTTTAAAGAAATTATTAGAATTAGGTACACCTAGTATCATCGTACAGAATGAAAAGCGTATGCTTCAGGAAGCCGTTGATGCTTTAATTGATAATGGTAGACGTTCTAAGCCTATTACAGGTGCTGGAGGAAGAGCATTAAAATCTCTTTCACATACACTTAAAGGTAAACAGGGACGTTTCAGACAGAACTTACTTGGTAAGCGTGTAGACTACTCTGGACGTTCAGTTATCGCTGTAGGACCTACATTAAAGATGTACCAGTGTGGTATTCCAAGAGAAATGGCTGTTAACTTATTTAAGCCATTCGTTATCTCTGGATTAGTAAGAAACGAATTAGCAACTAATATCAAAGCTGCTGAACGTATGATAGATAAGATGGATGATAAGATCTGGCCAATCGTTGAAGATGTTATCAAACATCACCCAGTATTATTAAACCGTGCCCCTACATTACATAGATTAGGTATCCAGGCTTTCGAACCTAAGCTAGTAGAAGGTCGTGCCATCCGTCTTCACCCATTAGCATGTCCAGCATTCAATGCCGACTTCGATGGTGACCAGATGGCCATCCATGCACCTCTTGGTGAAGAAGCAATTCAGGAAGCAAGACAGTTAATGCTAGGTTCTAGAAATATCCTTGGTCCAAAAGATGGTAAACCTATCGTTACTCCATCACAGGACATGGTGCTTGGTAACTATTACTTAACAACAGAAAAAGCTGATCAGATTGGTGAAGGTACAGTATTTGCTGATGTAAACGAAGTATTAATGGCTTATTACAATAAGACTGTTAACTTACATACAAGAATGGCAATCCGTGCTTCAGCATTAAAGAATAAGACATTCACTGAAGAACAGAACAACATGTACTTAGTCACTACAGTAGGTAAGATCATCTTCAACCAGATCTTTGAAGGTGAATTCCCATACTTAAATGATCCAGATAAGGCAAGCTTAAAAGCAACTCCTATGAAATATTTCTTACCTTATGGTACAGATATCAAGGAACATATTAAGAATCAGCCTTTAATCAAGCAGTTCACTAAGAAGACTCTTGGAGCAATCATCGATGAATACTTCAAGATCTGTCCAGTTGATGAAATCCATGTCATGCTTGATAGATTAAAGAATCAGGGATTCTATTATTCAACTATCGCTGGTATTACAGTATCAGCTTACGATATTCAGATTCCTCAGGATAAGTATCACTTATTCGATGATGCTGATGAACATCTTGAAGTCATCAAGAATTTATACAACAAAGGTAAGTTAACAGAACATGAACGTTATACAGCCGTAATCAAATTATGGAATGACGTTAAAGAAGAAGTTACTGGTATCGTTAAAGAAGAGTTCGAAGCTGACCGTGATAACCCAATCTTCATCATGTCAGATTCAGGTGCCCGTGGTAACATCTCTAACTTCACTCAGCTTGTAGGTATGCGTGGATTGATGAGTAACCCTAAGGGTGAAACTATCGAACTTCCTATCAAGTCTGCTCTTCGTGAAGGTTTAACTGCATCAGAATTCTTCATTTCTACACATGGTGCCCGTAAAGGTTCTACAGATACAGCCTTAAAGACTGCCGATTCAGGTTACTTAACAAGACGTCTTGTCGATGTAGCTCAGGAAGTTATTATCACAGAAGACGATTGTCATACTGATAAGGGATTCGAAGTATCTGCATTAATCAATACGGCTGATGGTAACATTATCGTACCATTAGTAGACAGACTTGTTGGTCGTACATCATTAAAGGATATTGTTGATCCAGCAACTGGTGAAATCATTGTTCATGCAAATGAATTAATGAACGAAAAATCAGCAAAAGCAGTATCTGATGCTGGTATCAAGACTGTTGAAATTAGAAACATCTTCGGATGTAAGTCTAAGAACGGTATCTGCCGTAAGTGCTATGGTCTAAACTTAGCAACTGGTCAGGAAGTATTACTTGGTGAAACAATCGGTATTATGGCTGCACAGTCAATCGGTGAACCAGGTACTCAGCTTACAATGCGTACATTCCACATGGGTGGTGTTGCCGGTGACGCCGATATCACACAGGGTCTTCCTCGTATCCAGGAATTGTTTGAAGCACGTGTTCCAAAAGCTAAGTCTATTATTTCTGAAATCAATGGACATGTTTCATCAATTACAACTCAGGGTGACCATAACAATCAGCGTTCAGAAGTAACTGTCGCAAATGATCTTGAAACTAAGACTTACTTAACACCAATTGGTGCTAAGTTAGCTGTAAAAGAAGGAGATATTGTTGAACCAGGTGATAAGATTACTGAAGGTTCTATCTCTCCAAAAGAATTATTATCTGTTGCCTCTGCAGAAGCTGTAGAAAACTACATCTTAAAAGAAGTACAGCAGGTATATAGATTACAGGGTATCGAAATTTCTGATAAGCATATCGAAATCATCATTCAGCAGATGATGAGAAGAATGAAGATCGTAGAAGGTGGAGATACAGAAGCATTACCAGGATCTCACGTTTCAGTTAAGAACTTCACTGAATTAAACAGACAGGTTCTTAAGGAAGGTAAACATCCAGCTGTAGGTAGACCAATCTTACTTGGTATTACTAAGGCTTCATTAGAAACTGATTCTTGGTTATCAGCTGCATCATTCCAGGAAACTACAAGAATTCTTACTGATGCTGCCATCAGAGGTAAAGTCGATCCACTTAAGGGTCTGAAAGAAAACGTTATTATTGGTAAGCTATTACCAGCAGGTACTGGCTTAAGAGGACCTTTAAAGTCTGACGAAACAATTAAGAGAGAGGAAGAAGAAGCTGCTCAGCAGGCTGAACTTGAAAAATCAAGAGAAGAAGCTGAAAACTTCACTCCTGAATCTACAATGTTTGATGAAGCAGAAGAATTTGTTTCTGCTCACCATGACGCTTAATTAATAAGAAACACTATGGACAAATATCCATAGTGTTTTCATATAGGTAATTTAAAATAACTAGGGGTTTCCTAAATTTTAATTATTACGCAGTAAGGGGTGAATCTCACCCCTTATTTCTT
>NZ_RCYB01000065.1 GCF_004168205.1 Catenibacterium sp. co_0103 | reverse complement strand
TTTTTTCTAAATTATTCAAACTTATTTTTAAGTTTGTCTTTTTTTATACGTTTTGATTGATTTTTGTTTCACACTTTACCTACTACCCAATTAAAAGAAAGACTTAACTTCGTTGTAGAAAAAGCGGTTAACCTAGTTGGTGTGAATATCAATACAGCCAGTCCTACACTCTTAAAGAATGTTTCTGGTTTAACTCAGGCAACAGCAAATAGTATTGTGGCTTATCGTGAAGAAAATGGTAAGATCATGAGCCGTAAAGAAATGGAAAAGATTCCTAAGATTGGTCCAAAAGCCTATCAACAAGCTGCTGGTTTCTTAATAATCGAAGAGGGCAGTGAACCACTAGACCGTACAAATATCCATCCAGAATCTTATGATGCCACTAAAGCTATCTTAAAAGCATTAAACTTAACGACTAATGATCTAGGAACAGATGCATGTAAGAAGGCTGTCTCACAGGCTAACATTACATCCCTTAAAGAACTTACAGGACTAGATGACTATACACTTAAAGATATCCTAGACTCTATTATGAGACCACTAAGAGACTATCGTGATGATTATGATGGACCAATTCTGAGACAGGATATCCTCACATTAGAAGATCTTCATGTAAATGATAAACTAGAAGGTACTGTACGTAATGTTGTAGACTTCGGTGCCTTTGTAGATATTGGATTACATGAAGATGGACTCGTTCATATTTCTAAAATGAGTAAAAACCGTATTAAACACCCAAGTGATGTTGTCTCTGTAGGAGATATCGTAACGACATGGGTAGATACAATTGATGAACAAAGACATAAAGTACAATTAACTATGATTGATCCCAACAAATAGAAAAAGATGATTCCAATAAACGGAATCATCTTTTTAGCTTCCATAAGTGAAAGAATACATCTATACCAAGTAACATAGAAATAGTCAACAATATAATAGACATATAATAAGACTCAGTCAATACACCACATAACAGACACATACAGCTAAATACTGTTTTAATTATGATAGATAATTCTGTTTTCTTATATGTCTGTCTTATATAATCATCATTCTCAGTCACATTGACATGTAACTGACCATTCTTACTCATCTTAATTAAATCATAGACAATCTGAGGTAATGCATAGCTTTTCTTTAATGTCTTATAAAGGTCATGACCTATTTTTAATCCTTGATCCTTATAATCTAGCTCTTTTAGTACTGTATTACGCTTATGATTAATTAATATTTCAATGAGATTAGAAGAAGGACTGATCTTCTCTAAAGTACCTTCAAGTGTCACCAAACAACGACATAATAGAGTCAGTTCTGTCGGTATCGCAATATCATTACTTGTCACAATATCAAAGCACTTCTGTATCAAATCAGAAAAGTTATAATCAGATAGGCTCTTAGCTTTATATTCACTTACAATTGAATTTAATTGATGTAATAACTGTGTTTCATCTATTTCATGATCTGGTGTGACTAACATCAAGAAGGCTTCTTCTAGATCATAAATATCATCTTCAATTAAAGCCTGTAAAGCAAGAGATAAGATATGCTGAGTAAAGGAAGATACAGTACCCATCATTCCAAAATCTATCCAGGCAATCTTTCCTTCATCTATTAAGATATTACCAGGATGAGGATCAGCATGAAAGAATCCATCATCTAAGATCTGTTTACAGCAGTTATCTGCCATCTTTAAGGCAATCTCATCTAAGTCATATCCTTCATACTTTAATCTCTTTATAGCATCAATAGGAATGCCATCAATATAAGAATAAACAAGCAAATGATTGGTTGTATATTCATTATAGACATGAGGTGCTTTAATATAACGAATATCTTTTTGATTATTCGCAAAGACATTCATATTATTTGCTTCATTTAAAAAGTTCATCTCTGTCTGGCTTGTACGCCATAATTCATCAATAATAGAACGATAATCAATCAGATCACCTGTACCAGTCACCATCTTTAAAAGACGTGGAAACTTATGCATAATACGTACATCAGCTTCCATAATTTCATGAATATGAGGTCTTTGAACCTTTAATACAACCGTATCACCATTTAATAAATGCCCTAAATGAACCTGTGCAATAGACGCACATCCAATAGGCTTTTCCTCTATATCCTTAAATACATTCTCTATTGGCTGTCCTAGTTCTTCTTCAATAATACTACGAATACTAGAAAAACTAAGAGGCGTAATAGACGCTCTTAGTTTTTCAAACTCTTTACAGTATTCTAGAGGTATTAGATCACTACGCATTGACATGATCTGTCCTAATTTGACATAAGTAGGGCCAAGCTCTTCAATTATCTCTCTTGCCTTAATAGGAGTCAGACCATTTTTAATATCATGTTTCTTGATAATAGAGAGTATTTCTCTCATACGTTTAATATTACTGATTTTCTTCATGATCTAATTCATCAAGCTTCTGGCGCAAAGCATTACGTTCTTCTTCAGTCATGTTTTCTACATGTTCTAACAAGTCTTCACGTGCTTTTCTTTTTAATTCTTCATTCATCGCACGTCCTTTATTGATGGTATCCTGACCTTTTTTCGCAAGACTATCTGTTAAGTCTTTAGAACGATCAGCGACCTCAGCTGCTACACCAATACCTACAAGTACTGTCTTTTTCAACAATTCACTCATAGCCATATGACATACCTCCTTTCACATACTATTTTATCACAACTACAACCAGGGGTTAAGTAATATAGACCTTGAATTAATAATTGTGCTATAATGAAAAAACGAAAGGGAGTTATCAGTATGAAGAAAGAAGAGTATATAGGTGTATTTGATTCAGGTGTTGGAGGAGTGAGTGTCTTACAGGCTATTCATGAAATGATGCCAGGAGAGAATCTTTATTTCTTTGGTGATTCACTTAATGCACCTTATGGGGAGAAAACATTAGAAGATGTCCAGCAGCTTACTCTTAATGCGATAGAGAATATGAATAAGAAGAAGCATTTAAAGGCCATCGTGATTGCCTGCAATACAGCAACAAGTGCTGCAGTGACATTATTAAGAGAAAAATATACAGATATTCCTGTCATTGGTATAGAACCTGCATTAAAACCAGCAGCACTTTCTAAGAAGAACAGCTGTATTCTTGTGATGGCGACAGCCAATACATTACGTTTAGATAAGTTTCATCAATTAGCTGAAAGATATGATAAATCAGCCACTATTATTCCAGTTCCATGTTATGGACTTGCCAAACGTATTGAACAGGGAAATTTAGATCAACCAGATCTCATTGAATTACTTACAGATTTAATAGGTCCTTATAAAGGTAAAGTAGATAGTGTTGTACTAGGTTGTACACATTATCCATTTGTGAAAAATCAAATAGCGACAGTTTTAGGTGATATTCCAATGTTTGATGGAGCTTATGGAACAAGTAAACATCTTTATAATTGTTTAAAGGAATGTGATTGTTTAAATGATCAGGAAGAAGGAGATATCCTCTATGGTTCATCCAAGGAAGATGAAATTCCTATCTATAAAACATTTATGAATACACCAATTATCTAATAAGCCATTCACATGGCTTTTTTACTAGGAGAATGTATGAACTATATTATTATCAATAAAGATAACATAGACACAGAACATATATGTTGTGCTATGTCTAACAAAAAGAGTCTTCAAAAGAAAGAATGGTTAAAAGAAAGATTTGATGAAGGTTTAGTATTTTATCGCAGTGAAGAAAGAGGTAAATGTTTTATTGAATATATTCCAGATCAATATGCCTGGATACCTATTACAAGTAATAACTATATGTATATCAACTGTTTATGGGTATCTGGTTCAATGAAAGGACATGGCTATTCAAGTGACTTATTAAACTATTGCATAGAAGATGCACGTCAAAAGGGCTGTAAAGGTGTTTGTATTCTATCGTGTATAGGACGTAAGAAAGAGTTCCTTTCTGATTATAAATATTTGACACATAAAGGGTTTAAGATAGCCGATGAATCAGATAATGGTATTGTACTTATGTATCTTCCATTCACTGAAGGTAATCCTCCAGAGTTTAAAGAATGTGCTAAACATCCGCATATCAATGAACAGGGCTTTGTATTATATTATACAGATCAATGTCCTTTTACTGATTATTGGGTACCACGCATAGAAGAAGTGGCAAAAGAATACAACATACCTTTAAAAACGTTTCATATCACAACACGTGAACAGGCACAGAACCTCCCAACACCAGTTTCTACCTATGCATTATTTAAAGATGGAGAATTTTTAACTCAAGGGATCCTTAATGAAAAGAAATTCTTAAAATATGCAGGAATAGATATGCAATAACATATTTTCCCACAAAAACCACATTTAGGTATTAAGTTTAAGATATATACTAGAATCAGAAAGTGAGAGTGGTATTATGAACAACGAAAATTTAAAAGATGTTTATGAAAAGCAGAATAAAAAGAAAGTCAGTCGTTTAAGCAAAAATATAGGTAAAGCATTTATTGCTGTGGCATTAGGTTTTGGTGGAGGCGCTGCTGGTTCTTATTTTATGAATAATCAGGGTACTACAGTAGTGACGAAGACTACTACAACTAAAGCAACAGGTACATCAAATGATGCATCAAGTATCTCTTCTAAGATGACACAAAGTGTTGTAGCCATTACAACAGAAAATATCTCAAGAGATAACTTCTGGTATGGTTCACAGGTATCAAGTGGTGCAGGTTCAGGAGTGATCATGAGCAGCGATGGTTATATTATTACCTGCGCTCATGTTGTCTCTGGAGCAAGTACAATTAAGGTCACTACAAGTGATAATAAAACATATGATGCAACATTAGTAGGAACTTATAGTGATAATGATATTGCGGTACTTAAGATCAATGCAACTAATTTAAAACCAGCAACATTTGCGAATAGTGATAAATTAGTACAAGGTCAATCTACATATGCAGTAGGTAACCCAGAAGGTACATTCAGTGATTCTATTACTTCAGGTATCGTATCAGCCTTAAATCGTAAGATTACTGTACAGCTAGACAATGATGACTCGTCTTCATCTAGTAACTATGGTCGTTTTGGTCAGCTTTATAGCTCTTCTAAGACTATCTCTATTTCAGTTATTCAGACAGATGCAGCCGTTTCTCCAGGTAACTCTGGTGGAGGATTATTTAATGGAAATGGTGATCTCATTGGTATTGTGAATGCCAAATCATCCGATACAAATAGTGAAGGTCTAGGATTTGCGATTCCTTCAAATACTGCATTAAAGATAGCGAAAGAACTTATCAACAAGAGTAATTAATAGACAAGAAGGACAGAAATGTCCTTTTTTAGTTAATATTTAGTTTATAAAACAAAATTATATTAGTGTCATGGAGGTATTTTATGAAAGAAAAATTTATTCAATTCATGCAGGGAAGATATGGTGGGGCAGATAAGCTCAACACTCATCTCATGTATTTATTATTTATTTTAGTTATTATAGAGTTATTTACTGGTTCAAAACCATTAATGATCTTAAGCTTATTTTTGATGTTTTATATCTATTTCAGAATGTTTTCTAAGAATATCTATAAACGTTATGCAGAAAACCAGAAATATGTACAGTTTATTGCACCTATTACTAAGAAAGTAAACTTCTTTAAGAAAAAAAGAAAAGATAAAACACATAAATACTATAAGTGTCCTACATGTAAACAAGTTGTCCGTGTACCCAAAGGACGCGGAAAGATTGAAATTAGTTGTCCAAAGTGTCATACTAAGTTTATCAAAAGAACTTAGGGGGACTAAATATGTTGAAGGTATTACTTATTCCAGCTTTAGATGATTCAAATATTGCACTTATTAAAAAGTCTTGTTCTGATATGAACCTTTTAAAGGTAAACAAAGAAGATTTAACACAGGAAATGATTGATGAAGCAGATGTCATTGTAGGTAATCCACCAAGACAATTTAACTTGAATAGACCTACACTTAAAGCACTATTATTAAATAGTGCAGAGAATGATCAATTTCTTTTACCAAACATCTTAAATAGACAAACACTTCTTACAAATGCAAGTGGAAGCTATGGTCATGCTATCTGCGAACATATGATGGGAATGATCTTAAGCTTTAATAAGAATCTACGTTTCTATTATGATCGACAGAAAGAAGCAAGATGGACACCATTATTTATTGGTAGAGAAATTTATGGCTCAAATGTCTTATTACTTGGAGTAGGGGATATTGGTACTGAATTTGCGAAAGTATTAAAGGTACTTGGTGCCAATGTAACAGGACTAAGAAACTCTTATAAGGAACATCCAAATTGTGATGAAATCATTACTTCTAAAGAATTACATGATGTATTACCAAAGATGGATTATGTTATTACTTCTTTACCAGCAACCAATGCAACATTTCATATGTTAAGCCATGATGAGTTCTCATTAATGAAAGAAGACGCTGTTGTATGTAATGTAGGTAGAGGTAGTGTGATTGATACTTATGCTTTATTAGAAGCCTTAGACAATAAGTCTATTGGTGGGGCATTACTTGATGTTTTTGAAGAAGAACCATTACCAGCTGATTCACCATTATGGAAAAATCCTAGAGTCATGATTACACCGCATTGTTCTGGCGGGTATCATTGGAAGAGTGTACAGGACTATTATACACAATTAGTCATTAGGAACCTCAATCACTTAAAGAATCAGGAACCATTAGAAAACCTTGTGAATAGAACAAAAGGCTATTAACAGTAGTAAAATGGATCCTGTAAAAAGGATACGATAAAAAAGGAGATATGAATAACCTGTTCATTTGAGCAGGTTATTTATTATATATACAAATATATTAAGCATTATTCGAAATTATACAAAAATATAAATAAAACTGTTGACATTGAATTTGTTGTGATGTAACATTCAGATAAACCTAAGAGCGGGAGATAAAACTTTGTATAGGGCTGATAGAGAGCCGGGGATGCTGGAAACCTGGTAGTACCACAATGGCAAATGGACCCGTGAGGGCGAGGGGGAAAGGCAACGAGTATCCTGAGACGTGATGCAAACGTTATAATGCAAAAATGTGTTAGCATTTATGAATCAAAAGGTGGCTTAAAGAGTAACATCTGTCTTTTGGGACAGGTGTTTTTTTATTACCTGCTAACAAGTTGGGAGGAACTCATATGAGGCGATGGCGTCGTTGTTTGAATTGAATCAAAGAAAACAAAATTTATGAAAACGAAGAGGAACAGAACAATGAACAAATTATTAGGAACAGTATTAACTTCAGCATTAACAATTTCACTTTTAGCAGGATGTGGAACTTCTACTAGTAATAAGAAGAAAGTAGGTATTATCCAGTTCATGGATCATACTTCATTAAATGAGATTAAGGATTCATTTGATAAAGAAATGAAAACTTTAGGATATGATGATAAGAATATCGAATATACATTCAAGAATGGTCAGGGCGACACAAATACTTGTGCAAGTATCGCCAATGATTTTGCCGGAAAGAATTTTGATTGTGTCATGGCAATTGCGACTCCTGCAGCACAGGCAGTCGCTAAACTTGCTACTAAGACACCAGTTGTATTTAGTGCAGTGACTGATCCAGTAGGGGCACAGTTGACTAGCTCATTATCTAAACCAGATAAGAATATTACTGGTACAAGTGATGAGGTACAGGTTGATCAGATTATTGATAAGGCATTAGAAATCAATCCAAATACAAAAACAATTGGTATGCTTTATAATAAAGGTGAAGCCAACTCAGTGACTAATATTAAAAAGGCAAAAGCTTATTGTGCTGAGAAGAATATCAAGGTAGTAGAAGCAACAATTGCATCAGTCAATGAAGCTCAGAGTGCTGTTAATGTATTAAATAGTAAATGTGATGCGATTTTTGCACCAAATGATAATACAGTAGCAAGTGCAATGAATGTAGTGAGTGATGCATGTAAGAAAGCAAACAAGCCTTTATATGTAGGTGCTGATTCAATGGTTAAAGATGGTGGTTTCTTAAGTGTTGGTATCGATTATAAAGAACTTGGTAAAGAAACGGCTAAAATCGTTGATAAAGTATTAAAGGGAAATAAAGTAGAAAATATCCCAGTTAAAGTATTTAAGACAAACTTAAAAATCTATGTCAATACAACTACAAAAGATAAATTAGGTATTAAGTTACCAGAAAACATTACAAGCGATAGTAAATATACAGAAATCTAAGGAGTTTTTATGAATAGTACAGTTATTCTTGGAGCCTTAGAGTTAAGCGGCATATTTGCCGTCTTATCTCTAGGTTTATATATTAGTTTTAAAGTTTTGAATATTCCAGACTTAACAGTGGATGGAAGTTTTACAACAGGATGTGCAGTAAGTGCTATGGTAGCAGTGGCAGGTTATCCAGTACTTGGCATGGTACTAGGATTTGTAGCAGGTGCGATTGCAGGGATGGTGACAGGTTTACTCATTACTAAGCTTAATATTAATGAGATTCTAGCTGGAATCCTTACACAGACTGCTTTATACTCAGTGAATCTACGTATTATGCATCAGACACCAAATATCTCATTATTTAATCATAAGACAATCTTCAGCAGTACAACTCAGTTTGAACCTTATGATAAATTATTGATTATTGGTGTGATTGTGATTGTGATTACCGTATTATTGAATTATTTCTTAAAGACACAGATGGGGCTTGCACTTAGAGCCTGTGGTGATAATGAAGCAATGGTACGTGCGAGCTCTATTGATACAGATAAGATGAAAATTATTGGTTTAGGACTTGCTAATGGACTAGTTGCTTTAAGTGGTGCTTTATTTACACAGCAGCAGGGCTATGCTGATATCACTAGTGGTATTGGTATGATGGTCATCGGACTTGCTTCTATTATTATCGGTTTGACATTCATTAAGAGTGATAAGGTTGCAATATGCTTAGTTGGTACGATTGTAGGGGCAATCTTCTATCGTTTTGCCTTAACAATCGCCCTATACTTAGGTCTTCCTTCAGGAGACTTAAAGATCCTATCAGCATTTATTGTTGTGATTGCGATTTCTTCTGCAACACTCAAGAGGAGGCTCAAGAAACATGCTTAATATAAAAGATTTAACAGTTGTATTTAATGAAGGGACTGTCAATGAAAAGAAAGCCATTGATCATCTATCTCTTCATCTTGAACCAGGAGATTTTGTGACTATTATAGGGTCTAATGGTGCAGGGAAGTCTACATTGTTTGGTGCGATTTCTGGGGCAGTAGAAACAAAAGAAGGAACTATTGTCTTAGATGATAAAGATATCACAAACGAAAAAGAATATGTGAGAAGCCGTACCATTGGTCGCTTATTCCAGGATCCTCTAAGAGGGACAGCTCCTTCAATGACAATTGAAGAAAACTTATCTTTAGCTTATCAAAGAGGAAAACATTTCTCACTTACACCATTTACTCATAAACACCATGATGTCTTTGTAAATGCATTAAAGGACTTAGATATTGGTTTAGAAGACCGTTTAACAACTAAAGTGGGTACCTTATCTGGAGGACAAAGACAAGCCCTCACACTATTAATGGCAACTTTAGTTAAACCACAATTACTCTTATTAGATGAACATACTGCTGCACTTGATCCTGCGACATCTATCAAGGTGATGAAATTATCTGAAAGAATTGCGCAAGAACATCATATTACTACTATGATGATTACTCATGATATGGAAGATGCTCTTAAATATGGTAATAGAATCCTAATGATGAAGGATGGAAAAATCATTGCGGACATTGATGAAGAAACTAAAAAGAAAATGACTGTCGAAGAACTTGTAAGAAAATTTACTGAAACAGGAGAAGCGAATGATCGCGTTCTTCTTCACTAGACAAGGATCATCCTTGTCTTTTATAATGCATAAAAAAAGCAGACTGAAGTCTGCTTAGAGGTAGTATTGCTGGAAATAACGTAATCTGATTAAGTCACAGATTGACATGATCTGATAGTTAAAATCAATCGAATCAAACTTACCTGGTACATAGATTACTGTTGTATTTCCATTAAAACATGACTGTTTATATTTACGGTTTTGCGTGATGAGTAATGAATATGCCTTTTCAAAGCTGCAATTATCATATTTCTTCATTTCTTCTAGACTACGTCCTGTAGCACTCACAAAGATGACAACATCATCTTCATTAAATTGAATAGGATCATACTTATGATAATGAATAAATGGACGTCCAAAAGAAATCATATCTGTCTGTAACTCAACGGCAATAGAACAAGGATATAAACCACCAAAGATAATGATACGTTTTGCTTTATAGAAATGTTCACAGATAGAAGTAATCGTGTTCGCAAGTACTTCTTCATCCATTGCCTTATCCATCTTCGCTAAGAATTTCTGAGGAGTTTCTCCAAATAATCTGACACGAATCTGATTCAAACGTAACTGATGATCAGCTTCTAATTTAAAACGGAAATCCTCATAAGTAGAGAAACCAAATGATAATAAGAAGCTATAAAGTTCTTCTTTTCTAAAAGCACCTTTATCTAAGAATTCTTCTTCAGACATTTCAAATATATCTAGATAGTTAAAGATAATGAAATTGCATATTTTATAATAGTAATCATTCTGCATCGCACCATTTAAATAAGTCAATATTCTACTAAGTAACAAACCCATTATATTCACGCCCCTTTTGGAATATTATATCATAGTTGTAATAATCTTTAGAAATAATTTTGTATTATGTTTTATTTTGTTTATAATGTAGAAAAAGGAGGGAACTATAAGTAACTGAATATATCGACCATTGTGTTTGAATGTGTTTAAATATGCTCATAGGGGGGAGCGTTAAAATGAACACATTAAATATCACAAATTATAAACCAAAGGATTTTGCTGCACTTTTAGGCGTATCTGTTAAGATATTATAACGTTGAGATAGAGAAGGAACTTTAAAGGCAAACTGAACCCTAACTAATAAGCATTATTATACTTATAATCAGCATTTACTAAATCAAGTTGCATTTTTAAGATGGTTTTGTAATGTAAAAGGATTGTTTGAATACCCACAAACCACAGGTTAGTGATAATTAAATTTTATTAACGCCGATTAATAGGCGCTCATGAAGCTGAACTTGATGCATGGATTTTCCATTTGTACTATAATTAGATTAGAAATCAGATGGAGAACTCATGCAGGA
>NZ_RCYB01000064.1 GCF_004168205.1 Catenibacterium sp. co_0103 | reverse complement strand
AGATATCGCAAATAGAAGTATATCTATATATCACTGGAATTGGGATAAACCAGTTGAATATGTTACAAGAGAATCTGAACGTTGTGGTAATAAAAAAATTACTAAGTATTTTCTCTTAAGTGTATTTCCTGATGGGAGCATGGATTACTATAAGATTGAGGATGATACTTCAGAACTATATCAGAGATATGAATCTGTCTTTACAAATTATAAAAGTTCTGTTTTTGAACCAGAATTATTGATTTCTACTCAAGATTATCAAGCTTTAATAAGTGATAGTAAGATGATGGTTTTACCTGATTTAAAAGAACTTGATTTTAGACTCAATGCATATAGGAAAGATAAAGAAATTTCCAAGAGTAAACTAACACGTCTATTAAAGTCTTTTGTGGAAACAAATGAAGAATACAGAGAAGAAATAGAACGTATACTAAAGAATTTAAATAAAAACACTTATCAATATCAAGAGGTGGTTAGAAAAGCATCTAAAGCTGGTAATCCACCACTTATTAATTTAGCTACTTCTTTAGGAAGAAAGTTTGTAAAACATTGTAGAGATACTTCTAGAGTAGTATTTAATCCATGTCTTAAGAGTGATGTTGTAAAGGTATTTCAGCATATTTATACTTTGAAGGATGAGGAGGATTCAAAGAAGTTATACTATTATGTTGGTAAAAAGGAGCCTATGAAGTTTACTCTTGTCAATGCATGTCATATTCGTAGAATAACAGTGCTAGAAGGAGCATTAGATGATGACTTTAAGAAGTTCATCTTTGATCAATTAAGTGTGAATTTCATTAGAAATAATGATTATACAGTAGTTCCATTCTTGAGAAAATATATAGAAGAATTCAAGAAACTGAATAGTCAATAACAAAACTAGGCTGTAGCGAATCTAATCGCTGCAGCCTATTCTTCCAACAACCAATCTATGATATTAATTACCTTAATACCATTATAATTTCCAAGTGTATATCTATCTAAAGTAAGGATTATTTTCTCATAATTGTCTTCAATTAGTTTTAGAGGACTAATCTCTCTGTTAAAAGTATTCTCGTCCACAAGTGATGCAGTAACTTGTATATAAGTGTAGACATCATTTCTTTTCGCAATGAAATCAACCTCTGCAAGTCCACTTCGTCCAATATTTACAATATATCTTCTTCTTAGAAGTTCTATATATACAATATTTTCAATCATGAATCCTAAATCATAAGATTGCTTTGGGAGAATACAATTTAGAATTCCTGGATCTACAGTATAATACTTCTTATTAGACTTTAATACTTCCTTGCCTGATATATCCATCACTTCAACAGGATAATAAAGGTATGACTCACACAATGCTTCCATATCTTTCACAATCACAGTATTATTTATTCCTTCTAGATACATATCAATTTGTTCTTTATCCAGTTGTATTTGATTAATATAGGGGAAACTACCAGTTTTCATATATTTCTGAAAAGCTTCTTCTTTATCAGTTCCAGGTTTATATATTTCTTTAAATGATAAAGGAAGAATATGTATTTCTATATATTGACTGTTTAAATGTGTGATTGGATGCTTGGTGGATCTTACAATATAGATATCAATATTCTCTTTTACATAAAGGCTATCTACAACTTTTCCATAAGAAGGAACATTCTGTATTTCATCTAAGAAAACATAAATCATTTTGTTTTCTGCTAATCTATCTTTGATATATTGGTAGAGTTTATGATAATCTAGCAACTCTTCATACTCTAGGTCATCAAAGTTAATAGAAATGATTTGTGATTGATCAACACCGCTATTTAATAAATATTTTTGATACATTTTTAATATCGTAGTTTTTCCACAATGTCTAACTCCACTTACCAATTTTATTATATCTTTATCTTTCCACGATACTAATTGATTTAAATATGCTCTTCTTTCCATCATGATATTCACCTTTATTCTGTTTGAATTATATCATAATATTTTCTTAGGTTTGATTTATGAATACAAATTCACAAAGTTACATTAGTGTTCAAATTTGAGAACACCTTATGTTTGATTCCTGTTTACAGAATGTTGCCAATAAGAGAAAATAAAAAAGAATAAGGAGATACACCAATGACAGAAAAGAAAACATTAGAAGAACTTATACAAGATTATAATGAGTGTAAAGAAATATTTGGTGATGCTGATTTTACCAGTATTATGATAGCAAGTTCAATTTGCGATACATATTGTAAAAGAAAATAATATGATAAGGCATCGGAATATGCCAAAAAAATTATGAAGCGAGTTTAAGGGAATATGGTGTTGATGAAATTACGACATTTGATTTACTGGCTAAACTTATAAAATGTTATGAAAGAGCAGGAGATAGAAAATCTATTGATTCTGTTGTTGATGAATATTATAGAATTCGAGAAGAGACTCTAGAGATTGAAATACCAGATTCAACGGATGATGATATTCTATTCTAACGCTCATGAGTGTTAAATGAGCGTTAGAAAGTTAAAAACCGCATAACTAAGCCAATAACTCAACAAAATAGTGAGCGTTAAAACGTATTAAATGAGCGTTAGAATAATATATACTATTTCTTTTCAAGTGTTACTTCCTTGAAATTCAAGTATAGCCTTAATAGAATTAAATAAGAATATAAATAAAGGAGTTAGTAAAGATGCTAAGAAAAGATTTCTTATGGGGTGGTGCAGTGACTGCCCATCAGAGTGAAGGTGGATATACTGAAGGAGGGAAAGTTCCTGCAGTATGTGACTTAACAGTTACTGGTAAGTTCTCAGACTTTAAAGATGGTATTGATGCTTATCATAGATACAAAGAAGATTTTGATTTATATAAAGAGTTAGGCTTTAATGCATACCGTTTCTCTTTAGACTGGTCTAGACTTATGAGTGATGAGAATACATATAATGAAGAAGGTTTTGCTTTCTATGATGAATTTATTGATGAACTACTAAAGAGAGGGATAGAACCTATTCCTACACTCTATCACTTTGAGATGCCTGTATTCTTATATGAGAAATACAATGGTTTTGCGAGTAGAAAAGTAGTGGATATATTTGTGGAATTATGCAAGAAGATTGTAGATCATTATAGTGACAAAGTTAAATACTGGATTATCTTCAATGAACAGAATGGAATACTACAGAAAGGTCCAAAGATGTTCTTTGGTGCTGTATGTTCTGAAGGAGAAAACCCTATTACTCTGGATCATCAAATTATGCATAACACTTTAATCGCGCATAGTTTGATAAACGAATACATCCATCAAAAAGGAGGGTATGTTTTAGGTATGGCCACTATTGTACAAAGCTATCCTGAAACATGTCACCCATTAGATACATTAGAATCTATGAAAGCCCAAAGTGAAGCATTTGTATTTCTAGATGTCTTTGCGAGAGGACACTATAACAATTACTTCCTAGCAAATATGAAACTAGAAGGTACTATGCCAGTTATAGAAGAAGGAGACTTTGAAATACTTAAGAAGGGTAAGACAGATGCTCTTGCGATAAGCTATTATATGTCTACTATTAGTCATTATGGTGAAGATAGTTTGACTAATGTAGAAGATGTAGTCATCAAGAAGAACCCTTACTTAGAAATGTCTGAATTTGGCTGGACAATAGATCCTATTGGTTTACGTATTACTTTAAGACAACTCTATGATAGATATGAAATGCCTATGTATATTGTAGAAAATGGTTATGGATATGATGATCAATTAGTAGATGGAACTATTAATGATGATTATCGTATTGATTATATGAGAAAACATATTGAAGAGATGAAAAAAGCTGTAGAAGAAGGTGTAGATTGTAGAGGATACTTATCTTGGGGTCCTATTGATATCTTAAGCAGTCGTGCACAGATGAAGAAGAGATATGGTTTTGTTTATGTGAATAGAGATAATGATGACTTGAAGGATATGAGAAGAATTAAGAAGAAGTCATTTGAATGGTATAAGAATGTAATAAATAGTAATGGGGAAGTGCTATAAACAAGGGGTGAGAACATGAAAGTGACTATGAAAGATATTGCGAAAGAATTGAATATCTCTATTAATGCTGTATCGATTGCATTAAATGATAAGCCAGGTGTAAGTGAATCAATGCGTCTAAAAATATTAAGAACAGCTGATAAAATGGGATATATTAATGAAAAACATCATTATCTTTCAGTCTTTTCTAAATCTAATATTTGTATTCTTATGCAGAGCTATTATGCAAATACAGGACATTTTTATTCTATTGTCTTACGTTCAATCGTTGAACGTGCTAAAGAATTAGGTTATATCTCTATTTTGAATTATTTTGAAGATAACCAATTTGAATTTCCAGATTGTATTATAGATAGAAAAGTAGCTGGTATTCTAGTGGTTGGTAAAATATCGGATCAGAATTTAAATCAGTTGAAAAATACAGGTATTCCTGTAGTTCTTGTGGATTATACATCACTAGGAGATACATGTGATTGTGTTTTAACTCACAATAAACAGGGAGGGTATTTAATCACTCAATATGTTCTTGATAAAGGATATAAAAGAGTTGGATTTTTTGGAGATTTAGAATACTCTTTAAGCTTTTCTGATCGTTTTATGGGATATAAACAAGCTTTAGTAAATAGAAATACTATATCTGATATAGAATCATATATAAATCAATACTCCATCCTACATGAAACAGAGAAATATGTATTAGAAAACGATGTTAATAGCATTGTATCATTACTTAAAAAAAGTGAATTACCTGAAGTTTTTGTATGTGCTAATGATTCAAATGCATTTATATTGTTGAATGCTTTGACCTTAATGAATATAAAAGTACCAGATCAAATAGCTATTACTGGCTTTGATGATACACCTCTATGTGATAAAACAATCCCTAAACTTACTACTGTTCAAGTACAAAAAGAATTAATGGGAGAAATTGCGGTCAATAAACTTATAGATCGTATTCATCGTGAAAACGATGTTCAAATGACTCAATTATTATCTACTAAAATAATTGAAAGAGATTCAGTAAAATAATAATTATTCAAGTTAATCCAAATTGAAATTAAAGTATATGAATGGCATTCTATAATTAGAAAGCGATTACAAAAGGAGGATTGGTGATGAATAAAGTAGTAAAAATAATGATTTCTTTGTTTGTTGTATTCACAATGTCACTATCAAATGTGCAAGTGATATTCGGATTAACATCTAACGAAGAAATAAGTATGATCAAGGGAAGGCTAAAGGAACATTTCTTATCTTTAGATACGATTGATGATGGTTCTAAAGTTGAAACATGTTATGTTTCTAAAGCAGTCGATTATCTAAAACTTATAAAAGAAGATGGTTCTTTTGATGATGTTAATTATAAGGCAAATAATAATGCTGCAAATGGAGCAGCATGGTCTCCTTATCTGGCATTAGATCGTCTTCAAGCTATTTCTATAGCTTATAGTAAAGAAGGGAATGTCTTATATAAAAAGCAGGAAGTAGTAAATAAACTAGAGAAAGCTATAAAATATTGGGCTGAACAAAATCCTCGTTCAACAAACTGGTGGGAAAATCAAGTAGGCGTACAGCTTCGTTTTTCTAGAATGGCTCTATTTCTAGAAGATGTTGTAGATGAAGATACAGAAAATATCATGTTAAAGAAGCTTTTAGAAAAAGTACCAGTTAAATATGGAACAGGTCAAAATAATCTATGGTTTGATCAAAACTATCTTTATTATTATTTGTTGACAGAAGATTCTGAACATTTACATGATATGATCAATAATTATCTAAGTTATTGTTTAGTCACACAAAAAGATGATAAAACATCTGAAGCTGTACAAGTAGACAACAGTTTTTATATGCATGGTAAACAGTTTTATTCAAATGGTTATGGAATGTCTATGTTTAGAGATATGAGTTTCTGGATTTATATGTTCAGAGATACTTCATTTTCATTAGGAAAAGATGTAATTAATCGTATGGCTGATTATATGATTAATGGAACAAGCTGGACAATTAGAGGAGATATTCAAGAATTATATTTAGGTTATCGTGAATATAAATATTCAGTTGGTTACAAAAATTATGCAGCTGAGTATATTGAGCCATTAAAAAGAATGATTGCTTCTGATAAAACACACGCTAAAGAGTATCAGGGAATTTTGAATAATATTGAAAACCCACAGATCACAAATGGTAAAAATGGAAATTATTATATGTGGAGATCAGGTTATGCATCTCATATGAGAAATCATTATGGTGTTAATATAAAAATGGATTCCAATGAAATCATTGGAGGAGAATGGAGAGGAAGCTGGCCTAATGGAAATAAAGGTCAACTCATTTATTGGACTTCATCAGCATCATCTACTATTAGTGTTGATGGTGATGAATATACTACTGTTTATCCAACTTATGATTGGGCACATTGTCCTGGAACAACAACTGCTGCAAGATTAGTGCAGGATTATTCTAATTCAGGACGTTTTACTAACGGAACAAGTCATACTATTGGTGTATCGAATGGACAGTATGGTGCATGTGCTTATGCAATGGATAAAAAGGGAACTCAAGTAAAGAAAGGATATTTCTTCTTTGATGATGAAATTGTAGCATTGGGTTCAGGTATTACATCGAGTGAATCAGTTGAAATCCATACAACACTTAATCAGGCAAAAGCTGATAATGTTTTAGTGGATGGAGATGTTATCTCTCAAGATACTACTAAAACTATTAAAAATAGTAAGTGGATTTACAATAATAAAGTTGGATATGTTTTCCCTGATGAAACAACAGTGACTGTATCTAATGCATATCAGAAAGATAATCCTTCTTTATGGGCAGAAGAAAAGAAGGCTTCTACTCCAAGAACATTTAAGGCATATATTAATCATGGAATAAAGCCTAGTAATCAGTCATATTCTTATATTATTTTGCCCAATAAGACAAGTAAGAAGGTTTCAGAATATGCTGATAATAATCCTGTAGCTATTGTTGCGAATAATGAAAATATTCAAGCGGTTAGAAATGAAAATCTTAAACAGACACAAATCAATTTTTACAAAGCAGGGACATTAGAATATAAAACAGGATATAAAGTAACGGTTGATCAGCCTTGTAGTTTAATTATTGATGAATCTGAAAATCAAAGAAAAATCACTCTTGCAACATCAGAAAGCCAAAGTAATACTACTATTCAAGTTAAACTTGATTATGGTCAAACTACTACAAAAACTGATTTTATTACGCCATCAGCACCTTATACAGGTTCATCTATGACGTTAAATGAAGATGATAGTAATTTGTACAATGCTAGTTCATCTTTATCACCACATGATGTCAAATCAGCTTTTGATAATGATATGAGTACTTATTGGCAGAGTAAGTCTAATGATGAAGAATGGATCAGCTTTTATGCTGGTAATAGTTATATTTCAGAATTAAATATCAAATGGGGAGATCATTATGCTTCAGATTTTGATATATATACATCTAAAGATGGTAAAACATATACTTATTTAAAATCAGTGACTCAAAATGTGAATAATTATACTGTCAGCATCGGTGGCATATACCCTTATATAAAGATAGTAATGAAGAAAACTAAGGGTTCTTATTATCAAATTAAAGAAATAAGCTGTAAAAGTCAGGATGCATTAACATATAAGAAACCTGTTGAAGTAAGTTCTCAATACAATGATGAATTAAAGAAAGAGAATGCTGTTGATGGCAATACAAATACACGATGGGGTTCAAAGAGAGATAGTAATGATAACTGGATTATTGTAGATTTACAGAAGAACTGTTCAATTAAGGCTTTAAATATTTTATGGGAAGCCGCATGTTCAGATGAATATAGTATTGAGATTTCTTTAGATAAGAAAAACTGGACTACTATAAAAGATAAATTAAAATCAAATCAATCATTATATGATCAATATTTATTTGATGATAATGTTTATGGTCGTTATTTAAAAATACATTCTACAAAAACTAGAATTGTTAATGGAAAGAATTATGGAATAAGTATATATGAACTTGTTGCGTATGGTAATGAAGAACAAGAAGATACGAATTATAGTAATATCGCATTAAACAAATCAGTAGAAACAAGTTCACAATATAATGATGAATTAAAGAAAGAAAATGCTGTTGACGGTGATATAAAAACACGTTGGGGATCAATTAGAAACAGTGATGATAACTGGATTATTATTGATTTAGAACAGTATTCAAAAATTAATAAGATTCAAATTGATTGGGAAAATGCCTGCTCAGATGATTATACAATAGAAGTATCTGCTGATAAGAAAACTTGGCAGGTTGTTACTGAAACAAAAACAAATGCATCATTAAGTGATATTCATACATATGATTCATATATTTATGGTCGATATCTTAAAATCCATTCTTATATAACACGCCGTGTAAATAATAAGAATTATGGTATCGGTATTAATGAAGTAGCAGTATATGGTGATAAATCATCAGTAGTTAATGAAAATCAAAACATTGCATTAAATAAACCTTCATATTCATCTAGTATTTATAAGAGTCAATATGGTTCTGAAAAAGCATTTGATGGAAGCTTAGATAAAACATCAGGTAAAGAATCAAGATGGGTTTCTCAAAGAAGAAAAGATAATTCTGGTAAATATGTTGATTATCAATGGATTTATGTAGATTTACAGAATTATTATGATATTTCAAAAATAGTTTTAAATTGGGAAGCAGCATGTGCTAAAAGTTATAAAATCCAGATTTCTTCAAATGGAAAAAACTGGAAGGATATTACTTCAGTAAGTGATGGAAAAGGTGGAAAAAGAGAATTTGACTATACTGACCAAACAGTAGCTAGATATGTAAGAGTAGAATGTCTAGAACCTTCTACTGTTTATGGTTATTCATTATGGGAATTTGAAGTATACGGTAATAGAGTGAAACAGCCAAAGACTATAAATTTAGCACTAAATAAGAAATCTAGTGCATCTAGTTCATATAAAGCACAATATGATTCTTCCAAGGCATTTGATGGAAGTGAAGATGCCACTTCAGGAAAGGAATCTCGTTGGGTTTCTTTAAGACAGAAAGACAATAAGGAAGATGTTTCAAACCAATGGATTTCTGTTGATCTTGGTGATTATTACAATGTTAATGAGATTAAGTTAAATTGGGAAGGAACTGGTGCAGAGGAATATAAGTTACAGGTTTCTTTAGATGGAGAAACATGGACTGATATTACACATGCACAACATTCTAATGGTGGTATTGAAACATATAATTATAATGGTGTAACAGCTAGATATGTGAAAATGCAGGGAATTAAACCTAACAGTATTTATGGGTATTCATTATGGGAATTTGAAGTATATGGAGATCCACTTGATAAATGTGAACTAACAAATTTATATTACATGAATGTTAATATGGATACTTCTATTTATACACCAGAAACAAAGGAAAGATTCAATCAAGCATTGAATAATACCTACAAGGTGATCAATGGAAATGTTGATTCTTCTACGATATTAGAAACAAAACAAGAGTTACTAGATAGTATTAATAATTTGAAATTATTGGCTAATTTTGATTATTTGGGTAGTTTAATTAAAGAATGTAAAAATCTTGATGAATCAGTATATACACCTGCTACTTTTGAAGAATTGAAAGATAAATTACAAAAAGCTGAAATGATCTACAATGATAAAAATAGTAGTCAGGAAAAAATTGATTCTATTTGTGAGGAACTTGTTGAAGCAAAAGATAAATTGATTTTCAAGAGCGATAAAACAGATTTAATTGCATTGATTGATGAAGTGAATAAGCTTGATTATTCATTGTATTTAGATGTTTGTATAGAGGAATTAGACCTTTATTTAAATAAAGCACAAGAAGTAATAAATGATGAAAATGCGAATGAAGAATCTGTCTTAGAAGCATATAAGAATTTGTCTGATGCAAAAGATCATCTTGTGACTAAAGAATCTTATGAACATCTACATGAATTGATTACAAAGGCATTAGACATTGATGAATCTAAATATACAGAAGAGTCAATTAAATTACTTACAGACAAAAGAAAGCAAGCTGAAGAAGCTTATAAAGAATCTGTTCCTCAATATGACAAGGTACAAAAGGCAATATTAGAATTAGAAGGTGCTTTAAATGCTTTAGAAAAGAAGATTGATTACTCTCAGTTATTAGCTATTATTGGTAAAGCTGAATCTATTGATCAAACAAAATATACTCCTTCTTCATTGTTGAGAGTGAATAATGAAGTACTTAAAGCGAAAGCACTCATAGATAAAGCTGATGTTACTCAAGAAGAAATTGATGAAATGGTTAATATCTTATCAGAGGCTATTGATCATCTTGTTTTAAAAGCAAATAAGACAAAACTTCAAGAGTTGATTTCAAAAATTGATGCTTTAGACATGAGTAAGTATGAAAATACGGATTCTTTAATTACAGTATTAAATCAAAGTAAAGAAGTATTAATGAATGAAGAAGTTACACAAAGTGAAGTGGATCAAGCTTATGAAATGTTGAATGCTTCATATAAACAGTTTAAACTTAAGTCTGATAATATTGAAATAACAGAAATACCAACTCAGAATACAAATAAGACTGATAAAAATGAACAGATTAAGACGGGTGATACCACTTATATTAATATGATTGGATGGTCTTTATTGATTATGATGAGTTGCTTAGGAATATTCTTTATAAGAAAGAAAGTATATTAAAAATAAATAATATAAAGAAGATGGTTGCGAAATAGCGCCATCTTTTTTTACGTCAAATGCGTTAATAAATTGAGAATATTAGCTATATAGTGCTGATTCTCCGTAAGAGCCAAATAATATAGTGGATAGAAATAGACCTCATCATGTTAGATAATTAAAGTGTTTTTAGATACTAAATTTGCTATATATAGTGTTTTTAGCCACTAAATTTGCTATATGTAGTGATTTTAGCACTAAATTCACTATATAGAGGATGGTGAGATTATGGATATTCAAAGCATTAATGATGATATCAAGACCAAGCAATGGGTGGAAAGGATTAAGGAGTGCAGGGAAAGTGGACTACCTGTCAGAAAATGGTGCAAGCAGAACAACATATGTGAGCAGACCTACTACTGCTGGCTAAAGAAACTGCGAAAGATGGCAATCGAAACAGGTGCTGTACAAGCTCCATCATTTGTCTCCGTTGATCAGAGCACACTTGATAAACAGAACATAATCATTA
>NZ_RCYB01000063.1 GCF_004168205.1 Catenibacterium sp. co_0103 | reverse complement strand
AGAGTTTTGGGGGATTTGAGTTTGGTTATATATTTGTGTCCGCGCAACGAAGGCGCGGGGAAATGGAGGAAATTATGAAAAGTGTATTAGCTATTGATATTGGTGGAACTTTTATTAAATATGGATTGATTCATGAAAATTATCAAATCTCTAATAAAGGAAAAGTAAAAACGCCAAATACTACAACAGAAGATTTTTTAGACGAATTAAAAAGTTTATATGATTCTTATAAAGAAGAAATAAGAGGAATTGCTATTTCTGCTCCGGGAAGAATTAGTGAAGAAGGTGTTATGTTAACTGCAGGAATATTAGAATATTTAGAAGGATTTAATCTGGCACAGGAACTCTCAGAGGTATGTGATGGTATTAGTGTAACTGTAGAAAATGATGGTAAAGCAGCCGCTTTATGTGAAGCAACAATTGGTAGTGGAAAAGATTATCCTAATAGTGTTGCCCTTATATTTGGTACAGGTATTGGCGGAGGCGTTATAATTAATAAAGAAATATTAAGAGGTTGTTATTTGATTGCAGGAGAGTTTTCACCATTATTCACTAATTATGAAGTAGGTAATTATGATTGTTTTGCCACACTTTATTCGACAATTAGAGTTGTAAATAAATCAAAAGAAATGACTCATGAAGATGATTTAAATGGTGAAAGAATGATGGCACTTTATCGAGAGAAGTCTTATTCTGAATTAAATGATTATCTTGATGCTTGGTTTTTTGCGATTGCAAAGTTTTGCTACAATATTGATGTACTTTATAATCCAGATGTTATTTGTATAGGTGGTGGAATAAGTGCTGATCCGCTATTTGTAGAAAAAATTAAAGAAAATATCGATGTAATTTACGAAGAAGCCTTTGTTTTTAGAAAACCAAAGGTTGAAGTATGTATGTATCAAAATGATTCTAATTTGTTAGGTGCATACTGTCGCTTTATTAAAATGAAAGGAGAATAACTATGAAGTTAATAATGAGAGCGGATGATTTGGGAATAAGTGAAGGAGTGAATTGCGGAATTTGTAAAGCCATTAAAGATGGTGTTATTACAAGTGTAGGACTCATGCCTAATATGGAACATGCTTTAGATGGATATGAAATGATTAAAGATTGTAATGTATCTGTAGGCCAGCATACAAACATTTGTTTAGGAAAGCCTCTATGTTCTCCTGAAGAGATTCCAAGTCTAGTAGATGAAAATGGTGAATTCTATTCAAGTAAAGTTATTAATAAAAGAAAAGAAGATACAATTAACATTGAAGAATGTGAAAAGGAAATAGAAGCTCAATTAAATCATTTTATTGAAATCACAGGATTTAAACCACATTATTTTGAAGGCCATGCTGTATTTTCTTTTAATTATATGAAAGCATTAGAAAATGTTGCAAAAAGACATGGTTTATTTTTTGTGAATCCTATGGATCCTCAATGGGTAAGTGAAAATCATATTCATGGATTAGGTATGATTCATTTTGATGAAAGAGGATTATATGATCCAAAAAGGTATATGGAAGATAATTTAGGAATGTTGAAAGATAATGAATGCTGTATTGCAATATTTCATCCTGGTTATTTAGATCAATATATCTTAACGAATTCCTCTTATACGCTTATTAGACCAATGGAATGTGATTTTTTGTGTAGTGATTGGTTAAAGGATTGGATTAAACAAAATGATATTCAACTAGTAACCTTATAGTAATCTACTATTCTACTAAATGAACATGGAAAAACTATCATGTATACTTTTAAAGTATTTAGGGGGATATAATAAGAATGTATGATTTTAGATTTGATACAAAACTAATGCAATCTTTTGTGGGATTACAAATAACATCATACAAATGTACAGATACTATAACAGAAATGGTAGATATTCAAATTGGTGATAATGTATATTGTTTAATAAATGAATATGAAGAATTAGATTACTTTTTATTAGAGAATGAAAATACAGTGTATAGAATATCTGATTCTTATAGAAATGGTCCTGATAATACTCAGATTACGGTAAATGTAAATCAGATTATATCAAAGGTTATTTTATTAAATGAACATATTGTATTGGAAAAGAATGACAGAATATCTTATGATGTGTGGGATACCAAAGCTATTATATTTAGCTTAAATGATTATGAATTATGTTTTATTAAGGAGGATTGTTGGTTTTCTGAAAAAATAGAAATATTAAAAGGAAAGGATTTACTTAACCATATTTTCGATGAACAAGGTATTCTAGATGACTTCATTGATATGAAAGATGGTATGGCAGAGTTGAATAATGAAATTGTGGTTTTTATATGAATAAGAAAATGAATTAGATAGCAGAAATGCTGTCTTTTTTAGTATAATAGAACTATATATGGGAGGTGCTTATATGGAATGGGAAACTTATTTTCAAAAACGAATATTGGATAGGGGGTATGACTATTATTTTGATGATCGCGTAGAAGATTTACGTATTAATTCTAATAGGATTAAAGCAGTTGTTAATGGGACAGATTTTTATCATGTAGAAATTAAATTAAATGGAAATAAAATAATAGGCATGTCCTGTGATTGTCCTTATGCATTAGATGGACATAATTGTAAGCACATGGCAGCTGTTTTATATGAGTGGCAACTAAGAGTGACTCATCCAGAAATAGATAGTTTACAGCTTGTTGAAGATGCTTCAGAAGAGGATGTACGATCATTTCTTATTCAAGTACTTGATGATAATCCTAATTTAGTAGAAACCTTTAAACAATATACACAAAATGAATTTTCTTTGACTACAATGATTGATGATTTGGAGGGGGTTTGTGATTCTTATAGTAATGGTTATCATTATATCGATTATGAATTTAGCCGTGATTTTTGTGATAACTATGAAGATGCTGTTGATAAGTGGCTTGATGTTTTAAAGAAAAGGGATCAATATTCTCTCGCATTTAGATTCTTATTAAAAGCTTATGAAGTATTTTATAAGCTAGATATTGAGGATAATGGAGGTGAAACGGTTGCACTTTCTGTTATCATTATAAGCCAATGGGCAAATATAATTATGTGTATGGATGACTTAGAAAGATTAGAAGCTTTTGTTGAATTAGGACAATACCTCAACAGCATGAGAGATTATTATGATAGCCAAAAGATTATTGAAATATTTTTTGATTGTTTAAGTGGTAAAGAATTCTTAAAGCTGAAGCTTGATCTTGTGAAAAAACAGTTAGACTACATAGAGAGTCATGATGATATTTTTAATAGAGGATATGCAATTGAAGGATTTGCGAAAAAGTATCTTGAACTCTTAAAGAAGAATAAAGCATCAAAGAAGGAGATAAGTGCTGTTTATAAAAAGTACTGGGAATATATTCCTATTAGAATGGACTGTGTCTATACTTGTATTAATAATAAAGAATATGACAAGGCTTTAGATTATATTGACGAATGTATTGATTTTGAATATGAAAATCAAGATCGTATGAAGTTTAAAATAAACTTAAAATAGATTTTTGATTATCTTTTCATATCTTCTTAAATGTCCGCAAAGCCTTATTTTATCAGCTTTACGGGCATTTCTCTTTTCGGTTGATACTTCCAAACCGCCACGTTTTATCACTTTTTCTCACGGTCAATCGTGGTAAATATCGTGGTAAAACTTTAGGCTACCATGCTCCTTAATTCTGCCTTGACGTTCTCTATGGACGCATGGGCGTACAGGTTCAGCGTGATACTGATGTTTGCGTGTCCCATGATGTACTGTAAACTCTTAGGGTTCATATTCCTGTTGGCAAGTCTGGTACAGAACGTATGGCGCAGGATATGGGGCGTTATCTTTGGTAAGCTGTCCTCATGGCTCTTGTTATATTTCTTCCTCAGATTAGCGAAAGTAGAAGTATAATAGGCGTTTGTCATAGGACAGCCTTTCCCGTTCAGAAAGAGGAAACCGCTGTACCCACCTATCCCTATCGGCTCTGCCTTTGGCTTGACCGCCATGACACGCCTAAACGCCTGTTTCACTTCCTCGCTCATGGGGACATCGCGCACACCGCTTTTCGTCTTTGGCGTTTCGATATAGTAGCCTGTTTCCTTGCTGGATAATAGCTGGTGGTCTACATGGATAACGTCATTTTCAAAGTCTATATCCTGCCTTGTCAGTCCACACAGTTCTGAGATACGGAGTCCTGTTTTTAACAGTATCACGATTGCGTCATAATACTTGCTGTATGTCCTGTCTTTGCTGGCAAAGGACAAGAGCCTTTCTTCCTGTTCCTCGGTCAATGCCTGCCGTGGCGTCCTGTCGTCCTCTATGACTTCATTCAGCTTGAAATCAAAGGGGTTCTTCCTCACGAGGTCGTCCGCTATGGCAATGCGGAATGACGCATTTAACGAGCGTTTATAATTGCTTATGGTCTGATAAGCATAGCCCCTGTCTTTCATGCGTAACGCCCATTCCTTAGCGTCTGAAAGGCGTATGCTGTCAATGCTCCTAGCCCCCCAGTATATCGCCCTCTAATGTCCGCATGAGCTTTTTCCTGCCCTGCCTTGTGCTTTCCTTTACGTTGGCTCTCTGGGCGTTCTGTTTAGCGTATAGCTGGCACAGCGTCATTTTTCCGCCTGTCGTGTCGATACCGTCCTGTAAATCCCTTTGTATCTCCGTTTCTAATTCCCTTAGGGATTTCCCGTCCCTCTTTCCTTTAGGTACGGGGTCTGTCGGTACAAGTTTCCATGAATAGGCATACCTTGTCTTTCCAGCCTTGTCCACATATTTGTATAAGTATCTCCCGTCTGCTCTCTGGCTCTCTCCTGTCTTTAAGAGGCGACCTTTGCTGTCCCGTCTTTTTTCCGACATTTCTTATCTGCTCCTTTCGTAAGAAAGAGCCTTGATATGACTTACTGAAATAATATCACATACAAGGCTCTTTTGCATTAGATTACGTCTGTTTTATCCATAAATTTCTCAAACTGTTTTTTCTTAATCAAGATACGGTTGCCGTTCATCACATACCAGTCCCCGTGTCGGTTTTCTTCCACCAGTCGGCGGAGCTTGTTCTGCCCGATTGTGAAGTATCTTGACGCTTCCTCAATGGTAAGGGTGTATTTTTCCCATACGGGAATATCAATCTTTTCGTTCATCATGCCACCCCCCTACCTGTTCTTTGTGTCATACTGGACATAGGGTATCAGTTCTGTCCTGTCTATCCGCTGTAAATGGGCGGTCAGCTTGCTGGAAAGGGAAGTGCTGTACCTTGCCCTGTCTACCATATCCCCGACACGTTCCAGTCCACCTAGAGCGTCATGGGATTCGAGGAAGTAAAAGCCTTTGACAGCGGATATGACACCACCCTCTGTAAGCCACTGTTGCGTTTCTTCAAGGGAATTATGCGGTGTGGGTACATGGAGTTTTAAGAGTTCCACAGCCCCTAAAAAGCGTTGCCAGAAACGGCACGTTTTCCACCTGCTTTTGTTGCTCTCGTTCCTGTTTGCCACGACAAAACGCAGGTTGTCCGCCAGCAGTCCGAAAGCCAGTTCCCCAATCTCCAGCGGTCTTTCCTGAAATGCCATAGCAAAGGCATGAGCCTTTTCATCACGCAGTTGCATTTCCGTCCGTTTCCAACTCCCGACTTCATCAAGCGTCCTGTTGTATTTGCCGCACACTTCTTTGTCTTTGTCATAAAAGCGGTAGGAAAGCCCTGATTTTCCAGCCCCGATATAGACGGTCTTTGCGGTGTTAAAATCGTCAAACTTGCTCTCGTCAAAGTGATAGTCCTCACTGTTGGAAACAAATTCCTCTTTTTCGCATTTCTTCTTTATCTGCTCTATGGTAAAGAACGGCGTTTCGTTCCTGTCGTCAATGGCAACGTCCAGCCTTGTGAAATGATAGTTGCCCGTCCCATATCTTCTTTCACAGCGTTCAAACATATCCCCAAAGGTCAAGCCGTTTTCATCAAGGATACGGAAAATATCATCACACCCCCTGCCTGTCATCACGAGATAACAGCCAAGCCCTTGTGGGTTGTCCTCTGTCTTTTTTGCGTTCCCCGATACATAAATGTCCCCGATTTCCCAACGCGCCTGATACGTCTTGAATTTAACGCTTGCCGGATAGACATTGAAAATGTCAGTCGGTAAACCTAAAATGTGCATGATAACATCTTCTGCGGTTGCAGTATCAAATACAATGCTGATGTAATCAATCTTAACGGATAAATTTTTGTGTGTAGTTATAGTGCATTACTCCTTTCGTACTTCCCGTTTTTTTGCGAGGTAAAAATCGTGTTTTTTCCTTTATTTATCACAGCTTCTAGGTACTATGACATGTATGCGCAGGGCGGTGTTACATATACGCCCTGTACGGAACGCCTGCGGCGTTCCCTTTTCTTCCTGCACCAGCCCCGTTCTTAACGCTCACGAGCCTTTGGGAGGCTCGTGGCTAAACGGGGCAGGCACAGGAAGAAACACAGTTTTCGGTCGGATAGTCCATGCCTATTCATGCTATCAAAGCGAAAACAACTCTTTTCTATGCTTACTCAAGCGTGTGATTAACCTCATTGTGCTTAATCACTATATCTGCTATGATAATAACGCCTTTAGAATTACTTGTCAAGAACTTTTTCTTGACTTTTTCGTCTATAATAAGTATGATAGGCTTATAAAGGAACGAAAAAGCCGGGAAAGGAGAAGATATAAGAAGTTATGGAGCATGATACAAAGAAAATAAATTTTTTAGGGGAGAACATACAGACCATAAGAAAACACAGGAAAATGAAACAGCAGGAGCTTGCGGACGCCATCGGTATCAATATGCAGAGCCTTTCCAAGATTGAACGAGGGGTAAACTATCCGACCTTTGACACGCTGGAAAAGATAATGGACGTACTGGGAGTAACGCCCAATGAATTGTTGTCGGGGGAATGGAAGTTTGTCCAACAGGCGGAAAAGGAGGTATGCCAGTTTTTAAGGACGGAAGAACGCCTAAACGCAGAGTTGAAACATGGACACTATGATAACTTCTTTGACAGCGAGGAAGAATGGCTGGAATATGAGCTGGAACAGTTGCGGAAATATATCACAGACTATATCAGCGGAACAGACATACAAGCGTCCGACCTTTACCCTATCAAGGAATTTATCCAGCACTTGAAATTTCAGAAAGTATTAAACCGCTATGATGATTTATACAGCATGGATATGTTCGGGGAAAGCACAGAGGGACATAAGTACGGTACGCCTTATCAGGTTGTAAAGAAGATAAACCCAAACTCAAAAGAGGATATGGAGCTGTTACGGGAAGTATTAAAAATCAGTGATTTTGACAACGGGGACGAGTAGCCTTTTTCCTCTTGCGTGAAAGATACAGCAAACAAAAAGCCCAGATCAAGAGTGCAAGCACCACTTCTAAAGAAGTGGCAGGCTCTTGACAGGGCTTTTTCTTTTCTGTTTATGGCAGACAAGAGAAAAAAGGATAGCTATATTGTATAGTTTCTCTAATAATTTTAGAGCAATGAATTTATCACAGGTACTTCGTCTTTTCATTGTAAAAGTACAATCGTGGAAAGCACTAATATTGGTACTTTGATTTTGTGCATTATGCACAAAATATGATAGCAACAAAGAGGTCATATATAAAATAGAAACAAAAATAACTTGACATTTAATGAAATATATGTTATGTTGAGGTTAGCAAAAACAGTACGTGACATAAAACTATCAAAAAGTAAAAAAGAGAAAGGAGGTTTATCGAATGAGAGCAAAGAAGTTGAGAACGAAAGTAGTTGGTCTTGTAGCAGCAGTTATGGTTGTCGGCGCTCCACTTACAGCGTGGGCTATTGATGTAGCGGGTGGAGATTTGTACTACAATGGAGGGCAAACAGACACCATTGTATATTCCGAAATTGGGCGTAAAGCAGGTATTAGTCGCAACTACATGGTAAAGGCAACTGTAAAGGTCGGCGGAGATACATATACCAGTGGATTCAAGTCAAACTACGCTTACAAAGATGCAAAGAGAGTTTGGTGGGCGAACGAAACATCTTATTATGATTATTATCCATATTAAGTAAAATAGTTCAAACACCTAGGGTGGGGCTATTTGTCCCGCCCTATTTTATACATTTCTTCAAAGAAAGGGGCGTATGTTATGAAAAAATTTTTAAAGATTTTTATTTTCCTTGAAGTCATACTCTTTGCATATATTTTTAATACTTCTATTTACAACATTTATGAAAAGAATAACATTGCTACTGAGAATTTAAAAGGGTATGTTTTAGAAGAAACATCGCCAGAAATTCTCGACAAATTTTATACAATATTTACAGAAGAATATTCTCAAAATAAATTAGAACTCATTAACAATACGCTCACTTCCACAGATAAATCTGTTTATGATTTATATTGCTATCCATTAAATGAGTTTACACAAAAACAGCCTATATCTTCCTCTATTTTGTTTCAATATCATGAATTGCAAAAGGAAGATTTTTTAGATAGTGTTGGTGTATTCTATACAGATTTACCAGCTAACGCAATTAAAGAGATAGCTTCTCAACTGTCCGTCGCAATAAATAACTTTGAAAATGACGCTATTCCGTATAGTATGGTATTAGAATTGAATCTTCTGAATTTTGTAATCTTATTTATTGTACTTCAAATCATATACTGTATTTATACGTCTTATAGTTTGAAAAAAATAGGTATTAAAAAAAGCATGGGCTTTTCTACTATACATATTTTAAAGGAGCAAATTACCAGTGTAATAAAATATTTTGCTGTAATATGTTTAGTATTACTGTTCTTGCTAAATTTATATTACGCATTAACAAACAGATATGATTTTTCTTATTTAGCAACAAGTGTACTGTTCTTTATTGGTGTTTTAGCTATAAATATACTTTGTGTTTTAATTACAAGTATTTTAATTAAGTTTGTTTCTTTAGAGGCAATGATAAAAAATAAGACTTTAAATAGCGGCACAAATATTGTAGTTCAGGCTATAAAAATAATTTTTTCGGTAATAATCGCTATCACTATTATTTCATTGCTGAATCAGGGGAACTCATTTAGACAAAGCCAACAAGCTGTTTTAGATTATAAGTATCTGGACGGATATTATACCGCTAATGGTTTTAATTCATCGGAGTATGATTATGCGTTAGCAAACACAGACATATTAGAAAAATATTCTGAACAAACATTAGAGATGTATAATCATAACCATTCACTACTATGTGATTTTAGGACAGACGGTGGTTTGCAGACATCACGCCCCTATTATGAACAACAGCTTGTTATTGCAAATAGAAATTATCTGAATGAATTTTCAAATATCCAGCTCAGTGGAAAACCATTGGGAGAAGATATATTTAGTGAACCAACAGTATTAGTTCCACATAAATATAAGAATGATGAAAATTCTATTAGCGAATATATTAAGCAAGAATATTTCCGATTGATGAATTACAATCAATTTTATGGAATACCGGGAGAAGAAAAAACTATTGATAAATTTAATGTTGTTTATATAGACGATGATTCTACGATAAAAGTCAATACAGAAAATGGTTTTTCGGATATGGCTAATCCTATTATCATTGTTGATACGGGCAATTTTGCAGGACTTTACTATTTGGATTCTTTAAATACAAGGTGTTTATTTTTTCAAATGGAGTCAAGAGAAGATTTTTCTTCTTTGTTATCAGAATATGATTTAGAGCAATTAGTTACAGCTGGAACATTACTTACACCTTATTTAATGCAACTTGAAAATGTGACATTCGTTCTTAAAACACTCACTATGTTTACGATTGTCTTTATAGTGTCTTTACTGTTTATTTTGTATATTTCAAATTATGTGGACATTTTTGTAAATCGAAAGAGATATGCGGCAAAAGAGATTTTAGGATTCTCTCATTTTAGGACACTGAAAAATCGGTATATTTTTTGGGGAATCGAAATAATTATATCAGGCGTATTAACTGCTATAAATTATTATTTTGCTTGCCTTTTTGCGATTATACTTATTGACTACATATTCTGCGAATTGCTTTATAGAATTTATATCTCAAACGCTTTATATGAGATTGAAAAGGGGGCATAAGTATGTCATTGATTACATTAAAGAACGTCAAAAAAGAATATGGGAAAAATCAGGTTCTATTTGAAAATTTATCTTTAGAAATAGAAAAAGGCGAATTTGTGGGGCTTGTAGGGAAAAGCGGGGCAGGTAAAACGACACTTTTAAATATAATAGGATTGATTACTGATATATCCGAGGGAACAATCACTATTGATAGTCATAAAAATTTGTCCATGAACGGTAAAAATGCTATGATTTTGAGAAGATATACAATAGGCTATCTATTTCAAAATTATGGACTAATAGAAGATGAAAGCGTGTTGTGGAATTTAAAATTAGCTCTTGAATATAAAAAAGTAAAAAAAGAAGAAAAACTGAAACTAATCAATAAGTATTTAAAGCAATTTGAGCTAAGTGACATGCTTAACAAAAAAGTATATCAGTTAAGCGGTGGAGAGCAACAGCGAATTGCAATTATTAAATTGATTTTGCAAGGAAGTCAGATTATATTAGCTGATGAACCAACTTCTGGACTTGATAAAGAGAACGAATTGATAGTGATGAAACTTTTGAAAGAATTAAATGAAAAGGGCATTACTATAATCATGGTCACTCACAACATGAATTTGTGCGATTGTTTTTCCAGAGTTATAAATGTAGAAAACTTTAGATAGTTTGTTAAAGGGAGATACGCGGTTTTATTATACGTGCAATCTCCCTTTATATTTCGTCATATCAAGACTCATATTCAATTATGGTAAATTCGTGGTAAAACACTTATTTTTTCAAGTGATGAACAGCCCTTAAATGCTGTATTTATGCGGATAATCGGATTTTCTATATCAAGTTTAATATAAAATTGAAGAAAGATATTTATAAGAAGCAGGGAAATATCAAAGCTTACAGAGAAGAATTAAAGAATTTGATTCTCTTTTTCAATGATACTAATTTAGAGGATTATGTTGAGCTGAGAAGTCTCTTTTCTGATAAAGAATGGATCAAGGAAAGAGACTCTATAATTGAACAGCTTACTCCTGGAAGGTTCTTATGTGAAATATTAGAAACAGAGCAACTATATGAACAGCTATTAGACGTTCTCTTAAGAAGTGACGATAAATATTTGCTGCATCAATATACCGATTTGCTTAGTGAGAAATATCCTGAACGGCTGCTTCAGATATATCGAGAAAATGTTGAAAAACAGGCTGAATCTACTGGAAGCAGAAAGCATTATTACCAAATTGTAGAAGAGTTAAGAAGTGTGAAACAAAAATCAATCAAAACGTATAAAAAAAGACAAACTTAAAAATAAGTTTGAATAATTTAGAAAAAATAGAATAATTGAATATTATGGTTTAGTTAATTTAGAAACGTCAAAACCTGATTTCTTAAGAAACTCTATCGCTGATTCTTCTGTTAAAACTTGTTGCTTTATAGGTGGCTTAGGATTTTTAAATGATTCATAATCTGAAGGATTAAATGTCTCTCCAGTAAGAATCATATGGTATATACTGACAAGCATCATTCTT
>NZ_RCYB01000062.1 GCF_004168205.1 Catenibacterium sp. co_0103 | reverse complement strand
AAGAATGATGCTTGTCAGTATATACCATATGATTCTTACTGGAGAGACATTTAATCCTTCAGATTATGAATCATTTAAAAATCCTAAGCCACCTATAAAGCAACAAGTTTTAACAGAAGAATCAGCGATAGAGTTTCTTAAGAAATCAGGTTTTGACGTTTCTAAATTAACTAAACCATAATATTCAATTATTCTATTTATTCTAAATTATTCAAACTTATTTTTAAGTTTGTCTTTTTTTATACGTTTTGATTGATTTTTGTTTCACACTTGCATACTATGCAAGCAGTACGAGGATCATCATTAAATGGGAACATATTATTTACTCAACAACAAGATATTTTCAATGTGGGGAGTATGTGGGAACATATCTACTGGTTGTACATCTAGAGGCTTATAACCCTTCTCTACCAAGTAAGTTAAATCTCTTGCCTGAGTCGCTACATTACATGAAATATAGACAATACGTTCAGGAGAGAGTGTAGTCAATCTTTCTAGGAATTCAGTAGAACATCCTTTTCTAGGTGGATCCACCATAACACAATCCACCTTTTCATGTCTTTCTACAAATTCAGTCATGAAATGACCTGCATCATCGCATACAAATTCCGCATTTGTAATATGATTTCTTTCAGCATTCTCTTTTGCATCTACAATCGCCTGTGGAACGACTTCTACACCGTAGACTTTCTTAACATGTTTCGCAAGAGTCAAAGAAATAGTACCAATACCACAATATGCATCAATGACTACATCAGTTGGTTTAAATTTCGCATATTCAATGGCCTTAGAATAAAGTACTTCTACCTGTCTTGGATTAATCTGATAGAAAGACTTCATAGAAATCTTATAAGTATTTCCTAGAAGTGTATCTTCAATATACCCTTCTCCATATAGTACCTTTTCTTCTTCTCCTAGAATCACATTATCATGACGGGAATTAATATTTTGAATAATTGTACGTATTTCTGGATATTCATGAGTTAAAGTATCAATAATTTCATGGATATGTGGGATTTTCTTCTTATATGAGATAAATACAACCATTGCTTCATTCTTATGATAGCTTGTCTTAGTTAATACATGCTTGATATTACCTGTTTTAGTGAGTTTATCATAAGGCTGAATATGATATTTTTCAAATAATTCTTTAATACGTTTAATGACCTTATTAGAGAATTCATTCTGAATAAGACAGTAATCGTTATTAATGATATCGTTTGTACGTGCTTTATAGAATCCAGAGACAATATGTCCATCCTGCATTCCAAAAGGTACCTGCACCTTATTACGATAATGATAAGGGTCTTGATCCATTAAACAATCATTGACTCTCAAGTCCTGATGGGCAATCTTTAAGAATGTTTCTTTCACTCTATTAGTCTTAAAAGACTGTTGTTCTTGATCTGACATATGCATTAATGAACAACCACCACATTGTTTAAAACAGTCACATTTTGGCTCTATACGTTCAATAGATGGAGTCTGTAGTTCTACTACTCTACCTACACAATAACTCTTAAGCACCTTAATAATCTCTATTTTAGCTGTTTCATGAAGTAATAGATTCTTCACAAAAATAGTTGTATTATCATGCTTTACTACACCTAAACCATCATGTGTATAATCGATGCACTCATCTATAAATTGATCTCTCTTATTCATACATATCCTCCTCACTTAAAAAAAGCGATTAAAAATCGCTTTTTTATTGCTCTGTTGCTTTCGCTTTATTTGTTGTTTCTTGATCCTTTACAGATGCAAGAGTAAAGGCGATATCATCCTTACCTGCCTGTTTTGTACCATACATTGGGAAATCAGTATCGTTACCACCAGTTAAATAAAGGTTTACTTCATACTGTTTTACACCATTATGCTTATTAAGTAATTCTGTATAGTCAGATCCTTCATAAGCAGATTGACCACCTTTAGAATCAAGGATTTTTACAACATCTTTTGAAATTTGTTCAGCAGTCTTTACTGATGTACCATTAGTAAATTCAATATCCACCTTGAACTGCTTACATGCTGTTTCAATATTCATAGATGCAATAGAACTATGTTTAGATTTAGCTTCGTTGACTGTATCATCTAAGACACTCTTTTGAACTGTTACAAGTCCTTCACAACGATCACCATATATAGCTCCTTCATCCTTTAAAGCACTATATAAATAGATTCCAAGTGCAAGTACAAGTACTGCAACGATTCCAAGCACAATATATCTTGTTTTAATTCTCTTTTTTGAATTATTAGAAGGTTTCATACCCATTTCTTTAGGAGTTGGCTTCTTTTCAGCCTTCTTCTTAGGTGTCTGGATAACTACATCTTCTTCATCATCAAAATGAAATCTTTCTTTGGACACATTAATCACCTACTTTACCCTTTTATTTTACCAAAGATATAAAGTAAAGTATAGTTATTTAATTCTTTCTTTAAGAAGTTCAACAAGTAACTTGTTAACCATACCTGGGTTAGCCTGTCCTCTAGACTTCTTCATAACCTGTCCTACTAAGAATCCTACCGCACGATCTTTACCATTCGCATAGTCTTCAATAGACTGTGGGTTGGCATCTAATACTTCATTCGCCATAGTTTTTAAAGCGTTAGGGTCAGAAATCTGTTTCATACCCTTTTCTTCAATAATCTTTTCAGGATCTTTATTTTCTGTCATCATTGGTTCGAAGACCTTTTTAGCCTGTTTAGAAGAAATAGTACCATCTTCAATGAAATTGATTAATTTAGCTAAATATTCTGGATTTAATTCAATATCATCATAAGACTGGTTGTTCTTATTTAAGAAAGCTAAAACATCACCTAATAACCAGTTAGAAGCATTCTTATAGTTCTTAGTATATTTGATTACTTCATTGAAGTAATCAGACATAGACTTAGTAGAAACAAGAATCTTCGCATCTACCTTAGGAATACCATACTCTTCTTCATAATGTTTTTCTCTTTCTCCAGCCATCATAGGTAATTCGTCTTTGATCTGTTCTACCCATGCATGATCTAATCTAATAGGTAAGATATTTGGTTCAGTATAGTACTTATAGTCTACGGCATCCCCTTTAGAACGCATCACTGTAGTCACTTTTTCTACTTCATCATATCTTCTTGTTTCCTGAAGAACTTCTCCTCCAGATTCAATGACTTCCTGCTGACGTCCTGCTTCATAATCAATAGCTTTCTGAACGTTGCTGATAGAGTTTAAGTTCTTGATTTCTGTACGTGTACCAAATGCTTCCTGACCAAATGGACGGATAGATACGTTAACGTCACAACGCATAGAACCTTCTTCTAGCTTTGCATCAGATACTTCTGTATATAAGAATACCTGTCTTAATGCTTCAAGATAAGCACTTGCTTCTTTACCTGAACGGATACAAGGCTTAGTGACAATTTCAATTAGTGGGATACCAGCACGGTTGTAATCAATTAATGAATAATCAGTTAAATGAAGCTGTTTAGCTGTATCTTCTTCCATATGTAATCTTTCGATATCGATACGCTTTTCTTCTCCATCTACTTCAATCATTAAATAACCATTACGTCCGATAGGTCTTTTATCCTGAGTAATCTGGAAACCTTTTGGAAGGTCAGAATAATAGTAGTTCTTACGGTCAAAGCATAGTAATTCATCGATTTCCATATGTAATGCATGACATACACGAATCGCAAATTCTACACCTCTTTTATTTAAACATGGTAATGTACCTGTCATACCCATGTCTACTTCATTGATCATTGTATTTGGATCTTCACCAAATGTAACTGGTGAAGCAGAGAACATCTTTGAATTAGTCTTTAATTCGCAATGTACTTCTAGCCCGATGACTCTTTCGTAATCCATCTTTAGTCCTCCCTCTTATACTGGTTCTTGAATCCTAATGCTTCTTCTAATGCGTAGGCGCAGTTCAAGACAGTCTGTTCTTCAAAAATACGTCCTGAAATATTGACAGCGACTGGCATATTATCTACAAATCCAGAAGGGATAGAGATAGATGGTGTACCTGCAAAGTTGGCAAGACATAACCAGTTTTCAAGAATAATATATTCATCACTTAAATAATCTTCAGCTGCTTCATCAATTAAAGGTGCAACACCTCCGCCATTAGGCGCAATGATGATATCGTAGTTTTCATAAATCTTATTTAATTCATCTACTACAAGTCTTCTAACTCTCTGTGCTTTTCTGAACATCTTTTCCTGATTTTCAGTTGCAAGAGCTAAGTTACCAAGAATGAATCTTCTCTTAATATGATTACCAAATCCATCTGTACGAGAATTGATCATCACATCATCAGGTGTATCACCTTGTTGTCTATCACCATACTTAACACCATCTAAGCATGAATGGTTACTTGTTGCTTCTGAGTTGGCAATAATAGTATATGTAGGAAGTAATGTCTTCATGAGTTTCTTATCCATTTCAACATCTTCTACTGTTGCACCAAGAGACTTTAATGTTTCAACAACATTTTCAAAAGTTTTCTTTACTTCTTCATTTCTTACTTCATTAGATACAGTCGTTAATACACCAATCTTTAAGTTAGAAATATCAGTCGTTAAGTTATCTAAGTAATGTGGTACTTCTCTATTTGATGAAGTCATATCACGATTATCTCTACCAGCTAATGCTTCAGTGACAATCGCCATATCACGTACATTTCTAGTAAATGCTCCAACATGGTCTAAAGAAGATGCATAAGGAATAACACCATAACGAGAGATTCTACCCCAAGTTGGTTTAAAACCTACAATTCCACAAAAACCTGCTGGTTTTCTAATTGAGTCACCTGTATCACTACCAAGTGCAAATGGGATAAGACCACTTGCAACAAGTGCTGCAGATCCTCCTGATGAACCACCAGAAATACGTCTTGTATCCCAAGGGTTGTGTACTGGACCAGTTAAAGCTGATTTATTAGTACCACCCATAGCAAGTTCATCCATAGAAGCCTTACCTACTAAACCAACACCATGCTTATTTAATAAATCAACAACATGGGCATTAAATACTGGTACATAATCAGCTAACATCTTACTAGATGCAGTTGTCTTAATACCCTTAGTGTTGTAGTTATCTTTTAAAACATATGGAATATGTGATAAAAGATCATCAGTCATAGGAGCTTCAATAGCCTTGTATGCTTCATCTTCAGTAATAGTTACAAAGGCATTCAGTCTTTCCTGCTGTTTCTTTGCTTCTTCAAATAATTCTTTATAATATTCTTTTACATCTAACTCTCCACTTTTGAAAAGTTCATGTAATTCTTCAATAGTATGTGTCACCATTATCCTACCACCTTTGGAACTCTGATCTGATTACGCTGTACAGTCTTGCAGTTCTTTAATGCATCTTCTGTACTGATTACATGATTAGGTTCGTCCTCTCTTAAGAATGTTGTTTCAACCACATAAGGGAATGCGAGAGGTTCTACACCTTCAGTATCAATTTCATCAAGTGCCTGTACATGGCTCATGAATACTTCATACTGTTCTCTTAATGCTGGCATTTCTTCGTCAGTGATGTTGAACATGGTTTTTCTTCCTAGTTTTTTCAACATTAAATCTGTATCGTCCATAATTGACCTCCTACTGTTCTAATATAGATGTCTTTGCATCTTCACCTTTTTGTTTAATAATCACAGCCATCAATTCATCCTGTGAATACACAAGAACCTTAATATTAAAGTCCTGTGTGAATTTACTATTAATGTTATCAGCAATCACTGAAGTCAGATATAGTAATTCTGTATATGTCTTGATATTCAAGTGTGCTGTGATTTTCATTGTCTGGATCGTATCATCGATATAGTTGGCCTGCCCAACTAAACCGGCAGCTTCAGTAGAAGCTTTCTTCAAGTTAGACTTGATAGTTGCAAATTCTGATGCAGTGGCTGGGTCTAACTTAGTTGCACGAGTACTTGTAAAGTATACATTTTCATGATTCACATTCTTTAAAGTACCGACACTGCCACCTTCACAGAAAGATTCATAAATATAATTACCATTTGTTTCAGATATTTCATTATTATTCGCACGATAAATACCAATCATAACTGAAACATCTGCAAGTTTTCTCTTCTTTGAACGGATATATTTGTATGCTTTCTTAACACACTGCTGGGCATAGCTTCTTAACTTTTCATCACTTAAAGTAATTGTAGGAGAAGAAAGCTTTCCATCAATCTGTTCCTTAGGATCAAGAATAATAGCAACACTTATACCTTTCAAGGCATAACTAGAACCACTCTTCTTATAATAATCCTGTTCAGTGATATTAGACACAAGTACAGGGCTTTGTAAGCCTTCATATGTCTTACCACTTTCTATCTGTAATGTATCAGGATATTTCTTATCTTCTTCTTTAGTTCCTGCAGAGTCTCTTTTTAATAGATTATTGTAATCAGTTGGTGTTAATTGTAATCCTTCTGATAAATAATAATCATTTGTTGAGAAATGCTTTGTTGAAAGAATCTGCAATCCTGAACCAATAGTAACTAAATCCTTTGTATTACTGAAGTTTAAATAGAACTTCTCACTATTCTTAGAACGACCATTGTTGATCATGTTGTAGTAATTACCATCAAATGTCTTTGCAGAAGATTCTTTTGTACTATTTGATGTTTTTACAGTTTTGCTGGAGCATCCTGTCGCAAAAATAAGCATGATACTAACAAGAGCTTTTAATAATTTATTCATAGTCCGCTAGCCTGCCACTCAAAATGTGATTAAATATACTCACATCGAGATAATGTAAGTTCTCACGAACATTACTTACTATGTCATCGTGTATGCTTTTGATTGACCGAAATCATATCTACTCACAAGTTCTAGTACACTCCATAGTCGTAAATTCCCGAAATAGCCTTCGGTACATACCTACGTTTGCGTTTATTTATGCAACTTCGTAAGTGGTAGCATCTCCCAGATTAAGTGCAGCATTGAAATCTCTGTCTTCGATATAGCCACAGTCACATCTGAAAAGTCTATCTGAAAGCTTTAAATCTTTTTTAATATTCTTACAACAATGACATGTTTTAGATGATGGGTGCCATCTATCTACAATTCGAAGTTCAATTCCATTCTCTTTGCATTTAGCTAGAAGTTTTGATTTAAATTCAAAAATTTCTGCGAAGCAACTGCCTTTGAAAGATGCCTGTTCTTCATCATTCCTGATACGTTTAGATCTTCAATCGTTATATAAGATAGCTTGGTTTTTACTATCTCTGCGATTATCTTATTGATGTAATCAGTACGAATATTGTCAATTCTACGATGAAACTTCTGTATCTTAAGCATTTATTTTTGTATATTTCTTTTTTGAGCGAACTCTCCTTTCTTTAGATTTTCATACTTTCGAGAAAGACTTCTCTGTTCTCAAATAAGTTGTTTTTTAAGTTTCTTTAATAAAGCAAAATCTTTTGGTTTATAATTTGAGATATTTGATGTGTTCATTTTAACACTCCCTATGAGCATATAAACACATTCAAACACAAGAGTCAATATATTCAGTTACTTATAATCTTCTCCTTAAATGCTGATTCGTTCATGATTGAAATACCAAGATCAACTGCTTTTGTATATTTAGATCCTGGATTTTCCCCAACAATCACTAAATCTGTTTTCTTTGATACACTTCCTGTGACATTCGCACCCTGGCTTGTTAAATAGTCTTTAATCTGCTTTCTAGTCATAAGTGTAAGTGTCCCAGTAATTACGACTGTCTTATCTCTAAATGGATTATCGCCTGTATCACGTACCTTTAAATAATCCATATTTAAACCTAACTCTTTCAAATGAGCAATCATTTCTAGATTACGTTCATTACGCTTAAATGCTGCAAGAGAAGACGCGATTGTATCCCCTACATCCTTGATGCTTGTTAATTGTACATAATTCGCATTAAGTAAAGCATCCATAGAACCAAAATGATATGCAAGTGTATCAGCCATCTTAGCTCCTATGCCCTTAATACCAAGCCCAAATAGGAGTTTTTCTAAAGAATTCGCTTTACTATTCTCGATTGCCTCTAGTAGCTTATCCATAGATTTCTTCCCAAAGCCTTCAATATCCATGATTTCTTTTTCATGTACATCCACATGATATATATCTTCAATACATGTCACAAAGCCTAAGTTATAGAATTGTTCGATGATCTTATCACCGAGTCCATCAATATTCATTGCTTCACGGCTGGCAAAATGAATCAGTTTTTCAATCTTCTTTGAATCACATTCTTCATTCATACAATAATAAGCTGCTTCATTAGGTTTTCTTACAAGTGGTGAACCACATTTAGGACATACTGTAATCATCTTAAAAGGTATTTCATGACCTGTACGTCTTTCTTTAATAGAAGAAACAACTTCTGGAATAACATCCCCTGCTTTTCTTACAATAACATCATCACCAATACGAATATCCTTACGGATACAATTGTCTTCATTATGAAGTGTCGCACGCTGTACGAGTGAACCTGCCACACGTACTGGTTCTAGCACTGCATTAGGTGTAATTTGTCCTGTACGCCCTATTGTAAAGACAATATCTTTAAGTTTTGTAATAACCTCTTCTGCTGGGAACTTATAGGCAATCGCCCATTTAGGTACTTTAGCTGTATAACCAAGTCTTCTTTGTGAATTAAGATCATTAACCTTAATAACAACACCATCAATATCATATGGAAGTGTTGGTCTAAGTTTTGCGACTTCTTCAATATAGTTCCATACTTCTTTAATGTTCTTGCATTTACGTGTATAAGGATTTGTCTTAAATCCAAGATTTTTAATCTTTTCTAAGCATTCATAATGTGTTGTTGCATTAAGTTGTGATGCTTCTGGTACATGATACAAGAAGGCATCCAGTCCTCTTTTTGCCGCTATACGACTATCTAATTGTCTAATACTACCTGCTGCTGCATTACGACAATTCGCAAAGAGAGGAAGACCTGCTTCAGTACGCTCTTCATTTAATCTTTCTAATGCCTTTTTAGGCATGATGATTTCACCACGTACTTCTAGTGGTCCATTAAAATCAATATGTAAAGGGATAGAACGAATAGTCTTAACGTTATGGGTGATATCTTCACCAATCGTTCCATTTCCTCTTGTTGCACCATATTGTAATACACCATCCTGATATACAAGTGAGACAGATAAACCATCAAGTTTCAGTTCACATATATATTCAGGATTAGGAATCACATCTGTAACTCGATCATTGAAGGTATAGACTTCATCTTCATTAAAGATATCTCCAAGAGACATCATCATACGCTGATGTGTTACCTTCTTGAAACCTTCTAAGACCTCTCCTCCTACTCTCTGGCTTGGAGAATCTGTTGTAATCCAAGCAGGATTGGCCTGTTCAATTCGGATGAGCTCTTCCATTAAACGGTCATATTCCTGGTCAGTGACAGTAGGAGTATCCTGTACATAATATTCATAGTTATATTTATTTAATAAGGCTTTTAATTCATTAAGTCTTTCAAATGACATCTTACTCATTCCTTTTCTTTTACGTATTATAACAAAATTCTCTTCATAATAAAACTTAAAAATCAGTTTGATAAGCGCTTTAAAGCATGATGATTTCCCATTAAGGTCTTGATTCCATGAGGAACTTCAAAAGCTATATCGACAAGTGGTCCATTGACTTTGACAACAACACCCTTACCAAATATATCATGGTTGACTAAATCTCCCACCTTCCAGTCACTTACACCATTATCTCCAATTAAATCTGTATAAGATTCATGAACATAATTACGTGTCTTAAACTTTGAAGGTCTTCCAACATGTTCAACATGATTTCGACCTATTTCATCTACAAATCGAGATGTGACCTTAGGAGATTGGGATACAAAGCTAAAGCCTTGACTATCAGTCAAATAAAGACGCTTTTTAGCACGTGTAAAGGCAACGTAGGCAAGTCTTCTTTCTTCCTCTAATCCCTCATCTCCTCCTTCACTCATTGTTCTTTCAGAAGGGAAAATGCCTTCAGAAAGACCTGATACAAAGACATAGTCAAACTCTAGTCCTTTGGCCATATGAATACTCATAAGTGAGACATAGTCACCTGTCTTTTCTTCATCCTGAGATGTATAGAGAGCAATATCCTGTAAATATGATTCAAAATCAGGTGTTTCTGGATGAGTATTGACATAAGTATCAATAGAATTCTTTAACTCCATTAAGTTTTCAATACGGTTATCTTCCTGCCCATCCTTCATCAGTTTCAAATAACCTGTATCCTTTAATAAATCTTCATAAATATCAGCTAAGCTCTTATCAGAAACTCTTGCTTTCTCGATCACTTCTACAAGTTCTTTGAGTCCTTTTTTAGCTTTACCACCTACACCTGTTTCATCTAAGAAGAAGCAGACTGCTTCATAATTAGAGATTCCATGTCTTGAGGCTGTAAGGGTGATCTTTTCTAAAGTCTTCGCACCAATTCCTCGAGATGGTGTATTGACGACTCTTTCAAAAGATAAATCATCACCCATAACGACTAATCTAATATAACTTAAAGCATCTTTGACTTCTTTACGATTAAAGAATTTTAATCCACCAAAGATCTTATAAGGAATTTGTCTGCGAATCATTTCCTGTTCAATAGAACGAGATAAATAATTCGCACGATAGAGCACCGCAATATGGGATTCAGATACACCGGATTGTGTGATCTTCTGGATTGTATCACAGATATATTTTGATTCTGCCTCTTCACTTACTGCTGCATAATGAATAACTTTATCTCCTTCTTCTAATTCAGAGAATAAATCTTTTTCTAATCTGTTCTTGTTTTTCTTAATAAGATTATTAGAGATATCAAGGATTGTTTTTGTAGATCGATAATTCTGATCTAGTATAACAGTTTTAACGTTTTGATAGTCTTTATCAAAGTTCATGATATAGTTCACATCACTGCCTCTAAATGAATAGATTGTCTGGTCTGGGTCTCCTACAACACAGACAATAGAATCCTGGGCAAAGTAATGAATAAGGTTGTATTCAATAGAACCAACATCCTGGAATTCATCTACATGGACAAATTGATAACGTCTAGACCATCTTGATACAATATCAGGATTATCCTGGAAGATCTTTAATGTATTGACTAAAAGGTCATCAAAGTCCATCATATTATGATCTTCTTTATATTTTTCATACATAGCATATATTTCTGCTTTATGTTTTTCTCCTGGCATATTACCAGCGAGCTGCAGGGCTTTGGCAGGAGAAACAAAGTTAACCTTATATGAAGAGATATAGTTAATCATAGATTTGATACTGATTGATTTTTGATCTATTTCTTTTTCTTTATATAACTTTTTAATAAGTGATTTCTGATCTTCTTCATCCATAATAATGAAGTTATGAGGATAGCCAATGGCAGTAGAGTGTTGTCTAAGTACTCTGACACATAAAGAGTGGATCGTACAGATTGTTGTACCTAAAGATGTACCTAGAATGTTTTCTACTCTTGTTTTCATTTCATTGGCTGCTTTATTAGTAAATGTGATAGCGAGAATGTTATGAGGATTGACTCCTACTTCTTCAATTAAATATGCTATACGATATGTGACAACACGTGTCTTACCTGAACCAGCACCCGCAATGATTCTTAGGTGTCCATCTAGATAAGTGGCTGCTTCTAATTGTTTAGGGTTTAATAATTGACTAAGTTCCATATTTGTAATCCTCCATTCGCATCCTCTAATATAATAGGGTAGACAGGAAATAATATCAATACTGAGATTAATTATTATTTCTGTGCCTCCCGTTGCACCGTACGTACGGG
>NZ_RCYB01000061.1 GCF_004168205.1 Catenibacterium sp. co_0103 | reverse complement strand
AAGTAATTCCATTAGAATCCTATCCATAATATTATCACTAATATCAACTGTATTATCTCTAGCAATACAAGTCTCATAAGTGATATGTTGGAAGTTTAAATCACTGACATGCTGGTCTGGTATTTTGTTGTTCTTACAATATTTCTGATTATGAATCAATGCAATATTGAACTGTTTACCTTTATCATAATGAATATTATCGATACCTCTATCCTTTAATTTAGAAACAATTAAATCAATCATCTTCTTAGATGAACTATCGTTCACACGGTCAATCAAATGAACACCTAAATCATTATATAGATTTCTTATATAATCCTGGGATAAGAAGTCTGAATATGTATTGGCCATCTGTTCATTATCTAAATCTATAGGATGTAATTGAATATAATCATTAAGATGTAAATCAACATCAATATAAAATTGATGCAACATACCACACTTAGAATTTTCAAACCCCTGTATATCATGAATATCTAAACTATTCACAAAGTCCTCTCTTTGTCTGCGATATACACTTCTTCTCACAAAACACTGATCTGTACTTAATGGTGTAAGGCATCGACGAAGTACATATCCTTCATTACTTTTGTAATATCTAGGCAGTTTTAAAATATCATTTCTATATTTGTCATTATACTCTAATACTTTAGATAAACGATGATAAGATTCACCCTCCATATGCACCATACATTCCTGCTTACTTGTTTCTGATTCAATCAAACTAATATGATATGCTAGAATACAATCTTTTCTAAAAGACTTCTGATTGAAACTGAAATATCTACCTGAGATGTTATTAAACTTCTGAGAGAATTCCATATTAGGCAACATATTGATCAACAATTGAGATAATTCAATCGGTGTTATACTTAAAGGATCCTTTATATCTAACGGTTCTACAATACTGCCTTTATCATATTGATTGACATGTGATTGAAGGTCTTCTGAACATACACTTCCTTTTTCAAATATAAGATAAACTGGACCTTTATATCTATAAAGTACAGCTAATACTGGAGATAATTGGTCTAGTTTTTCTAAGCTTCTTTTCAGAACACATTTTTCTTCATCTTTATCATCAGTTTGTTTTGGTTGTATTCTATAAAGGTCATAATCACGAATAATATGATCATAATGGATTTCAAGCTTTACTTTATTTGTTTTAATCATCTTTATATTCCTCCAAACACATTCTTATTTTATTAATTGCTTCTTGATTAGCATGGAATCCATCTTCTTCAAGTAGAGAAGGTATTTCAATGATTCTCGGAGATTCAATAATCTTATCTGATTTATTTTCATCAAATATATTAATAATGATTGCCTTTTCTCCACCTATTTCATCTAGCTTATCAATAATCTTCTTAGTCATTTTCTTAGAATCAAAGTTTGAATATCTCCAATGTTTTAAATCGATATAGACCTTACCACGTTTATAATCAAAACGTTCATATTCGTTTGGTTTAAGTTCATCTAGATCAATACCTAATTCTTTCTTTATAATAAAATGACCTACAAACTCTCCTAGTCTTCCCTTATAGATATTCTGGTATAAAACAGGTGATAACATATAATCATTTACTTCAAAACGAGTGGCATACTTATGTTTAACAAACTCCTCTCTTAAACCAGGATAATTCAACATCTTAGAAAGACGTGCATTTTCTTCACTAACTTCGTATATATGCTTGATTCGTTCAGATTCTTCATTATTTTGTAGTCTGAGCATGACTTCATCCTTAGATTGATTAAAGAAAACATCTGTATACTCAAAATCATTTTCACCTATGAAATAGTATTTATTCATTGGTTCAGATGAATGAACGTAATATTCCTTAACTATTTCATCATCCCTGTTAGAAATAGTAGGATGTTTTAAACATGTTTCACCCAATCTCTTATAGCGTTGTATTTGTTGTGATGTCCAATCTCCTGATAGTAATTCATATATATAGAACTTACCAGAACTAGAAATATGACTGGCTTCATTCTCAACATAATCATATACAGGAACATCTTCTTGTCTTTCTTTAGCATATTCTGCGAGTTTTATTGTTTCTGGTGAAAGTATTTCAGTTTCTAGTATTGATGTATCAAAACTATTCACGATATCTCTCGTAACTAGAATATGAATGACTTTATTCTTATTAAATGAACGAGATAAACGTCCTACTGCTTGAATGATCTGTTTTGTCTTAGAGAGACGTATACTTCTACAGCCTTTAAGTTCCGTATTAAATCCTTTCTCTTTTGGATTCTTTAATTTCTTATAGCCTGCAGAGATACATTTACTTAAGGTACGATGATCAATTTCATTATTCTCATATAAATTCTCCACTTCAATTAAGTAATGGAGTAAATCCTCTTCTTTAAATCCAGATTCAGTATCATAGAGATTGGTGATTACGTTCGTGATATCTCCTAAGAAGATTCCATCGAAATCCTTTTTCTTATTTCTTCCATCTTTTTTATTTGCGAAATCAGTTAAGTTAATCGTATCCAAGCCTTTAGGTAAGTCATATGCCATGTTTTGTCCTGCACCTATAGTAGCATATGCAGAAATCACAAAAATCTTTTTACCCTCTTTTAGAGATTTCAATATCTTCTCTTTATCCTCATCAAATGTTGCACCACTCTTTAATACGATATAATTCTTTTTATTTTCATCAACACCACACTCAATATTTACCAAACGAAATAGTTCCTTAAGTTTTAACAATCTAAGGTTACCTGTTTCTTTTGGTAAAGCATTATTTAAACATAAGAATGAATGAATATCTTTATGTGATACAAAGTATCTATAAGCTTGTGCTACCATCAAATATCTTTTAGCATAATAACCCTTCTTATCTGCCTCCATATCCTGAGTGAGAATCTTACAGACTTCATTTTGATGTTTAGGATCAGAAAATACTAATCCAATAGCTTCTTTTAAATTTTCATTATGATAATCTATCTCTTCTACCTTTACTTGAATTTCTCCCGTTTCATATTTCTCATTCAATAAAGAATATGTATCTTGGATTCTTTGGTGATCCTCTTCTTCAATAATATGAAAATCATCTTCTAGAGTTTCTTTAAGATACTTGAGTGAATAGTTTGACAATACAGAATCAATATTACATGTTGCACTTAATCCAATAACAGTGGCTTTTTTAGCTAACATAGCTAATATACATTCAGCACTTTTAATAAGATGCATATAATGGAAAGTTGTATTAAAGCCACTATCCTTCTTATTAGTAAATTCAAAAGAACGAATACCTCTATTATAATAATTATTCGTTTTCTTAAATTCATTCTTTGTTTTATTCACCTTCATTACAGGCTGAATATTAATATCATTATCAATATATGATATATCGGGATCAGATAATTTGAATAAATGATAAATAGATCGTACTGCCTCTTCATCATTAATTAGATCATCTTCTTCTGCTTTTAGATTCTTATCGTTTTTATGAGCTGAACCGAGTTTCTTAATATATCTCTTTACAGAAACCAAAAAATTACTCATCTCACCAATAATAGAGAATAAGCTATACACTTCACTACTTATTTTAGGTAATTCTTTTTTTCTCTCTTCGCTATCAAAGATTTTGATGGTCATTCTATTATGCTCCTCATCATAATAGACATAAGCTCTTTTCTTAGATAAACCATCAAAGCTTGCGTGGAATGTTGAATCACTCATCAAGAAATTACGGTTTTTAATTCCTGGGCAATAATAAGGCAGCTCATCATGATATTTGTTTCGTATCTTTAAAGCTTTTTTTCTTATATCTTTTAACTGCGAATCATTTTCAGGTACTAAATCCTTTACATCTTTAGGTGTATTATCCTCCCAATGAATAAATGGACTTGTAATGCGATAAACCATAGGAATCAAATCAACAGTTGAGCTTAAACTACTTTCTATAATAATATCGTTAATTTCATTCTTAGTTGCATCTACTTCATCAATAAAAAGAATACTATCGTTAATAATTTCAGATTCAGAGAATTTATACTTTTTCTTATAAATAGGATCAATTGAAGTAAAGAAACGCTTTACAGACATACAAATAATCTTATAGTCCTCAATAAACATAGCAGGATATAGAACACTAAGCCACGAATGAAGTGCCTTCATATCTTTCTTTCTATCATCTACATTCTTCTTTTTAAATTCAGCAGTCATTAGTTTACTTCTAACTTCTTTTCTAAACTTACTATCAGCTGATACTAGATCTTCTTGAGATTTTTGAAGCATTTCCGATGTGACATTCCTATTCTTAAATTCCTTTTGGAAATGTTTATAAATATCTAAACTTTTCTTTAAGTTTCTGTATGAATCTAAATCTTGAAATTCATCTGGAATATGAGCTTCATAAAAATGATGCACAATATTATCCACAACACTTTCTACACGTAATACATTTGTTTTATATTCATCTTCACCTAATGCATTTTTTAAATCATCCATTGGTAAGTTATTCAAATTATTTGTGATAAATATAAAGTGTTTATCAAACTTCCTGTAATTATTTTTCATCAACTGTACTGCACTATAAGATTTTGCAGAACCTGTTGGAGTATTCACAAAATACAATCCATTACTTCTTTGTTCGAATATTTTTTCTAATAGTTCTTTCATAAATTTTCACCCTCTAACTTATAGAATTCTTCTGCTCCTTTTACTTCTGTTAATTCACATTGTGATTTTATTATATTCAACGTTTCCTTAACTTCACTTTCTGATAGTTCCAAATTCGATCTCAAGTAAAATCTGATTTTTGATGCTCCTATAATATTATTTCCATTATTCAACTCAACAAGCTTCTCCATCATTACAGACATATCATCCTTTACTGGTTCTTTCTTAACAGCAGTGGGTTTAGTCATTGGTTTATTAAATAAGTAATCTGTTTGTCTTCTTAATAATTCTTTACTACTTATTGAGATTTCCCTGAATATTATCGGATATCCATGAGCCTTTAAATCTCTCACCATCTCATAATAATCAATGTCATTAGATACCAGTATGATTAACCTAGGATTATACTTACCAAACATATAACCAATATACATAGAGATTCTATTATCCACAAAGTTTGTTCCTACACTCTTAGTCTCTACGATATTGATATCATAACCTTCCAGCATATCCTTATATTCTTGTGCTGGTTTTGTGGTGTAATAACCACAGAACAAGTAATAGATATACTCTTTATGTAATAAGTCTGTAGGAATAGCTTGATAGTTTTCAAAATCAACTATGACTATAATCTTAGAATCTAGTGTTCTCTCTATTATTTCTGAGTGTTTCCTACTATGTGAAATAACACTTTTTTCATACAATGCATCAATAAGTTTATTCTGTTGTTCAATCATAATGAGCGCCTCCCTCTCTAATACTATTTTATCTTTTTTTAAAAATAAAAATTTTAGTTAACGTCTGACAACAGCGAATATTAGGCACTTAAATGTAACGTTTAAAAACATAAAAAGAATTACGATTTAAAGGTATTCTTATGAACTGTACTGTCTTGTTATTTAGATATCTCTCAGACCATATAGGTGTTACTTCACTTTTTAGTCGTAAATATTCTATTGATTTTCTACTTAATCTAGCATACAATCATATACATCAATGGCACTCGGTGCGGAAGAAAACTCACGATTTATGTCGTGGTTTTTTTCTTTGTCCTAGAACTCAAAAAAGAGATAGCTTTCGCTATCTCTCAGACCAATTAAGTATTATGATCTTTTCTTTCTCTTAAGTAACATAGCACCTGCTACTGTCATCATAGAGATCCAGCTTGCAATTGATGTTGCATCACCTGTCTTAGCTGGTTTCTTATCCTGAGTAGGATCTTTAGGTGTATCCTTACCTGTTTCAGGATCTTTTGGAGTTTCCTTATCTACTTCATTAAGTCCAATTACTTTTACAGTAAAGTCATGACTTGCAGTCTTTCCTTCTGCATCAGTTACAGTGATACTAACAATCACATCTGTATCCTTCTTAGGAGTTGTTACTTTACCATCTAATGAGATAATACCTTCAGGACTTACCTTAGTAATAATAATACTATAGCCTTCTGGTACTTCAGGAAGTACAAACTGTGTCTGTCCTTTAGAAACAACTGACTGTACCTTATTTCCTGCTAGTAAATCATCTAGGATATCCTGTGATGATGGTTTAGCTGGAGTAACTTCTACCTTCTTGAAGTTTGCTTTTAGAGTAGTGTTTGTAGTTGCTTCAAATGTATATGGGTTAGAAGTACTTACTTCTCTTCCATTTTCATCTGTCCAGTTCACAAATTCATAACCTTTGTTTGCTTTTGCTGTTACAGTCACATTTGAACCTTCTTCATAAATACCATCTTCTTTATCCATTTTGACAGTACCCATGTTCTGATCACTTTCTACTGCAACTGTATACTTCTTATTTTCAACAGTTACTTTTACAACTACTTTCAAGCCATCTGGGTTTACAACGCCTTCTGGTAATGTAAGAGTACCTTCTAATACATATGTACCACATTCATTAGCCTTATAAGATGCTTTATTCCATGTTACGTCTACTTTTTCTGTTTCATTGTTTTCTAATGTAATAGATACTTTGTTTGGTAAATTTAATGAATCAAATGAAGTACCTTTTACTACAGTAAGATCATCTAGCTTCTGGATATCTGTAATCTTTACATCTGCTTCAGAAGACTTTTCAAACTTCGCAATTAAAGCTGTATTACCCTTAACGTTGAATGTATATTCTGCTTTATCAGATACTTTTTCACCATTAGGACGATACCATCCTTTAAATACATAACCTCTATTAGGTGTTGCAGTAATAGTTACAGACTTACCTGCTTTAACTTCCTGACCACCACTTACTTTACCACCTTTTTCTGCTTCTACATAAACAGTATAAGTGTTATTAGTTACATCTTTATTCGCAATATTGAATTCAGAGATAGCTACCCATCCATCATTTGATTCAGATGCTACAAACTTGAATCCATATACATTCTGTGTATCAAAAGTAAATGTTTTTTCTGACTTGTTAGCATCAAATGTCTGATCTTTCGCAACTTCTACCCATTCACCATTCTTTTCAGTCTGGATATAAAGTGAAGCTTTAGTCACCTGGCCACTGTTAGAATCCTGACGTGGTGTGAATGATACCTGATTGATTTCATAAGCTTTATCAAATGAAATTTCTGTCCAAATACTTCCATCAGCACCCTTACCTGTACCTGGAGCACCAGATGTTGTTGGAACCTTATCTTTTGTAGCTTGTGACCAGTCTGAATGCCAGATTGTAGATGGCTTATTGTCAAATGCCATACCGATAATACCTTCACTCTGACCACCGTGAGCTGTTGGTGTTTCTGATTCAGCTTTACCAGTCCAAGAAGCTTTATTATAAAGATCTACTTCTGGTGCTTTTTCAGTTACTACTACGTTATCAATTACTGCAGAAACTGTTTCTGTCTTAGAACCAATTCTTTCTAATGGTAAGGCAAATGTTGAATGTGTGATATTGTCTTTCTTCACCATATCATTGTGAATAAACTTACCTTTTGCATCACATACATATTCACCATTAACATAAAGACTTGTCTTCTGCTGAGCTGTAGTGATTTCAATATTGACTGTCTTACCTACTGGTAATTCATAGTCAAAATAATAGTTATAAAGTTCTCTTGTGAATCCTAACTTACCATCTTCCATGATTCTGATATCATGTGTTCCATAGTTCGCATCTGATTCAAATAGGATATCTCCTGGTTTAGCAGGTTTGTTTAGTTTAATATCAAATGATAGCTTATTACCATTACCAAGTTCTTTAATTGGAGAAGTGACATAACTTACACCATCTTTTAATACTAATGCATTATCCTTGATTTCAGTATTCTTTCCTTCTTTAAGGTCACGTTTGTTTTCAGAACTATCCTTTAATCCGTTATTGAAATCATAGCTTTCATAGTTTTCACCCTTTTTATTTTCTTTGTAATAAGGGTTTGTATTAGGTCCTGTTCCCTTATCCTGAGCCACTTTAGCAAGAGCATCAGCACTGCCTTTTTCCTTACCAGTCGCAGCCCATGTCTTTTCTGCATAGAATGGTAATGCATCAAAGAAACGCCAATATAAATCAGATTCACTTAGACCTGATGCGCTCTTATCGATATTATCACTCCATAATGCGAATGCAGCACCTAACATCTGATCATCACCAGCAGGAACATACTTATAAGAACCACCTTTGACTCTTACTTTGTTTGCTTCAAACTGATTGAAGATTCTATTTACGTTTAATAAATCTCCATAGGCATTGGCACGTCCTTTGTTTCCATTTGGAACCATATAACCAAAGTCATCAATTGTATTAATAAGCTTATAGCCCATATCATACATTTCAATACCATCTGCCCAGTCAGCTGACCAAAGGTTCATTTCTACATTATCAATAGCTTCTCTCTTAATCTGAGTCACTGGATTATCTTTGATCCAAGTTAAACCACCCCACATACGTACTGTATTTGTTTCTTTTAGGTGAGGAACTAAATCATTAACGAATCCACGATATGCTGTGTAGTTTGATAAGAATTCATCTGCACCAATATGTACAGTTGTTTCTCCATCAAATACTGGATTAGCACCTTTTGTATAATCATCAAAGATTTCTTTGATCTTATCTTTTGTTTCTTTCTTAGAGACATCAAGATGGTCAATAAGTGGTCTATTTCTATTTAATGGTGATACCTTATTCTGAACCATTAATTCTGGCCATACTTTAGTAAATGAAGTGGCATGAGCTGGAACATCAATTTCAGGTACTACATTCATACCAAATGCTCTTTCACCCTGGATGAATTCTCTGAAGTCCTTCTTAGAAATAGAATAGTCTTTTGCAGTAGGTGTTTCACCTTTATCGTTAGATAATCCTGATTCTAGACGGAATGCTTCATAGGCTTTAAATGCTTCATTTTCATTATCACCTTTACCATATTGTTCTAAGAAGATATAGTTATCAGACAAATGAGTCTGTAAGTCATTCATCTTATAGTAACGCATTGTTCTTGCAACATCCTTCATCATATCTAATGAAACTGGTTTACGTGCTACATCGAATAAGAATCCACGTGTCTTGAAACGAGGATAGTCACGCATTTTACCAATCTTATAGCCTTCATTGTCTTCTTTATACATCTGAAGGATTGTCTGCATACCATACATGTTACCTGTTGTATGAACAGACGCAACATTGATACGGTCTTTCTGGATATCCATTGTATATCCTTCATCACCTAGAAGAGTATCTGGTGCTTTTAATTCAAAGTTGAATGCATTAGCCTGAGAAGCACCTTTTTTCACTGTAAGGTTAATACCTGTGAAATCTTTATAATCACGTACAAATTCATCTACAACAGCTTTTAACTTATCATCTGTATAAATCACTGTCTTTAATGAGTTAATAGAAATCTTTTCTGTTGAGTTTGAATGCCATTCCTGGATTTCTGGAATAACAGTAGGTTTTGTATTCTTATTTGCAGACTGTTCATTTATACCTTTTACAACATAGTCAATATCTGCAGTCTTCTTTTCTTTTCCAGTTTCAGTTTCTGTAACTACATAAGAGACCTTTACATTCTTATCAACTAATGGATGGACAATCTTACCATCTGCACCAATGATCTGTTCAAGATCTGCACCATTGATTCTTACAGTAAATCCTGCTGGTACAGCTGGCATATCTAATGTATTCACATCTGCTTCAATTGTCTTACTCTGAGATTCAATAGAAGAGACAACAGAGTTTAGAGTTGCTTTCTGTGCTGTTTGTTCATTAGAATAAACTTCCATTTCAGCAATACTTACGTTATTCCATGATGATGCTTCAGCAACAAAGTTACAAAGCTTTAATTCTTTTGCTTCAATAGGTTCATCGAACTTAACAACAACTTCGTTATTATAACCGTCACCTTTCTTTGTATTAGTAAAGCTCTTTGCAAGTTTTTCTACACCATCTTTATCTTTATATTTGATATCAAAGCTTTTTACGTTAGATGGCATTGGTGCTACATCTCTTTCAAAGAAATGAATCTTAAGTTCCTTAACGAGAGTCAATCCAGCAAATTTAGTATTGAGCCAGATCTTAGTAGTTGGAGTTTCATAATCACTTGCCCAGCGGTTTGATTTTTCTGTGCTTCCATCTTTTACTTTATCTGGACTGAGTGTATTAGCTTCACTACTTGATGCAGTGATTGTAGCATTTGCCATATGATTTTTATTAGGCGTAGCATCTGCTTTTTCTACAATCTTACTATAGACTTCAATTTCATTGATTCCAACATTCTTCCAGTTGATTGTACCTCCATCTGCAGAAAGTACAGTAACTTTTACTTTAGTCGCTTGATGATCTTTATCTAACTGAATGATTTCAGCTTGTTTAGCCTTAGAAGTCTTTTTATAAACTTCTACATATTTCCCGTTTTCTTCTAGTTCAATCTTATAGCCTAGAATATTCTGTGCATCATCAGTTCTTTCAAAATTGATATTAATCTGACGTACTGTCTTTTCTCCACCTAGATTAATTTCAATCCATTCATTGTCTGCCCTATTCTGTTCAGTTCCCCAGCGAGTCTTCATATCACCATCTACTGCTTTGCTTGGTGATGTAGAATCTACTTCATAATTACTTGCATTAACAGCACACCCTTTAGCAAGATTTAAGTTTTCTACAGCATAGACTGGTCTCACATCAACAAATGCAGCATTCGCAATCATGACAGTTGCAACTAATCCAATAACACCTTGTTTTTTGTTCATTATCCCTTTTCCTTTCTTTTCTATATAGGACCAACAAAAAAAGACCAAAGTACCCCTCTAAAAAAGAAGGTTTACTCTGGTCTTGCCTAATTCAATAGTAACAATCCTATACGTTTTTCGCACAGTGAAATGATAGCACTTACAATGTACTTATTCAAGTATTTTTTTAATTAATTGTCTTGTTTCAGGTAAATTATTTTTAAAACACTGTATTGGTAGAATATGCACTTTATCGAGGAGTATAATTATATATATAAATTATACATACAAGGAGGATTGAATTGTTATGGAATTAGGTTTAAAAGATCGTGTCGTAATCGTAACAGGAGCCGCTTCTGGTATTGGTAAAGCTATTGCAGAAGCATATGCAAAAGAAGGAGCAAAACTTGCATTAGCTGATTTAAATCTAGAAGGGTTGAATTCTTTAAAGACAGAACTAAAAGATAATGAAGTTTATGTTGAAAAAGTAGATGTTACAGACGAAAAGAACTGCAAAGATTTTATTAAAAATGTTGCTGAACATTTTGGAAAGATTGATGTTCTATGTAATAATGCAGGAACAGCTTTAATGGGTGATATTGCAACATTCCCTGAAGAAACATTCAGAAAACATGCAGAACTTATGATGTATGCACCAGTGAGATTAACTAATTTATGTATTCCTCATTTTAAGAAAAATGGCTGGGGAAGTGTTGTAAATACAGCTTCCATCTTTGGTAAACAGCCTGGAGGATTAATTAGTTATGATACTATTAAGGCTGCTGATATTATGATTACTAAAGATTATTCAAATTATTGTGCAGCATTTAATGTGAATGTAAATGCTGTGTGTCCTGGTCCTGTAGATACACCGTTATGGCATGCAGAAGGACAGTTAGGTGATCAATTAGCAGGTGCTACTGGTATGAGTCGTGATGAATCTATTGATTGGTTTGCTAAGACAAATATACCAATGGGTAGATATGCTAAACCTGAAGAAATTGCATCAGCTGCTGTATTCTTATCTAGTGAACCAGCACATTATATTACTGGTGTTGCCTTAAATGTTGACGGTGGCATGGTAAAGTGCATATAGTCAACTAATAATCTGTTATGAAATGACGATTGTCAAGTGGAAATAACACATTTCTTTGATTTTCGTTTTTCGTTTTCCGTTTTTT
>NZ_RCYB01000060.1 GCF_004168205.1 Catenibacterium sp. co_0103 | reverse complement strand
TCTCTAGGCCATTTGAATCTGCCGTCTTCCAGTCTCTTGTAAAGAAGTACAAAGCCATCACCCTCCCAGTACAGTGCCTTAATCACTCTCGAATTTCTACCACAGAACAGGAATACTGAATTTGAAAAGGGATCTAAACTAAACTGTGTTGTAACCAGTGCACTAAGCCCATCAACCTGTTTCCTCATATCTGTATAGCCAACAGCTATATAGATGTGCTCTGCCTTGGAGATGTCACCTAACATAATAGTGCATCTATGATGTTCGTTACAGTTCCAATATCTGTATCACAGGGAAATTCTATATGAACATCTCCTTTAGTAATGATTATGTTCTGTTTATCAAGTGTGCTCTGATCAACGGAGACAAATGATGGAGCTTGTACAGCACCTGTTTCGATTGCCATCTTTCGCAGTTTCTTCAGCCAGCAGTAGTAGGTCTGCTCACATATGTTGTTCTGCTTGCACCATTTTCTAACAGGAAGTCCACTTTCCCTGCACTCCTTTATTCTTTCAATCCATTGCTTAGTTTTGATATCATCATTAATGCTTTGAATATCCATGATCTCACCATCCTCTATATAGTGAATTTAGTGCTAAAATCACTATATATAGCAAATTTAGTGGCTAAAAACGCTATATATAGCAAATTTAGTATCTAAAAACACTCTAATTATCTAATATGGTGATGTCTATTTCTATCCACTATATTATTTGGCTCTTACGTACCTTCTTGAGTTTAAGTGTAGTTCCTCTTCTTAAATACGCTTCATCCCAATCATATACTTTAGTATGTGTAAAATTACGTTCTGTTGCATAACGTAGTTCCACATATATATCAGGTATATAATCTTTTACTCTCACATAATCACTTTTCATAACTTCTCCAAAAGAAAATCCAGGGAATAACCCTGGATCCTAGTAATTGTTTTTGACTTGAATACGTGTAATAGCCTTCTTTAATGCAATTTCAGCACGCTGTAAATCGACATCTGGATTCTTTGATCTTAATCTCTCTTCAGCTCTTGCCTTTGCTTCTTCAGCTCTACGTAGGTCGATTTCTTCTGGTGATTCAATATCATTCACAATAAGTGTAACAGTATTATCACCATCTACATAAACAAATCCACCACCAACAGCGAACTCATATCTGTCTTTATCAATCCTATAATTCATTTCGGCGATTTCCACACCACTCGCCAATGGCATATGGTGAGCAAGTATACCCATCTGACCATCAGTTGTTCTAATGTTCAGAATATCTACGTCTACATCCCTGTAGGTACCTTTAGGAGTGACGATATGTAAATGAAATTTACTCACTTAAAGATTCAGCTTTCTTTACTGCTTCTTCAATAGTACCTACATTATGGAAAGCCTGCTCTGGTAAATCGTCATATTTGCCTTCTAGAATTTCTTTAAATCCTTTTACTGTATCTTCTACATGTACATACTTACCATCTAAACCAGTAAACTGTTCTGCAACAGTAAATGGCTGTGATAAGAAGTTTCTAATTCTTCTTGCACGTGCAACGATTAGTTTATCTTCTTCACTCAATTCATCCATACCAAGAATTGCGATGATATCCTGTAATTCCTGATATTTCTGTAACATCTGAGTTACTCCATGAGCCACTTCATAATGTTCTTTACCAACAACGTTTGGATCAAGACCTCTAGAAGAAGAGTTTAGTGGATCTACTGCAGGGTAAATACCTAATGCTGCAATACTACGATCAAGTACAACTCTTGCATCAAGATGTGTGAATGTAGTTGCCGGAGCAGGGTCAGTCATATCATCGGCAGGTACATATACAGCCTGTACAGATGTAATAGAACCCTGTTTAGTTGAAGTAATACGTTCCTGTAACTGACCCATTTCAGTTGCAAGAGTTGGCTGATAACCTGCCTGAGATGGAACACGTCCAAGTAGGGCAGATACTTCTGAACCAGCCTGAGTGAAACGGAAGATATTATCGATGAATAGTAAAACATCCTGTCCCTGTTCATCACGGAAATATTCCGCCATAGTAAGTGCTGATAATGCAACTCTAAGTCTTGATCCAGGTGGTTCATTCATCTGACCAAACACTAGTGTTGTCTTATCTAATACACCACTTTCTTTCATTTCATAGTACAAATCATTACCTTCACGAGAACGTTCACCAACACCGGCGAATACTGATAAACCATTATGTTCAGTTGCGATGTTATTGATGAATTCCTGGATAAGAACTGTCTTACCTACACCGGCACCACCGAACAATCCGATCTTACCACCCTTGATGAATGGACAGATCAAGTCTACGACTTTAATACCTGTTTCAAGAATTTCAGTTTCTGTTCTCTGATCAGCAAATGTAGGTGCTGATCTATGAATTGGCATATGTTTTTCTTCAGTCAATTCATCTTTACCATCAATAGAATGTCCTAATACGTTGAACATTCTACCAAGTGTTTTATTACCTACTGGAACACTAATAGGTGCATTAGTATCCACAGCATCCATACCTCTTGTTAGACCATCAGTAGGACCCATTGCGATACATCTTACAATATCATCACCAATATGCTGAGCAACTTCTACAGTTAACTCTTCACCATGGTTATCAATTGTGATGGCTGTATTTAGATCTGGAAGATCTTTATCAGCAGCAAACTGTACATCAACAACTGGACCCTGAGCCTTGATAATCTTACCAACATTCAAAGACATATGGCACCTCCTTCTTATTGTGCATTGGCACCAGCAACGATTTCACTTACTTCACTTGTAATCGCGCTCTGACGTGCCTGGTTATATTTTAATAACAACTCATCTGTTAATTCATTAGCATTGTCTGTTGCGTTCTTCATAGATGTTCTTCTAGACGCATTTTCTGCAGTCACTGATTCAATCAAGTAACCATAGATAACGGCCTGTAAATACATCGGAATTAAGCTTCCAAGTACTGATTCAGGACTTGGTTCAAACAATGTATCTTTATGGAATTTCTTATCAGAGACAAGATCTTCAGCCTTAAGTGGAAGAAGAGTCACATCTCTAGGTACGAAAGTTAAATCATTCACATATTCTGTATATACAATATGAATAGACTTAATTTCTTTTTTCTTATAGCCTTCTAGAAGTGAAGCAACTAATCTCACAATACTTCTAAAATCAAGGGTCGTATTAAGGTCTACATAAGTACCATCTACTTCACCTTTAAAATGTTTCTTAAACTGATTTAAGCCTTTATTACCAATCGCAATAATCTTCTTGGCATCATTGACTGATGCTTCAACCTGCTTAAAGATATTTGAGTTATATCCACCACATAATCCTAAAGTAGAAGTGATAACGATATAAACATCTTTACCCTTATAATTTAATACTAAATAAGGAGAATCAATATCATTTCCTGCAGAAGATAAGATCTGTGCACAAGTATCTTTTACCTGTGTATAATAAGGCTTCATGTCATTCAACTGATTTCTAGTCTTAGAAAGCTTAGAGCTAGCAACAAGTTCCATAGCTCTTGTGATTTTCTTAGTAGATTCAATTGATTTGATACGACGCTTGATGGCTTGCATCTGCCCAGCCATAATTAAGCCTCAGCTTTCTGTAAGTTTTCGAACTGAGTTGTATAAGCCTTAACAGCTTCCTTCAACTTAGCAGTTAATTCATCAGATAATACTTTCTTTTCTCTGATTTCATCAAGAAGATCACTATGTGCAACAGCAAACTTCTCTACTAAACCATCCATGTATTCCTGTACCTTTTCCACTTTAACATTCTTAACGAATCCATTTTCAAGTGCAAATAGAGTAATAATCTGATCAATAACATCTCTTGGTGCATACTGTGCCTGCTTTAATACTTCACGTACACGTTCACCATGTTCAATCGCATTCTTAGTTGCTGCATCTAAGTCAGAACCAAACTGTGCGAATGACTGCATTTCTTCATACTGCGCTAATTCATACTTCAAGTTTCTAGAAACCTGCTTCATAGCCTTGATCTGTGCTGTAGAACCTACACGTGATACAGATAAACCTGTATCAATGGCAGGTCTGAAACCAGCATTGAATAATTCCTGCTGTAAGAAGATCTGACCATCAGTAATAGAAATAACGTTAGTAGGGATATATGCTGAGATATCACCTGCCTGTGTTTCAATGATAGGAAGGGCAGTAATAGAACCTCCGCCATTTTCTTCATTTAAACGACAAGATCTTTCTAATAGTCTTGAATGTAAGTAGAATACATCACCTGGATAAGCTTCACGTCCTGGTGGTCTCTTTAATAATAGAGACACTGTACGATAAGCTACGGCATGCTTACTTAAATCATCATAAACGATTAATACATCCTTACCTTGGTCAAGCCATTCTTCAGCAATAGCACAACCTGCATAAGGAGCAATATACTGAACTGGAGCAAGTTCAGAAGCTGATGCAGAAACAACAACAGTATAATCCATTGCGCCTGCCTTCTTTAATTTTTCAACAACCTGTGCAACTGTAGAGTTCTTCTGACCAATTGCTACATAGATACAGTACATATCCTGACCTTTTTGGTTGATGATTGTATCAACAGCGATAGCTGTTTTACCAGTCTGTCTGTCACCGATGATTAACTCACGCTGACCTCTACCAACTGGAATAATTGCATCAATAGTAGTGATACCAGTCTGTACTGGCTGATCTACTGATTTTCTTGTCATAACACCAGGAGCCACTCTTTCGATTGGTCTAGTCTTTGTAGTGATAATTTCACCCTGACCATCAATAGGCTGTCCTAAAGGGTTAACGACACGACCAAGCATTGCATCACCTACAGGTACTTCAATGATCTTACCTGTACGTCTTACTTCGTCGCCTTCTTTAATTTCGTCCGCATTACCTAATAAAGTAACACCAACACTATCTTCATCTAGGTTCATGACCATACCATAAACATCACCTGGGAAAAGGATCAATTCACCTAGCATTGCATTGTCTAAACCATGAACAACACTGACACCGTCACCAACAGTCATAACTGTTCCGACGTCTTTCTGTTCCATGACATCATCATAATGCTTAATCTGCTCTTTGATTAAAGCACTGATTTCATCGGGTCTTAATGCCACTTGCGTCACCTACTTTCTCAACAGCTCAGTCTTGAGCTTGCTGACTTTGTTCTTTAATGAGCCATCATAGACACGGTTCTCAATCTGAACCTTAACACCACCAATAAGTGTCTTATCTTCAACAGTTCTTAAAGTAATTGTTTTGTTTTCTTTCTGAGAAATCGCTTCTTCAATTGTCTTAACCTGTTCATCGCTTAATGCGAAAGGTGTGAAGATAACGCCTTCCTCGATACCAAGATGCTTATTACTCATCTTAATAAAGCTTTTTGTAATAGGCGCAATGTATCTTGTTCTTCTTTTCTTTACAAGCAGTTTAAGAAAATTCAATACATAATGATTTACTGAAGTGCCAAAACCTTTATCAAGTAATGCACACTTTGCTTCATCATCTACAAGCACATGAGAGAAGAATTTTTCAAATTCTGGATTACTTTCTAAAACTGTATCAACTAGTTTCATGTCTGCTAGATAATCTTCTAGCGCATGATCTTCTAACGCTAACTGATATAAGCTTTCAGCATAACGTTCTGCAACATTTGCATCCATTAGTTAACAACCTGTTTTACGAAATCATCTACTAAAGCTTTATTGGCTTCAGTATTCATATTCTGATCCATGACTTTAGTAGCCACTTCAACAGCAACATCCACAATTTCTTTCTTCATTTCATCCTGTGCTGCAAGCTTTTCAGATTCAATTTCATGGCGAGCCTGTTCAATCTTTTCTTGAGCCTGCTTGTTAGCTTCATCCATGATTTTACTCTTAGCCTTTACGGCATCTTCCTTAGCCTGATCTATGATTTCTTTATACTGTTTTGCAGCTTCTTTAGCGTGCTTTTCACTTTCTAGAAGATATTCAGATGCTTTTTCATTCTTAGCCTTCGCATCATTGATATTACCTTCTATAAAATCAGCTCTCTTCTGGAAGAATTCTAATACATAATTCCATAAATATTTCTTGAACAGAAGAAGCATGATTGCAGTGGAACATAACTGAACAATCATAGTGGTAGGGTTTGGAAATAACTTTGCGGCTATATCTGGCATAGTTTTTTCCTCCTTAAACTATTTTTTATTTGAATACGAATAATAAGATGAAAGAAATAAGTAAACCATAGAGGGCTACTGTTTCTGTTAAGGCGATACCTAAGATCATAGTAGTACGGATCTTGCTTTCAGCCTCAGGATTTCTTCCAATTGCAGATACTGCATGAGCGGCAACTAAACCTTCACCAATACCTGTACCTAAACCTGCAAGTACTGCAATACCAGCAGCGATTGCAATTAAACCTCTTGTCATAATCAATTTCCTCCTATTGACATTTTTTTCATTTATTCTTCATCTGGATTTTCATTAGAAATCAGAATTGAAGATAGTGTAACGAATACCAGTGCTTGTACACATCCAGAGAATACATCGAAATAACAATGTAATAGTGGTGCTACCACTGGTCCTAAAAAGTTGAATGGAATCAACTTGTAACTTAAGAATGATGTTGCCTGATATACTAAGGCCATAATAAATGTACCACTCAATAAGTTACAGAAAATACGCATTGATATAGAAATCAATGGTGAAATCAAACCAAATAGGTTTGTTGGGGGAATCAAAGTTCCCTTAATATAACTGCCAACACCCTGATACTTAATCGCATTAATCTGAATTAATACCCATGTAATTAATGTTAAGGATAACGTGATTGAGTAGTTAGTAGTTGGCGCATCAAAACCTGTTAATCCAAATAAGTTAGAAACCAACAGCCATGCAAATAACATAGAGAAATAAGGATAGTAGTTCTTCGCATATTTCTTAGGCATGATTGTGCCCATATAATCGTAAACCATCTTAATGGCGGTTTCAACAAGAAGAACCACACCTTTTGGTCTCTTAGTTGGATCTGCTTCTCTTATTTTTTTACCTGCATAAACAAAGAAAATAGAAAGTATCACAGTCACAATCAATGATGATATCAGTTCTGGCTGAATAGTGATTTTCATTATCTCATACGCCTCCTTTCTCCATATGCATGTATATAAATAGAAATCTTTACTACTAGATAGCCCAGAAATACAGTATACATATTTACTATTTCTGGAAAGAATCCAGCTATCGCAAAACCTACTGCAAAAATAAACAATTTAGCCATAAATAACATAACCGCAATTGTCTTACCTGCAGTCTGGATGGAAAGTATTGTATCAGTCATTTTCATATTGATCTGTAAAATTAATAAATCAATAAGATAACCTAATACAAACCCTAAGCAGTAGCTGATTGAATGAAGAATGATGGAAAGTATAACCGCAAGAATCAATCCTGCAAGAAATACTTTAACAGAAGTTCTTCTTACTTCATATTCATCAAATCCCATTAATTAGTACCAAACAAGCGGTCTCCCGCATCTCCTAAACCTGGTACAATATATCCCTTGTCATTTAGCTTTTCATCTAATGCAGCTAAAGTAAGCTTTACATCTGGATGATGTTCTTCAATGTATTTCACACCTTCAGGTGCACCTACAAGACAGACAAGTTCAATATCCTTCGCACCACGATCTTTAATATTCTGGATAGCCATATCAGCTGAACCACCAGTAGCAAGCATAGGATCAAGAACAATAACCTTTGCGCTCTCTAATCCCTTAGGAAATTTAGCATAATATTCATGAGGAATCAATGTTTCTTCATCTCTATACATACCAATATGACCTACTTTCGCAGTTGGCATGATTCTTCTGAAGCCATCTACAAGACCCACACCAGCACGTAAGATAGGTACAAGAATAATATCTCTATCTAGTTCATAACCAGTTGTCTTACAAATAGGTGTTTCAATTTCCTTTTCTTTTAAAGGATAATCTTTTGTGACTTCATAAGCCATCAACATTGCGATTTCATCAAGGTTCTGCTTGAAAATATAGTTTGATGTCTTTTCTTCTCTCATAATAGAGAGTTTGTGTTTAATTAATGCATGATTGAGTACTTTAACCATCTTATGACCTCCTAGTATTTAATATCGTCATACATAGTCACTTTATCAGTTAACTTCTTTACTCTTGCAAGACATTCATTCTTTACTTCATCAGTTTCTTCATTCTTTAAACGATAAGCAATAATCTTTCCAACTTCTCTGAAGTCATCTTCCTTGAATCCTTTTGTGGTCATTGCTGGGGTACCAACACGGATTCCAGAAGCCTTGAAAGGTTTTTCTGTATCGAAAGGAATCGCATTCTTATTAGCTGTAATATTGATTTCATCAAGTAATCTCTGAGCTTTCTTACCTGTAATACCACAGCTGCTCTTTACATCAATAAGTAATAGGTGATTATCAGTACCACCAGTTACAAGACGGAATCCTTCTTCCTTTAAAGATTCTTCTAAAGCTTTTGCATTCTTAATGATTTGATGACTATATTCCTTGAATTCAGGCTGTAATGCTTCATAGAAGCAAGCTGCTTTAGCCGCAATAATATGCATAAGAGGTCCACCCTGCATACCAGGGAAAACAGCTCTATCAATATCTTTTGCATACTTTTCCTTACACATGATGACACCACCTCTAGGACCTCTTAAAGTCTTATGAGTTGTAGTCGTCACGATATCTGCATAAGGGAATGGAGATGGATGATCTCCTGCAGCAACTAAACCAGCAATATGTGCCATATCTACCATAAAGATAGCTCCAACACTATGTGCTACTTCAGCCATGAATTTGAAATCAATCGTTCTTGCATAAGCACTTGCCCCTGCAACAACTAACTTAGGTTTGATTTCTTCACACAATCTCTTATATTCATCATAATCGATTCTTTCTGTTTCCTTATCAACACCATAAGCATGGAATTCATAAGTCTTACCAGAGTAGTTTAATGGATGTCCATGAGTTAAATGCCCACCATCATTTAAAGACATACCTAGTACTTTATCACCTGGCTGTAATAAAGCAAAATAAACAGCTGTATTCGCTTGTGCACCAGAATGAGGCTGAACATTTGCATACTCACAGCCAAATAGCTTCTTAAGTCTTTCCTGTGCTAATGTTTCTACTTCATCCACAAACTGACATCCACCATAATATCTCTTACCTGGATATCCTTCAGCATATTTATTTGTTAGAACTGAGCCCGCAAGCTCCATAATTTCTTTAGATACAAAGTTTTCGGAAGCAATTAATTCAATTTTGTTTCTTTGTCTATTCAATTCTCGCTCAACACTCGCAAATACTTCTGTATCTCTCATAATGCTTACTCCTTTTCTAAAGCCATCATTTTTTCAATTCTCTTAACATGTCTTCCACCTTCAAAATCAGTATGAAGCCATGCATTAAGAATTTCAACAGCGAGTCCTTCTCCAATAACTCTCTGTCCCATTGCAATCATGTTAGTATCATTATGAGCTCTTGTCGCTTTTGCACTAAATACATCATGACATAATGCGCAGCGGATACCATCTACCTTATTACATGTAATTGATACACCGATTCCTGTTCCACAAACAACGACACCTTTCTCACATTCTCCTGATGCAACAGCTTTAGCTGCCTTAGATGCATAATCAGGATAATCACAAGAGTCTTCAGTATAAGTACCATAGTCTACAACTTCATAACCCTGTTTCTTCATTTCATCAATAAGAACATTCTTTAAACGTAATCCACCATGATCACAAGCGATTGCAACTTTCATAATATACCTCCTCGATTTCTTCTTTGGTAATTAAACCTTCTCTTAGTATTCTCACATCACCTTGACTTAAATCCACGACTGTAGATGCAGTTGCCGAAGCAGTCTGTCCTCTGACAACCATATCAATCTGTCCATCAAGCTGTGCAAGTACTTCTTTTTCGTTTGTCGTATTCCCTTGACCAGATAAATTAGCACTTGTTACTGATAAAGGCCCTGTCTGATCAATGAGTGACAAAACGAAAGAACTGTCTGGGATTCTAATACCTATTGTATCTTTTCCACTAACATGTCTCGAATCCACACTATCCAGTCTTTTTAATACGATTGTCATTCTACCTGGCATAAACTTATCAATCACTCTCTGGGTACCCTCGTCTACTAAGCCATACTTCTTTACATCATCTTTTTTTGACAACATAAGAGTCACTGCTTTATTCGGGTTACGTTTCTTGATTTCCATAATTCTATCAAGACCCTTCAAATCATCGAATAAGCAGGCAACGCCATAAACAGTTTCCGTAGGAAATGCAACAATCTTCCCATCTCTTACTGCACTCACTAATAAATCCATCTGTTCTGGTCCTATAACCTGTGTCATTAAAATCACCTCATATCGGTATTATTTTAACACAAAAACTTTCTTAAAAACATATATTTATCGCTTTCCAACATACCCTTTTCTACTTACAAATTCATATATCTGTCAATTATTTATTCAAACTTAATTGTTTGTACATAAATTCTTCATAGAATATTTTATATAATGAATAAAAGGAGGTATTTTGTCATGAAAAAGAAGAATGTAGTTATTGGTACAATAGGCGCAGTAGCTGCGGCATCTGCCACTTATCTTGCAGCAGGGCGCATTGCGATAGAAAAAGTATGTACAAGATGCAAAAAAGAAAAAGTAGGATTAAAACATCCAATAAGTGAAGATGATAAACAATGGCTAGATCATCAGACATTTATTGATATGGAAATCACTTCTTATGATGGATTAAAGCTAGAAGGGCAGTTCCTTCCTTATCCTGATTCTAATAAATTAGTAATCTGTGTTCATGGATTCCATTCTTACCATTATCGTGAGTTTGCATATTATATTCGTTTCTATCATGAACTTGGTTATAATATCCTTCTTCCAGATAATAGAGCGCATGGACAATCAGAAGGACATTATATTGGTTTTGGATGGCTTGACCGTTTAGATATATTAGAATGGATTAAAAAAATGGAAGAGTACTTCCATAATGAACCTATGAGCATTGTCTTACATGGTATATCCATGGGTGGGGCAACAGTCCTCATGGTAAGTGGTGAAGAATTATCTGATAATGTGAAAGCTATTGTCGCTGATTGCAGCTATACAAGTGCTTATGATGAATTCAAATACTACTTAAAGAATAAAGGATGTCCACCATTCTTATTACTGCCTAGTGCTACATTATTGTCAAAAAAGACAGTAGGGTATAACTTCAAACAGGCCAGTGCAATCAATCAAGTCAAGAAGTCTAAAACACCTACATTATTTATACATGGTAACCAGGATCACTTTGTGCCTACTTACATGGCATTAGAACTCTATAATGCCTGTCAGGCAGAAAAGAAATTACTTATTGTGAATGATGCTGCACATGGTGAATCTTATCATAAAGAGAAGAAACTTGTTCAAAGCAATATTACTCATTTCTTAGAGAAATATGTAGACTAATAGACCGAGCAACTTGCTCGGTCTATTTCTTCGCATTTCTTATTTTTCTTTCAAAAATAAGTACAACTTCATCACTTGTACTATTGCTTCCTACACCAACACCTACAATAGCACCACCTACCATATTACTGCCTATTTCATTTGTGAAAGCTGTCTTTAGTCTCCAGCCCTGTACACTATATCTTATTAATGTCTTCTTCAAACTATTTGTATCTGTCCTACCATGAGAATCATGAACAGTGACTACATCATATTCATAAAGATCATTACATTCTAAAATGGAATCTAAATTATAATCATTATTTTTGAATACCCACAAACCACAGGTTAGTGAAAATTAAATTTCATAAGCACCGATTAAACGGCGTTCATGAAGCTGAACCGGACACATGAATTTCCCATCTGTTCTATAATTAGATTAGAAATTAGATGGAGGTATAATCATATGTCAAACAAAGTATTAAAGCCTAAGAAAGCTTCTCTTTATCAGTTCACTCAGAAATATTCCAACAATATTGATAACTGCATTGAATTCTTCAAATCCATGAAATGGCCTGAAGGCTTTTCATGTGACCGTTGTGGCTGTCATAAGTATTACCTAGTCAAGCGTGTAGGAAAGACCAAGACTTCATATGTTCTTGAATGCAGCTCATGCCATAAGCAACATTCACTGCTTTCAGGCACTATTTTTCAGAGTTGCAAGCTTGATCTATACAAGCTCCTTTT
>NZ_RCYB01000059.1 GCF_004168205.1 Catenibacterium sp. co_0103 | reverse complement strand
ATTGAGGCTATTGGACAGGAAATCTCTATAAGAAGATGGTTAAAGTTATTCAAGACTAATCTATGTAGACACTTCTTTTTCCAAAGATTTGATTCACGACTATAGACAAAGAAACTTGCGGCGAAACCATTGACCTGAGGTAACCAATCCACGCATAACAGAGTGGCCAACCGCCGATAAATCTGTATAGAAGTTTCTTGTCCTATGTCCTTGATTTAAAAAACAAAATAAAACGAAAAAACGGAAAACGAAAAACGAAAATCAAAGAAATGTGTTATTTCCACTTGACAATCGTCATTTCATAACAGATTACTAGAATTAAGAAAGATGCCGTTGCTTTCTTTAAATGATAACGAATACTATATAGTTACAAATAGCAAGTTTGCATATGAGGTTGAAGATAACAAAGATATTGAAACCATAACAGTAGCAAATAAAAATTTGAAATTAAAAGGATATGACACTAAGTCTTATTGGAACTCTATAACTAATACTGGCAGATTTGTTGTTGTACTTCCAGATAAATATGTTCAAGGACTTGAAGTATCAGAAAATCATTTGATTATAGATACAAAAGAAGATACAGACGCAGAATTAGAAAATAAGATAAAAGAAGATATGCAACATCAATTAGTAAAGGTTGATGAAAATGGAGAAATAAATGACGAATCGTATAGAGTAAACGTAAGAGGTGCAGAAATAGAACAACAAAAAGCAATGGTTGCAATAGTAGTCAGTCTGTTTATGTATATTGCATTTATCTTGATTTCCGCAGTAGGGACAATTTTGGCAGTTCAATCATTGAGCGACTCTACTAAATACAAATATCGCTACCTGACCTTGCGAAGATTAGGAATAAATGACAAGTCGCTATTTAAGACAATCAGAAAACAATTATTGATATTATTTTGTGTCCCTGCAATATCAGCAATATTATGTTCTTTCGTGATGATGTCGTCATTGAATAATGTGTATCAACAAATTTTGGGAGATAAACACCTTTATCTAATGTACTTTGGCTTGAATTTAATTATCTTCTTCCTAATTTATAGTATTTACTGGATAGCAACGTATATCGGTTTCAAACGAAATATCAATGAGGAGAGTTAGATTTTTCTAGCTCTCCTGCTGTGGAATTATTATAATGGTAAATCAAGGGGGTGTGGAAATGAGAATAGCAATTATCGAAGATGATGAAATCACTCGTCTAGAGCTTTCTAAACTATTGAACACACAAGGATATGAAACAGTCTTGTTGACTAACTTTGAAAATCTGACAGAGGAATTAAAGCAATATTGCGTAGAGCTGGTTTTGCTTGATATTAACCTGCCGTATGAAAATGGCTATGAAGTATGCAGGAAAATAAAACAAGCTATGCCAGTACCTATTATCTTTGTAACAAGCAGAGATACAAATGCTGACGAATTGAAAAGTATTCAAGTGGGTGGAATTGACTTTATCACAAAGCCGTATGACACGCTTATTCTTCTTGAGAAGATCAAGCGTGCATTGCAGTTATCAAACCCGAATAATTTCCGTGAGCTTGTTAAAAAAGATTGTACCCTTGATTTACATTTATCTATTTTGAAGTATCAAGAGAAAAGCATTGAATTGACAAGAAATGAATTTCGTATTTTATACTACTTCTTTATGAACGAAGATAAAGTTATCAGTAAGGAAGAACTATTGGAAAAGCTGTGGAACGACAAATATTATTTAGACGAAAATGTATTACTGGTTAATATGACCCGTCTAAAAAAGAAAATGAAAGAAATCGGTATTGTTCATTTATTGGAAAATATACGAGGAAAGGGTTGGAAACTGTGAGCTTTTTTACATTCTTAGAAGAAAAAATAACAGAGATATTGTTTCAGCTTTTCTTTCTTGCCTTAGTAGCATTTCTCTTGATTTTCTACGGTGTAGATACGCTATTTGTTGTATTGCTGGTAATTCTGTTCATCAGCATACAAGGGCTTTTTCAATGGTGTTTGTATCGGAAGAAACGTAAGGCTTCGCAACATATTATTGATTTAGTAGATGGACTGGAAGAAACCTATTATATTGCAGACGTTTTACCAAAGCCAAAAGAATTTCAAAATGAAGCCTATTACTACGCACTAAAAAAAGCCTGCAAATCTATGAATGATGAAATCGGCAAAATCACAGAAGAAAAGCAGGACTATCAAGAATATGTGGAAAGTTTCGCCCATGAAATAAAAATACCGATAGGAGCATTGTCTTTGACGTTTGACAATACAAAAAATTACACATTAAAAAAAGAAACAGACAAAATATTTCAGTTAGTGGAACAAATGCTCTACTATGCAAGAAGCGAAAATACGGAAAAAGACTATTTTGTAAAACAGTTGCAGTTAGACGAAGTGATACATAATGTCATTCTGAAATTCCGTCATTCGCTTATGGAAAGAAAAGCAATTATCAATATCCATGACATAGAAAATGTCATTTATACTGATGAAAAATGGCTGACATTCATTCTATCTCAAATCGTGCAAAATGCGATTAAGTATTTTGATAAGCAAGAAAATAAGCTGACGATATACAGTCAAGACAATGGTACAAATATATTGCTTGTGATTGAAGATAATGGTTGTGGAATAAAAGCGTCTGATTTATCCCGTGTATTTGAAAAAGGTTTTACGGGTTCAAATAGAAACAAGGCAAATGCAACGGGTATGGGACTGTATCTATCGAAAAAATTATGCGATAGGTTGGGCTTGAAATTGGATATTGCTTCTACGGAAAAAGAATATACAAGACTGACCATTACATTTCCAAAAGGAACAGTTCATAATTTTTCAGAGTAATTTGAAAACCATGCCAACATTGATACGGTGCTTTAAGTGGGCTTGCATTATGGAAAGCTTTAAGTACAATTCTTTGCAATCAAATTCCACCTAATAGAACACTATTTTTTACAGTAATAGACGATTGAATTTAGGAGTGATACCATGATAGGGCTAAAAAAACGTGATATAAAAAAAGCATTGAAAGCTGGTGCAAAAGCTGGCAGTGTATCATTTGCTGATGTTCGGGCTGATATTGAAGCAACGATTGACGAAGCTATGAACAGTACAGACCCAGAGGTGCAGGCAAATTTCAAAAAGTATTTTGGAAATAAACGTCCTACGCCAGAAGAATATATTTATAAGATTACCCAAAAGACAAAGGTTTAAATGTTTATCCCGCTTCCTGCGAAGCGGATTTGCAGTATAAACTATGTGATAGAACATTAAGTTTAAAAAATTACCCCACGTAACGTATTGCTTGTAACGCTACGTAATGACATAAAATGAAAACAGAAAGGAGGAAAAGGCTATGTCAAAATATACGACAGGAGAAATAGCAAAGCTTTGTGGAGTATCTGTTAGAACAGTGCAGTATTATGATGAACGTGGTATCTTAATACCTAGTGAACTTTCTGAAGGTGGCAGACGACTTTATTCAGAAGATGATTATAAAAAACTGAAAATCATTTGCTTTCTTCGTGATGCAGGTATTTCAATTAAAAGCATAGGAGAATTGTTATCTGAAAGTAATCCTAGCAGTGTTATTTCTGTTTTGCTTGAAAAGCAAGAGCAACTTCTTCAAAATGAAGTAAAAGAAAGACAAGAGCAACTTGCTATGCTAGAGGGCATAAAGAAAGCACTGAAAGGAATAGAAAATTTCTCTGTTGAATCAATCGGAGATATAGCTTATGCAATGGAAAACAAAAAGAAAATGAAGCAGTTACACGCAGTTCTGTTGATAACAGGTATTCCCCTAAATATAATTCAGTGGGTTAGTATTATTTTATGGATTACTACTGGAATACAGTGGTTATTTTGGGGATATATCTTGGTAGCGATTCCATATGCAATTTTTATAATACGATTTTTATCAAAAAGGATAGTATATATCTGTCCACAGTGTCATGAGATATTTAAACCTCATCTGAAAGAGTTTATTTTTTCAAATCATTCCATGACGCTCAGAAAACTGACGTGTACCAGTTGTGGATATCATGGTTTTTGTGTTGAAACCTATCGAGAGGAGGAAAAAAATAATGAATAATGTTACTGAATTTTTACCGTTTTTAGTACCGTTAGTAATCTCAGAATTAGCCCTGCTGGCGTATACACTTTATCATATTCTAACTCATAAGAGCTATAAAAGAGGTAATCGTACTTTATGGCTTATTGTTGTGATTGTTGGTATGCAATTTATTGGACCTATCCTTTATTTCTTGCTTGGGAAGGAGGATTCTTAACGTGGATATGCTTCGTATCACAAACTTAAAGAAACATTTTGGGGATAAAGAAGTTTTGACAGGGTTAAATTTATCTGTACCCGAACATAGTGTTTTTGGTTTTGTAGGGGAAAATGGTGCTGGCAAGACAACAACAATGAAAATAATCTTAGGGCTTCTAAAGTCGGACAGGGGTGAAGTATTTGTATCTGGTGAAAGGGTAAAATACGGACAAACTGCAACTAATCGTTATATTGGGTATCTTCCTGATGTTCCAGAGTTTTACTCCTTTATGACAGCAAGAGAATATCTTAGATTATGTGGAGAAAGTTTGGAAATGGGAAAAAACGACATTGAAAAAAGAAGTGATGAACTTTTAACTCTTGTTGGTCTTTCCAAAGAAAATCATCGTATTAGAGGGTTTTCAAGGGGAATGAAGCAACGACTTGGGATTGCACAAGCACTTCTTGGACGCCCCAAAATTTTGATTTGTGATGAACCGACTTCTGCACTCGACCCGATTGGAAGAAAGGAGATACTTGATATTCTACTTTCTTCCAAAAAACAGACAACGGTATTGTTTTCAACACATATTTTATCTGATGTTGAACGAATCTGCACAGATGTTGCTTTTTTAAATAATGGAAAAATAGCTATGCAAGGAGCAGTTGCCGATTTAAAAAATGTGTGTTCTTCACACGAATTTATTGTGGAAACAATAAAAGCAGACGACGCTGAATATCTTTCTAGTGTATTCACAGACGCTCAATTAACCGCAAAAGATACTCTTTTATTCTTGGGCGAACAATTTAAAATGTTTGAAGTGCTTGAATTTATTACAGAACATAAAATATTAATTTCTAAAATCGAGCGTGTTGAACCCTCACTAGAATCTCTATTTATGGAGGTGGTGTCAAAGTGAAATCGTTTATTGCTTTTTTTAAAAAAGAAATTTTTGAATGTATCAGAAGTGGAGAACTTACATTTTTCTGTATTCTGTTTTTGATTTTTGGCATTATGAATCCAGCAATTGCAAAACTTACGCCGTGGATGTTAGAAACGCTTTCTGATTCTTTGGCAGAACAGGGAATGATGGTTACAGAAGTTACAGTGAATGCTCTTACGTCGTGGACACAGTTTTTCAAAAACATTCCTATTGCGTTAATTGTATTTGTGTTTCTGTATAGCGGAATATTTACAAAGGAATATGAAACAAATACTCTTATACTTATTTTAACTAAAGGACTATCTCGCTATAAAGTAGTATTTGCAAAATTTTTTGTGATGTTTACAATGTGGACGATTGGGTATTTGTTATGCTTTGCTGTAACTTATGGATATAACGCCTTTTTTTGGGATAACAGTATTGCTGTTGGACTACTGCCTGCTATGGTACATTGGTGGTTGTTTGGGGTATGGATAATAGGTCTTATTGTTTTATTTTCCGTTCTTGTTAAAAGTTATACGGGAGTGCTTTTAGGGACTGGTGGCAGTGTTCTAGGTGTGTATCTTATTAGCTTTTTTCCTAAAGCTTGGAAATACACTCCGACTACTCTAATGGAAAGTGCTTCTTTGCTGATTGGTACTAAATCTATTGAAGATTATGGAATTGCAGTCCTTATAACTATTTTATTGGTCGTTATTTATTTGATTGTAAGTATTACTGTAATGAATAGAAAACAGTTATAATGTTTAGACTTTCAAGTTATATTATTATATTACTTTTTGATGATTATTTATTTTAATTGGCATAGGTGGAAAAAATATGTGATTTGATTTTTATAACAGTTTCCTTTCAAAACTACACTAACATTATTAAGGTGCTTTAAGGGGGATTGTATTATGGAACATTTTAAGCGAAATTCTATACAATCATACACTACCTAACAGCTTTAGTAATAAAAACTGAATATTTTATAGCTTTAATAGCTCGTATAAAACTATATGTTTTGTGCGGGCTTTTTTCATGCCTAAAAAAATTTTTAAATTTTTTCGGTTTCAACTTAGCAAATCACACCTGCCGTTCCCTATATGGTGCGGAAAGAGGGATAACCACTTTTCACGTCGTAACGGAAAGGGGGTGCGATTGATGAAACCGTCTGACTTCCAGAAAACAGTTCAATGCCGTTTTGAAAGTTGTTTGAAGAAAGTTGTCCGACATGTTGTTAAGGACTATCAGAAGAAATTAAAGCGACGACAAAAGGAAGAAACGCTTTTTTGTGAACTTCCAGAAATCGTTGTAGAAAGTCTGGCTGTCTGGGACGACTATGATACGGACTATACGATTTTCAATGTATGCGGTAGTGATATTCGTATTTGTGATGATGAACTGGCAGAAGCCTTGAAACATTTGTCTGAGCGTAATCGAGAAAATTTGCTGATGTATTATTTTTTGGAAATGAGCGATACCGAGATTGCAAAAAGACAAAATATTTCAAGAAGTGGTGTTTTTCAAAACCGACACAATTCACTAGAGCTTATGAAAAAAATACTAAAGGAGAAATGATAGCAAATGAAACACACAATGAAGAAGCCGTCCTACTATTTGCTTTCGCAGGCAATGGACGGGGACGAAAAAGCGATTGAAAAGATACTGGCATTTTATGACCCGTACATATCAAAGTGCTGTCTGCGTCCACTCTATGATGAATACGGCAATGTTTATATTGTTGTAGATATGGAGTTAAAGGGACTCATCAGAGAAGCACTTATTAAAATGATTTTAGGGTTTGATATTGCCTTAGAAATCGAAGAAGAATAACAAGCAGTAACCGCAGAGCATGATTGGTTCAATCCCCTCTTTCCTGCTCTGCACCTGTTTTTACATGAAAGCAACACGCTTTCGCCACAGCTCTTTGACAACTGAATAAAGCAGACAGATACGTTTGTGAGATAGCGAGCCACGGGGACTGTACGCCACGACCTTTTCAAAAGAAAGCGAGCGACCCACGCAGTGATCCGAGAGCGACTGTTGGAAAAGTCGTTTTGCCACGACCTATCCTCACAGAATAATGATACGTCCGCATGGTGCGGTTCTGCCCACAAGAATGGGAATAGTTGAGATACTAATGGAGCTTTCCAAAGCCGTCTGTCTGCTTGTAAAAAACAACACACAGTAAAGGGGGTGCATAGATTATGAACAATACTGATGTGCCTATCTGGGAAAAATATACACTGACGATTGAAGAAGCGTCTAAATACTTCCGCATTGGCGAAAAAAAATTGCGTAAATTAGCCGAAGAAAATATTGACGCTGGCTGGGTTATCGTGAACGGTAATCGTATTCAGATTAAGCGAAAACAATTTGAAAAAATCATAGATACATTGGACGAAATCTAATGTCATTGAGCCGTAGATATGGTATAATAAAGTATAGCGTATCACGGCTCATTCCATGACGGAAAGGAGCTTTACACTATGTCTAATGTAAAACGAAAAGACAGTAAAAATCGCAATTTGCGTAATGGAGAGAGCCAGCGAAAAGACGGAAGATACGTTTATAAATATACCGATATATACGGAAAGCCACAATTTATCTATTCTTGGAAACTTGTACCGACAGACAAGACACCTGCTGGAAAGCGTGATGATATTTCATTGAGGGAAAAAGAAGCACAGATAAAAAAAGACCTTAACGACGGTATCGACACAGTCGGCGGTAAAATGACAGTCTGCCAGCTTTACGAGAAAAAGAACAGCCAAAGAAAGAACATCAAGAGGGCTACCGAAAAGGGACGACAGTATCTTATGAACGCTCTGAAAAATGACCCATTGGGTATGAGGGCGATTGATACTGTTAAGCAGTCGGACGCTAAAGAATGGGCTATCAGAATGAGTGAAAAAGGATATGCCTATACAACAATTGATAACTATAAGCGTTCCTTGAAAGCGTCATTTTACATGGCGATACAAGACGACTGTATCAGAAAGAACCCATTTGAATTTAAACTAAGTGATGTTCTGGAAGATGATACAGAGCATAAAGTTATCCTTACACCAGAGCAGGAAGAACGCCTGCTTGCCTTTATGGAAAAGGATAAGATTTACAGCAAGTATTATGATGAGGTTGTGCTTCTGTTGGAAACGGGACTTCGTATTTCTGAATTTTGCGGACTGACGACGCATATTGATATGCAGAACAAAATACTCAATATAGACCACCAGTTATTGAAAGACAGCGAAATCGGCTACTATATTGAAACGCCAAAAACCAAAAACGGAAAACGGGAACTTCCATTGACAGAACGGGCTTATCAAGCAATCCAAAGAATACTAAAGAACAGAGGAAAGGCACAACCGCTGATTGTAGGTGGTTACAGCAATTTTCTATTCTTAAACCGTGAGGGCTTGCCTAAGGTTGCAGGAAACTATGAGGGTATGGTGCGAGGGCTGATTAAGAAGTATAACAAATATCACACGGACAAGTTACCGAACATCACACCACATTCATTCCGACATACTTATTGTACGAATATGGCAAACAGAGGAATGAACCCAAACACCCTGCAATATCTCATGGGACACGCCAACATAACCATGACACTTGGCTATTATGCACACGGTACATTTCAATCTGCAAAAGCAGAACTGGAAAGACTGGCTTGTTAATATCGGAGCGTATATTTACTACTCATTTACTACTTTTGGTTGCATTTTCATGCTGGTAAATGCCAGCTTATGCAAGGTATCTTCCGAAAAGAAAATACCGATAAAGCCCTAAAATACGGGATATATCGTCATTTACCAACTTATGAAAAGATAATCAGAAATTTAGTAAGTTTTTACTATTAAAAAAGTGAAAAAATGATCCTAATTAGCTTCTTTCAACACTTGCAGATATATATAGATAGATTTAAGTTAATTCATACCCTCAAAATTGTGTAAATTTGTCAAAAAAATATATACGAAAGAACTTCTTTCCTTTATTTTATACCCCTTTTATTGTAAAATATGGAATATATGGAGGTAGGTCAAAAATGACAAATGTAAAAGGTATTGCGGCATCTAGTGGTTATGCCATTGCTAAAGCATATAAATTAGATATGCCAGATTTAACTGTAACACGTACTACAGTTGAAGACACAGAAGCTGAAATTGCTTTATATAACAAGAGCGTTGCAGCAGTAAAACTTGAAATCGCTGCAATTAAGGAAGCAGCTACTAAAAACTTATCTGAAGAAGAAGCAGCAGTATTTGATGCTCATGCTCAGATTCTTGAAGATCCAGAACTTCAGTCACAGGTTGAAGCTAAGATCAATGATGAAAAGGTATGTGCTCCAGCAGCATTAGAAGATGTAGCTAATTTATTCATTACTATGTTCTCATCTATGGATGATGCATATTTCAAAGAAAGAGCAGCTGACGTTAGAGACGTAACTACTCGTTTAAAAGCTAACTTATTAGGTAAGTCTTTACCTAACCCTGCTTTAATTGATGAAGAAGTTGTAATCATCGCTCATGATTTAACTCCTTCTGATACAGCTCAGTTAAATAAAAACTTAGTTCGTGGTTTCATCACTGATATCGGTGGTAGAACTTCTCACTCTGCTATCCTAGCTAGATCTATGGAAATCCCAGCAGTTGTAGCAACTAACGTTATTACTGAAACTGTCAATGATGGTGATATGGTAGTTCTTGATGGTATAACAGGTGATGTATTTGTTAACCCTGATAAAGAAACAGTTTCAACTTATGAAGCTAAGAGAAAAGAATTCGAAGACTACAAAGCAGAACTTAAGACATTAAAGACTGCTGAATCAGTATCTACTGATGGTCATAAGGTATTATTAGTAGCTAACATCGGTTCTCCAAATGATATCGAAGCTATTAAGCAGAATGGTGCTGAAGGTGTTGGTTTATTCAGAACTGAATTCTTATATATGGAATCAGATGAACTTCCAACAGAAGATTCACAGTATGAAGCTTATAAGACAGTACTTGAAAACGTAAATGGTCCAGTTGTTGTTAGAACAATGGATATCGGTGGAGATAAGAAGTTAAAGGCTCTTCCAGTTCCTGAAGAAATGAACCCATTCTTAGGTGTTCGTGCTATTCGTCTTTGCTTCCAGAGAGAAGAAGTATTCAGAACTCAGTTAAGAGCATTACTTCGTGCTTCAGTTTATGGAGATCTTAAGATCATGTTCCCTATGATTGCAACTGTTGACGAATTCAAGAAGGCTAAGGGAATCTTATTAGATGAAAAGGCTAAGTTAGAAGCTGAAGGTGTTAAAGTTTCTGATTCAATCGAAGTTGGTATCATGATTGAAATCCCAGCCGCTGCTGTTCTTGCTGATCAGTTCGCTAAGGTTGTAGATTTCTTCTCAATCGGTACAAACGACTTAATCCAGTACACTTTCGCTGCTGACCGTATGTCATCTACAATCAACTACTTATATCAGCCATTCAACCCATCAATCTTAAGATTAGTTAAGAACACAATTGATGCTTCTCATAGAGAAGGTAAATGGACTGGTATGTGTGGTGAAATGGCAGGCGAAGCTCTTGCTGCACCATTACTACTTGGTTTAGGACTTGACGAATTCTCAATGTCTGCAACTTCAATTCTTGCTCAGAGAAAACGTATCAGAGAATTATCTTATGAAGAATCTAAGAAGGTAGCTGAAAAGGCAACTACTGAACTTTCTACAATGGAAGAAGTTGTTGAATTAGTTAAATCTGAAACTGGTATTGAAGGATAAAAAACACAATACTTGAGAGATGAACATTTGGAACCTTTAATTTTTAAGGGGGGTCAATAGAAAACTCGCTTTAAATATTTGGGGGTTTCCACTTGTAAAGGGCAGTCAGAAATGACTGCCCTTTAGTGCGCTCATATTACTCCTATTTTAATGTTTTATTGATTCTTTTTCTTATATGATCCTCTCTTTTTTCCTTCTCTTTTGATTGTTTCATCAATAGCGTAAGAGGAAGGATTAGAGGATTTATTAAGAGAATACATTAGTCTATTTCTCATTCTTGCAAAGTTCTGATATCCACATGCATTTGAAAGTATTTTATCTATTCTAGAATTGATTCCTTCTACTGGTCCATTAGATATTCTTCGACCATCTACTAAATTAAATGATGCGCATATTTCATCGAACCAGTTTATAAGAGTTCCAGATAATGATATAAAGCCAGTAATTCCTGATGATGCATATTCTTGAATTATTCTTGATAGCCATTCTCTACAGTCCTCGGATGTTGCATAATGATTAAAGGTTATATACTGTTCCTTTAGATTATATGCTTCTGTTAGTTCATTATCTATGTTCAGGATTATTTCAAGCAGTTGATGATAGTCTATATACCTTTTAAGCTTTTTATTATATCTTGCCTTGTTGAATGGAATATCATTGTAGTTTTTCAATATAAGGAAGTGAAACTTTTTGAGAAGATAATATTCAGTACTATCTTTTTGGTATCTTTTGCCTACTTTAATTCTGATAGCATCTAATACTTTATTGATATTTTTTATGACATGAAATGAATCACATATCAGTACTGCCCCTGGAAAGTATTGATTTCTTACAAATCTGTATGTCTCATACATATCGATAGAGATATATTTGACTTTAGCGAGCTCTTTTTTATCGATTATCTGTGTATAACTTGACCATACCTTCTTGGTTCTTCCATCAATGATATCTACAATTTCCATGGTCTTAAAATTTAGAATGACACACATGTATCTGTTTTGACCTTTATGTCTCCAGTGCTTTTCATCAATGCATATGATCTCAGGCAATGGCTGTCTACGCATCTGGCCATACTTATCAAATATTTCAACAACCTTGGTAGGGCTTGTGTTAAAAAATCTAGCAACCAGCGAAAAAGTAGTTGTAGGTTCTTTAAGTTTATTCATGATTTCCAGTTCTGAGGTTTGAGATAATCTACTGTGACTTTTCTCTGTAAATGGGTTTCCCTCTGTCATTACCTTATTACATTGAGGACATACTAATCCAATGGTATTAAGTTAAACAAAACTAATACCATCAGGTAATTAAGTTAAGGTGTCAGCTATATAAACGGCAGACACC
>NZ_RCYB01000058.1 GCF_004168205.1 Catenibacterium sp. co_0103 | reverse complement strand
TGTGGTTCACTACACTTGGCGGTAAATACCTGTGGTCAGACTATCTCCGACTGAATTAGTGCCATGCCCGGCACACGCAAAAAAATCCCAACAAATTGTCGGGATTCATTTTATTAATATGCTCTTGCAAAATAAACTACATGTTTTGCTTTTTTACCACAGCATGGACATACGCCATCTGCTTCTTCATGTTCATCGATACAACGTGATGTTGCCTGATAAAGTTCTTTGATCTTTAATTCGCATGCTTCTTCACCACACCAGTTCATCTTGACATAGCCACCCTTTTCATCTAATACTTCACCTACTTCTTCTAAAGTATTAACACGAGTGATATGGCTATTTAAGAATGCTGCTGCCTTATCATACATTTCCTGATGAATTGTTTCTAATGTATCATGAATTGCCTGTGGAAGATTTTCATCTAAGTCCATCTGAGTCTTGACACCATCGTTACGTTTTACAACAACACAATGACCATTTTCGATATCACGAGGCCCTACTTCAATACGTACTGGAATACCACGCATTTCTGCTTCAGAGAACTTCCATCCAGGTGATTTATCACTTGCATCTACACTTACTCTCATACCTGCTGCTTTTAACTGCTCAGCGATTTCATCTGCTTTTTCAAGTACACCATCCTTCTTCTGCTGAATAGGGATAATCACTACCTGTGTAGGAGCAAGTCTAGGTGGTAATACAAGACCATTGTCATCACCATGAACCATGATAATAGCACCTAATAATCTTGTAGATACACCCCAAGATGTCTGATAAACATGTTTTAACTTGTTATCCTTATCTAAGAATGTCATATTGAATGCTTTCGCAAATCCCTGACCAAAGTAATGAGATGTACCAGACTGAAGAGCCTTACCATCATGCATTAATGCTTCAATAGTATAAGTTTCTTCTGCACCTGCAAACTTTTCTCTTTCTGTCTTACGCCCTGTTAACATTGGGATTGCAAGTAATTCTTTTGCTGTTTCTTCATAGATATCTCTCATCATTAATGTTTCAGAACGAGCTTCTTCTTCTGTTGCATGAATTGTATGACCTTCCTGCCATAAGAATTCAGAACCACGTAAGAATGGTCTTGTAGTCTTTTCCCATCTTACTACTGAACACCACTGGTTATATTTCTTTGGTAGATCACGATAAGAATTTACAATCTTAGCATAATGTTCACAGAATAATGTTTCTGAAGTAGGTCTAACAATTAAGTGTTCTTCTAAATCATCTAAACCACCTTTAGTCACAACTGCACATTCAGGTGCAAATCCTTCTACATGATCCTTTTCTTTATTTAATAGAGATTCAGGAATTAACATTGGCATATAAACATTCTGATGTCCTGTTTCCTTAAATCTCTTATCCATATAACTCTGAATCTGTTCCCATAAAGCATAACCATATGGGCGATAAATAATGAATCCTTTTACACTTGAGTAATCCATTAATTCTGCTTTACGACATACATCTGTATACCATTGTGCAAAGTCAACGTCTCTAGGTGTAATTGCATCATTTTTAATATTATTTTTTGCCATAACTTTCTCCTCTCTTGTACGATAATATTATAACTATTTTTGTGAAAATGAAAAGGATTAATCCAAATCATGGTGATAATAATGTGTTATATTCACTTATTTAGTGATATAGAGTCTTGAAAAATAAGGGGATATAGAGAGTGTATTGATTAATGTTTCGTGATAATCTTCCTGTAATGAGTAATCAATGAATAATATATCCTGATGTGAAATCAAAGAAGATAGACTATATCCTAAAACAATTATACATAAGCCAATCATTGAAGAATCCTCCACCAGAGAGAGATGATCCTCTTCTTGAAGGTAAAGTTTATTATCAAGTATAAGTTGAAGACGATCATGGGTGATTTGTTTGAGTAACCGGTTAGCAGTATTCATTAATTGAGTGATAAAAGATGTGACATCTTCTTCTAGAGGTATTGTCTGCTTATGAAGTAATGTAAGTATCTTTTGATTATTCAAACATTCTTTCTTCTTATTTTCTATGACGTTTTCATCAACATACATAATAAAAGGATATTTTTGAATGATTTCATCACAGAACCTTTCTGCATGTTTAATCTTCTTCTGTAATGTAAGATATTCTTCTTTGACTTCTTCAATTGCCATAAGTATTTCATGATAATCCTGTTTAAGTGCTGGAAGATGTTTTTCTAATTTGTGTAGATAACCTATTTCATCTAAGAGCTTCTTATCCTTCTTATAATGAGATAAATAATCTGTATTTAATACACTGAGTTCTCTAATAAACATTTCTTTAGAAATATCTTCTGTAATATCTAATTCTTTTTTCTTTTCTATAATCTTTTCTATGAGTCTTTGATGACGCACCATATAGGTTGCTTTTTCTAAGCGTTTCTTTTCTAAATCTGTTCTTGTTTTTTCTAATATAGCTTCTTTCTTAAAAAGAAGTTCCTGAGATATTTCTCTTCCTTCTATTAAACAAGGTTTAGGATGATGAAGTGAACCACATACAGGACAAGGTGTTCCTTCCTTTAAATCCTTTGCAAGTATACCCGCAATACTATTTATATAATGATGATACATACGCATATAATCATCATTTTCACTACCATAAAGATACACAGCACGTGTATAAGATGCTTCTAAATCAAATAGATGATCCTGTGATATTAAGTATTCATCATAGAGTAAAGATAAAGCATTGAGTCCTTCTCTTCTTTTATCTATTGTCTGTTGCTGCTGCTTTCTGATAGCTGCTTTCTTTTCCATATCATCTAATTCAGTAACTAGTTCAATTTCACGTAATACTTTCTTTTTCTTATCTTCTAATGATTTTTCTAATTGATCTAAATGATTGGAATAGAGAGATAGATAAGGCTTATTCTTACTAATATAAGCACATGCGCTCTTATAATCTTCATAACTATTTAAGAAAGCCATTGTGTCATTAATCTGTTCCTCTATCATTTTTGTATCACTCGTCATGACAGGTTTTGTAGATATAAAGGAACGCATAAGTGCCTCTGTAGGTGATTGAATCCAAGTTTCTATAAAAGAAGAAGACATAATAAATTGATGTAGGAACTGATTATAATTCATATTTAAAATATTGTGGACAAGGTGCTGAGCTTCTTCATTTTCTAGATCATCACATCGAAGAATACATCTTCCTGATTGATACACACGTTCAATAGTATGTATGGTATTGTTTAGTTCAAATGTGAGATAAACTCTCTTAATAATAATTTCTGTTAAACCAAAAAAAGCGAATGTGAGACCGTTGATGACTGTATTATGATCTTCAATATAATTTATATGATTCTTAAAAGAAGTAAAGTCAGTCTCAACATTCTTATCAAATGTTTTTATTGTGAGTTGTAATAAGTTCATAATGTCCTCCTGTTACTATTATAGAAAAAGGAATAGCCTTTTGCTATTCCTTAGTGAGAAAATCCCATTTTTCTACTTCTTTTGTTTTACTTACAACAAGGAAATGATCTCCTGGCTGAATAATATAATCAGCACTAAAGTCCATTGTCATCTTAAGTGAACCTTGAGGTTTAATACCTACAACGTTCATACCATAAACTCGACGGATATTAACATTAGAAAGCGATTTGCCTTCCCAATCCTTAAGTGTCCTAATTTCTACGATAGAATATTCTTCATCAAGTTCTACTAAATCTACAATAGAACGTCTTAATAAATGTTTAGCAAGCTTATAAGCCATTTCTTTTTCTGTATTAATAACACGATCAGCCCCTACTTTTTCTAGAATGATTTTCTTACGTTTTGTACGTGCTTTCGCAATAACATAAGGGACATTTAATTCCTTTAATAATAGTGTACATGTTACTGCTTCTTCAAAGTGCTTAGAAATAGCTACAACAGCTACATCAAATGTATTGATATCAAGTTCTAGTAGCTGTTCACGATCAGTAACATCAGCTACAATTGCTTTAGTAACATTGTCTTTAATTCTACTGACACATACTGGATCAATATCTACTGCAAGAACTTCTACTCCGAAGTCTTCTAATGTTTCAGCAAGTGTGCTTCCAAAGATACCTAATCCTAAAATAGCGACCTGTTTTGGTTTATTACTCATGTTTACTCCTCCTAGCCAACAAGTACATCCTCATCTGGATATTTAAATTCTTTTGTATTTTTATCATGTGAACGTTTAGTAAATAAAATCATTAATGAAATAGGGCCAATACGTCCAGCATACATCAAGATAATATCTACACATTTACCAACTATACTTAATGCAGGTGTAACAGATGCACTAAGTCCTACTGTACCAAATGCTGAGAATACTTCCATTAGGATATTTAAATAATCCTGTTTAGGTTCTGTTATAAGCATAATAGAAGATGAAATAATACAAAGCATTAGTCCAAGGAAAAAGATAGAAAAAGCTCTTACGAGTGTTCTTTTCTTGATACGACGCTGGAATACTGTTGTTTCTTCAATACCACGATAAGTTGTTCTCATTAATAGTAATACAAGTGCAAAAGTAACTGTTTTAATACCTCCGGCAGTAGATGCAGGAGACCCACCGATAAACATAAGAGAACACATCAATATTTTTGTAACTCTATTAAGTGAATACATATCCACTGTTGAGAATCCAGCAGTACGTGTAGTGACTGATTGGAAGAATGAAACTACAAGTTTATTTACAAAATTCATTTTTCCAATAGTTAATGGATTGTTAAATTCCATTATAAGGAATAATAATGTTCCTATAAAAACCAAAGATACAGTCATCATTAATACTATCTTTGTATGTAGGGCAAAGCTGCCAAATAGATGACGCCACGAAAAGCTTGATGATCTTCTCTTTTCTTTAATATATTTATCATGAATATCTAATACTACAATAAAACCTAGACCACCCATGATAATTTCAAATGGTACGATAAAGTTAATAATTGGATTTGTGTTATAGGCAATAAGTGATGTAGATCCACATAAATCAAATCCGGCATTACAAAATGCACTAATAGAATGCCATATACCATAATATAAGCCTTTAAGAGCACCTAAACGAGGTATAAAAAACATTGAGAAGAATATTAATCCAATCGTTTCTATTGAAACAGTATAAATAAAAATAGTTTTTAAGAGTCTTGGAAGCATACTTAAAGAATTCTGGTTGAGTGCTTCAGTAAAAACAAGCTTTCTACTTAGAGTAATTCTTTGTCTTGCAAGAAACAAGAAAAGATATAAGAAAGTTAAGAATCCAAGACCACCAATTTGAACAAGAATAATAAGAACTGTCTGACCAAAGAGGTTATATTGATCCACAACTGTCAAAGGTGATAACCCTGTTACACATACAGCAGATGTTGCAACAAAGAGGTTATCCAAAAAGCTTGCTGCTTCTTTCTTATTTGAAAATGGTAAAGAAAGTACTATAGCACCTATTATAATTACTGCAAGAAAAGAAAGTGATACTTTCTTTGGTGCAGTAAGACGGCCAGAATGCTTTCGTCTAGTTAAAACAATATCTTTCATAACTAAATCTCCTATAATCGCATCTATTCTAACACCAAGATGTGACAAATCCAATACTAGTCTTTCTTAGAAACATAATATTGTGTAATTTCTTTCTTAGAACATTCATAACATACGACTAAAATAGCCCCTGCAAGATCAAGTGCAAGATCCTTCATTGTATCAGCGAGAGCATCATGTCCTTCTAATGGTTCATCATCACTTGATACGATAGTCGCACGTGTAGTTGCCATATATTGCTGGTTATTTGTATGGAAAATATCATCTACTGTATATTCACATAATTCCCATACTGCCCCTACTGCAAGTGAAAAAGCAACTACAAATATATATAATAATGCACGGTGCATAAAAAGGTATTTTCTACGTAGAATAAGCATCTGTAATAGCCATAAAGCGATAAATGAAAGAATAATACCTGAAGTAAAGTGAAGTAATGAATCCCACCAGCCAATCTTTCCATAGAAGTTCAAACCATCTCCAAGCACAAGTCCCAAAAACGCAAAGGCAGTGACACTGATATGTACTTCAACAGGTACTTCAAAGTTTGCGAATTTCTTTAAAAGTCTTGGGGATATTAAGACAATACTCATCGCAATATATTGTAATAGTGAGAAGAACAAGCGGACGCGCATCTTTTCTTTTTTTACATAGAATAAAGCAACCATTGTCGCAATTGCAAGAATAAGTACAATAAACGATAAAATTCTCTTAAAGATTCTAACACGACGTTTTGTTTTTTCACTATATTCAAATTCGTTATTATTCATGAATTTCCCTCCTAGTCCATCTATTATAGCACACTTTACTTAGTATGACTCTTAATTTCATGTGAAGCAAAAAAAACTCCTAGGCGCAAGCCTAAGAGTTCAAGTGAAAATCAATCTTATTCTTTTCCTTCAAGAATTGGAGTTACAGTAGTATCAATGATTTCCTGTAATGTGCTACAAGATCTGTCAAATTTTTCCTGATCAGATTCAGTTAAAGGTAATGTTAAGATTTCACGGATACCTGCTCTATTGATGATTGCTGGAACACCGATATATAAACCTTCATGACCATACTGACCTTCAAGGTAGCATGATAATGGAAGTACTGTATTTTCGTTGTTTAAGATAGCATCTACTAATCTAGCAAGAGACATACCGATACCATAATAAGTTGCTCTCTTCTTATTGATGATTTCATAAGCAGCATCTCTTACCTGTTCGTAAATTCTCTGTAACTGATCAAATGGTACTTCTCTTTCTTCTACAACTTCAAGAAGTGATTTACATCCGATATAAGCATTTGTCCAAGATACGAATGAGCTATCACCATGTTCCCCCATGATATAACCATGAACTGAAGCTGGGTTTACTTCGAAGAAGTTACCAATTTCATATCTTAATCTTGCTGTATCAAGCATAGTTCCTGAACCAAGAACCTGGTATGGATGAAGACCAGTAGCCTTCTGCATTACGTAAGTCATGATATCGCATGGGTTAGAAGCTACTACGATTACACCATTGAATCCTGATTCCTTAATAGCCTTACCAACTGAAGCCATGATCTTTGTGTTGATTGCAACTAATTCAAGTCTTGTCTGACCTGGTTTCTGAGCTGCACCAGCAGTTACAACGATAACGTTTGCATCAGTACAGTCAGAATAATCACCTGCATAAACCTTTAATTTACCGTTTGCATATGGTAAACCATGAACTAAGTCCATTGCTTCCCCTTCTGCCTTTTCAGTATTAACATCAACTAATACAAGTTCATCAATACCTTTGTGGTTCATTAAAGTATAAGCCATACTCATACCTACAAAACCTGTACCAACTAGAACAACTTTACGGTTACCCTGAGCTGGCATATCATTTAAATAATCTGTCATTGCCATAATTCATTTCACTCTCCTATACCTAGAAGTATAGTATAATCATTTCCCAAATACAATAAAATATTTGCTAATTAAATAAAAAAATTCATTTGAATTTAGTTGATAAATCCATGGTTTTTTGATGATAACGCTTTCTGTGTTTCAGAGAATGTAAGTGTAAGCGAATTCATTGCTATAAATTTGTTACAATGAAAATGTTGCTTAAATTGACTTGTGGTCATTTGTTGGTATAATAAATATTGGAGGGATTTATATGAATGCTCTGAGTGATATTAAATCTAAGATAGAAAAGAATAAAGAAGAAAAAAGGGAACGTCTTCTAGCAAGTGCCACTGCATTATTTGCAGAAAAGAATTTTAATAATACATCTATTTCTGACATTGTAAATAAAGCAAAGGTTGCAAAAGGTACTTTTTATTTATATTTCAAAGACAAATATGATATTAGAAACCATATTGTACAGGAAATCAGTACTGATTTATTCGATGATGCAGTGAACGAATTAAAAAAACATCCTGAGATCACCCATTTTGATGATTCTATGATTTTTATCATCAATCATGTGATTGATGCTCTTGTAGCCAATCCTACATTCTTGACCTTAATGAATAAAGACTTATCTCTTGGTGTCTACTCTCAGGAACTTACAAAGATTCTAGAAGAAACAGATCATCTTAGTCTATATGAATTATTTAAGGAAGGTGTAGAAAGAGAGAATCTTAATATTAAAAATATTGATATTACCTTCTTTACTATAGTAGAGCTTGTAGGTTCAACTTGCTTTAGCTGTATTGTCAATAAGGTTCCCTGCCCTATTGAGGACTATAAGCCTTATCTATTTGATTTAATACGTACTTTACTTCATGCTGCTTAATAAAAAAAGCAGCATTTTTTCTATGCCGCTAAAACCTCATTCACATAATCAAGAAGCTTTTTAGTATCTGTATAAGTTTCTTCACGTGAGTTTTCTTTAAATATAACTGTAATGATTGTTTTGTTATTTACCTTAGAATAAGTAACTAAACATCTTTTCGCAAGATTAGTAAAGCCTGTCTTTCCCCCAACGACTCTTTCATCATAATAAGGAGAAGCCTGCTGGGTCATCTTTACATTCTGCATTGTACGATATTGATTTGATTCAAAAGTATAGCTTGGTGTAGAAATAATATTTCTTAACTCTTTATTCTTATAAAATGCTTTCGCAATAAGTGCCATATCCTTTGTACTACAGGTCTCTTTAAGCCATCCCTTTTGGGCATAGCTGAGTCCATGAGGATTAGACACCTCTACCTTTTGACAACCTAGTTTTTTTGCTTTCTTGTTCATTGCGTTAATAAAAGCATCATAACCACCTTGATAGTTTTCAGCAAGAGTTAAAGCCATTTCATTAGAACTCTTTAAAAGCATACCACGAATAACATCTTTAAAAGGAATCTGTTCACCATCATGTACAGGTTCAGTATAGGCAAACACACGATCTGGTAAAGACATAATATTCTTTGTAGTAAGAAGATCATCATCCTTATAATACTCTATTGCAACAAGGGCACTTAATAGTTTAATTGTAGAAGCAGGATAACGTGATTCCTGTTCATTTTTCGCATAATACACCTTTCCTGATTCCGCATCCATCACAACTGCTGACACTTCTTCTGTATTAAGTGCTGGTTGAGGGATAGAATTGATTTTCTCTTCTTTTTGTTTTGCGGCATGCGAGATTGTATTTGTTTTCTTTTTTTCAGGCTGCTTTGAAGTACATGCACAAAGCATGAATGCAGCGCATATCATTGTAATCCATTTACGATATTTCATTTTTTAATCACCTCTTTGAAATATGATAACTATTTTAAACCTATTCATCAATCTTCTTCCATCATTTTTCATTCTTTTTGAATAATAATATGTTATAATGATTTGGTAAAGGAGAAATAGTATGGTTAATTATCCAAACCTTAAAAAGGCACCGGCTAATGTGTCTATCCCTAAGAAATCTACAAGTAAGCATTATACTGCTTTTCGTGGGATGAGCTTAGAAGAAGACATCAACCTATCTAACACCTATTACTTATCTGTCGATCAGGCTGTCATATATAAAAAACCGACACCTATCCAGATTGTAAAAGTCGATTATCCTTCACGAAATAAAGCCCGTATAGTTGAAGCATACTATCAGGCCCCTTCTACTACGGATTATAATGGAATTTATAAAGGCAGATATATTGATTTTGAAGCAAAAGAAACTAAATCTTTACGATTCCCTTTTCGTAATATTTCTGAGCATCAGATCAATCATCTCGCACGTGTCTCACGTCATGGGGGAATTGCCTTTATTATTATTGCCTTCACATCTGTAGGAGAAGTTTATTTGTTAGATGCTTCGATTATGGTAGAGCGCTTTTTTCATGACAAGAAGCAGCATATAAGTTATGATGAAGTGAAAGAAAGTGGACATCTTATTAAGCAGGGCTATCAGCCAAGACTCGCTTATTTAGATGTAATCGATGAATTTTACCTTAAGGAGGACACTTTATGAAAGTTCAATCAACCAAGGACCTTAAGCAGATAAAGAAAACAATTAAGATATGTATTATCGCATTATGTGTTCTTGTAGCGAGCGGTAGTGGTTACCTTGGATTTAAGATTTATCAGCAAATCAGTAATTTTGATATTGATAATCTTACAACAACTTCCTACTCTTCTCAGGTTTCTCAGGATGGAGAAACCTATTACAAGTATGGTAGTTCTATTGGGAAATATGTAAGTTATGATGATATTCCTGAAGTAATGATTGATGCTGTAGTTGCTGCAGAAGACTCTCGTTTTTTTGTACATAAGGGTTTTGATATTCCACGTATTATTAAAGCTCTTATGTCAAATATCTTAGCAGGTCATACTGTTGCAGGTGGTTCTACAATTACTCAGCAGCTCATCAAAAAGACATATTATCCATATGAAGAAAAAACAATTGAAAGAAAGGTTGGAGAAGTCATTCTTTCTATTGAAGCGACTCAGCAGACTACTAAACAGAAAGTACTTGAACTATATCTCAATAAGATTTATTTTGGTAAGTCAAATAGTTCTATTGGTATTTATGGGGCAAGCTACTATTATTTTGGAAAGAGCCCTGATCAGTTAACTTTACCAGAAGCTGCATTGCTTGCTGGTACAATTAATTCTCCTGTTTCATATGACCCATTTAAGAATTTGACTCTTGCAACAAAAAGAAGAAATATTATCCTTAACTTGATGTATGAACATGGATATATTAGTGAAAAAGAAAGAGACAATGCGAAAAGCGTAAAGGTTGAAAACATATTAAAATATGATCCAATCCAAACAAATGGTAAATATGCTTCTTATGTTGATCGTGTTACTCAAGAAGCTAAAGATTTAGGTTATGACCCTAATAAGACAAAGATGACAATCTATACTTATATGGATCATGATATGCAGGAATATCTTGATGATGTTTCTTCAGGCAAGAACTATAAGTTTACTGACAGTGAGATGCAGGCAGCTGCTTCAGTGCTTGAATCAAAGACTGGACGTATTATTGGTTTAATGAGTGCGAAAAATTATCGTGCGAATAATTCTGATGCGACTTATCTAGATTATGCTTATACATTAAAGAATAGAAGACAGCCAGGTTCTTCTATCAAACCTATTCTTGACTATGCAACTGCATTTGAATATCTCAACTGGTCTACTGGACATACAGTAGATGACTCAGAATTTACTCAGGGTAGCTGGCATCCAAAGAACTGGGATAACAATTACCATGGTGATGTTCTTCTTGAAGATGCTCTTGCAAATTCATGGAACTTAGCTGCTATTCATACTTTAAATAGTGTTCTTAAGAAGGTTGGTAATAATCAGGTTGTTAGCTTCTTAAAAGGCCTAGGCTATAACATGGATGATGAAGATTTCAACTTAAACTATGCCATTGGTGGTTGGAAGTATGGTACAACACCTACTATGCAGGCAGCTGCTTATGCAGCTATCTCAAATGGTGGTACGTATATTAAGCCACATACAATTCAGAAGATTGTGATTAATACAACTGGTGAAACGATTAATGTAGATGATGATATTCAGAAACAGGCAAGTGAAGGAATGAAAGATTCTACTGCTTTCTTACTTCGTCAGGTTATGACAAGCTATGTAAAGAGTAATGGAAGCTACTCAGCATTTGATATCGGTTCTCAGATTGGTGCAAAGACTGGTACTTCTAACTTTGATGCAACTATCCCAGCTTTAGCTGGCAAGGATAAAGACCATTGGCTTTGTGCTTATTCACCTGATTATGCATGGGCCTGCTGGAATGGTTTCCCTGCAGAAATATCTACAAAGAAACATAAATATCTTGCAAGTGGTATGAATGATGCAAAATCAATTGCCGCAAAAATTGCGAAGAAACTTGACACTCGTAAGATGGAAAATAGCTATGAAACACCAAGTAATGTTGAACAGGCACGTATGGTTAAGGGTGTATATCCATATGTATCTCCAAGTTCTTCTACACCAGAAGAAAAGATTGTGACTGCTTGGTTTGTTAAGGGACATGGTCCGAGTGGTGTAGATGATGGTTCTTCTTATGCTAATGAATATAAAGTACCTGAGTTAACATCATTTAATGCATCATTGAATTCAAACAATTCAATTTCAGTCACATTTGGTTCTTATGATCCTGAATATGAAGGTAAGATCACTTGTGTTGTAGAAATCAGTGATGGTTCTTCTACAAAGACTGAAACATTATCTTCTACAAGTGGAACACTTGTATATAACACTGAATCAGGTAAGACATACACAGTAACTGGTTATTATAAACTAAAGAGTGGTGACACAACTTCTAATAAGAAGTCAGTAAGATTATCTACTGGAAGTACAGCTGTAGGTACTGCAACCTTCAGTGTTACTGCAAATGGTACAGCTATATCAAATGGAGGAACTATTTCAGCCACTTCAGTTAATGTCAGCACATCTGGTCCAAATGGACATACAATGATTGTGACATGTAATGGAAATAGTCAATCATTGAATTGTGGAAGCAGTGCAACAATTAGTGGATTATCTAGTGGCAGATCATATACGATTTCATTTACTGAAAAGAATTCAAGTGGTGAAACAAAAACTATTGGTTCTATCCATTTCACAGTACAGACAACTGATACACAAGAACAATAAGGTTTCCAAAAAAAAGAATCCTTATGGATTAATGTGGACCCCGTGTCAAGGACATTAAATAAAAAAGTACTTAAAATTGATTAGAAATAAAGATATCCTCTAGGTGTAATAACCAGGAGGATATTTTTTATGTGTAAACTATGTAAAT
>NZ_RCYB01000057.1 GCF_004168205.1 Catenibacterium sp. co_0103 | reverse complement strand
GACAAATAGTCTATATCCTGAATATTTCTGCTCCACACTTCTCTTAAATCGTTACCTGTAGATTATGGGTATTCAAAAAAATAAACTATAGACAACCACTAAAAACTTTTACTACGTTTTGATACATTTAGTCATCAAAAAGGTATTGTTAAAAATTCTTCACTAATAGAAATATACTTATCAGTAAATAGACTATCTTTTTCCCAGATGAATTCAAAATTATGCTGGAGCTTAAAGTCATCTAATACAATTTCTTTTAATATACCTTTCTGTAATTCTTCTTTGACTGCAGTTTTATACATGAAAGAAATACCGCAATCTTTTTTAAGCAAGCTGATGATTGTATGCATGTTTTCTATCTGTGTATAATGTATAAAATCAGAAATAGACAAACCACGTACATTTAGACTTTCTTGTAAAATATGTCTTGTACCAGAACCTTGTTCTCGTACAAGAAGTCTTTCATCAAGAAGGTCATGTAAAGTATGAGGTATATTTTTAAACTCATGTGATGCAGCACAGACGGCAATATAGTCCTCTGTGCTGTATTTTTTATGACTATATTTCTCTTTAGGATAATTTCCTTCTACAATAGCCATATGAATCTTACCTTGATCTAATAACTTTAATAAATCTGCCGTATTTCCATAATGAAGATGCAGATTCATTTCAGGATGATGCTTGATAAAATCAGCTAATCTATCTACTATCGCATACTCACCAATTGTCATAGTCACACCAATCGACAATGTTTCTATCATTCCTTCATGACTTTTTATCTCTTTCTTAATATTCTTTTCATCGTTCTGCATAGTCATCAAATATTTTCTTAATACCTCTCCAGAACGTGTTAAAGATAACTGCTTATTTGAATATACAAAGAGTGTTGTTTCATATTCTTGCTCCAAATAATGAATATGCTGTGATACAGCTGGCTGAGTAATATGTAGTTGTTTTGCAGCAAGCGTATAGTTTAATGTCTCACATACTTTTAAAAAAGTATGAATACGATAATCTAACATCTCATCACCTCATCAATAATATTTACTTATAGTTCAATAGAAATATATAATTTTATATTATTACAGTCAAGTGATATAATGAGCACACATTTAAAAGAAAGCAGGTAAATCATGGAAACTATTAAAAAGAATATATATGGCATACTTGTATGTTTAGTTGTTGCGATTCCATCATGGTTACTAGGAAAACAATTTCCAGTTATCGGTGGAGCAGTGATTTCAATTCTTGCAGGTATGATTATTACTATGTTTTGGAAAGAAAAAGGTAAAGCAGCACCAGGGATCAAATGGACTTCTAAAATCATCCTACAGACAGCTGTCGTCTTATTAGGTTTTGGTATGAACTTAGGTGTCATCTTTGAAACAGGAAAGCAGTCATTACCTATTATTATTTGTACCATTTCAATTTCACTTCTTATTGCATGGCTTTTAAGAAAGATATTACATGTACCTTCCAATACATCTATTCTAGTAGGTGTAGGTTCATCTATTTGTGGTGGTTCTGCCATTGCAGCTACTGCACCAGTCATTGATGCCGATGATGATGAAGTTGCTCAGTCTATTGCGGTTATTTTCTTTTTTAATGTCTTAGCTGCATTATTCTTCCCTATTCTAGGTAAGGCCATTGGCTTTGACACATTACATGGTGATGCGTTTGGAATATTTGCAGGGACTGCCATCAATGATACATCTTCAGTCACTGCAGCAGCATCTACTTGGGATAGTATGTGGCACTTGGGTAGTGCTACACTTAATAAAGCTGTTACTGTAAAACTAACACGTGCACTTGCCATTATTCCTATCACTTTAGGATTATCAATGATTAGAAGTAAGAAAAAACAGAAATCTTCAAACTTCAGCTTAAAGAAAGCATTCCCTATGTTTATTCTTTATTTTGTATTAGCTGCCATTATTACTACAGTCAGCCTTCATATGGGAGTTAACAGCAATGTTTTCTTACCTATTAAAGAATTATCTAAATTCCTTATTATTATGGCTATGGCTGCAATTGGACTTAATAGTAATGTCATTCACTTAATTAAAACAGGCGGTAAACCATTATTAGTAGGTGCATCATGCTGGTGTGGTATTACTATTGTCTCATTACTTATGCAGCATGTGATGGGTATCTGGTAATTATTGACTTTATAAACTATATTTCTTTAGATAGAAATAGACTTACAGTGAAACTTAATTTTCACTGTTTTTTTTATAGGAGAATCATATGAACATTACAGTATATTTAGGTGCCTTGAGAGGCAATGATCCAGTATTAAAGGATGCAGTTAAAGAACTTGGTACATGGATTAGAGAAAACAATCATACACTCATCTATGGGGGATCAAAATCAGGATTAATGGGATATATTGCAGAAAGTGTATTAGATGCAGGTGGAGATGTCATTGGAATAGAACCACAATTCTTTATTGATGAAGAACTACAATATGATGGCTTAACAGAGTTAATCATTACTAAAGATATGACAGAAAGAAAAACAAAAATGATAGAATTAGGAGATGCCTTTATCGCCTTTCCAGGTGGTACAGGAACACTAGAAGAAATATCTGAAGTCATGTCTAAGATTTCATTGAAACAACTTAATGCACCTTGCATATTCTATAATTTAAATGATTATTATAGGGGTATGAAAGAACTTATGTCCCATATGATAGAAATGGGATTATCAACTCATGAGAAACAGAAGGGTATCTATTTTGCGGATCATCTAGACGATAGAAGAAAATCAAGAATTAAAAGAACTTCTAAAAAATCTCATATTACATTTAATGATTAAAAAGAAGAAATGACAACCCAATCTATAAATGAGGGTGTATGTATCAAGGATACTTATATTTATGATAAACTTGTAGCTTACTTTCTTACTTTATTTCAAGGAAGAAGAGATGTATATGCATTAAGAGGTTCTAAGGGAGGATACTTTCCACAATGTTATAATAAATGGAAAGAATATTGTCCTAAACAAAATAGTCAAAAAGGTGTGTCCTGTCAAAAGTGTCCTTATAAAGAGTGGAAAGCATTAGATAGAGAAGTAGGCAAGGATCACTTATTAGGCTACAAAGACAATTGTACAGATGTCATTGGATTATATCCTTTACTAGAAGATGATACATGTAAACTCATAGTTTTGATTTTGATAATCATAATAATAAGAATAGTGAAAATAATGATTGGAAAGATGAAATTGATGCAATTAGAAAAATATGTCATGAAAATGGTATTGATGCATTAATAGAACGCTCACGTTCAGGAAATGGGGCATTCTCTTTAAGGATTTGTACCTGTCTCTCTTGCTAGAGAATTTGGATTACTACTCATTGAGAAAGGATCTCAATCTATTAATCTCAAATCATTTAGATATTATGATCGTATGTTTCCTACTCAAGATCATAGTGAAGGTTTAGGTAATCTTGTTGCATTACCACTTCAAGGACAGGCATTAAGACAAGGTAATAGTGCTTTTGTAGATGAAAACTGGAATCCTTACTATGATCAATGGAAATTACTAACAACAGTTCATCAATTATCTAAAAATGAGATAGAAGAACATATCTATAAATGGAAAGAAGAACTTTCAATCCCTCAAACTCTTCTTACAATGGATCTAGGAAAAAGAATTAAGCCATGGAAAAAGGATGAAAACTTCCATAGTGAAGATGTGATAGAAAGACTCTCTATTGTCCTTGCAGATGGTATCTACGTGGATACACTTAATCTTCAGCCACGAATCCAAAACCAGATCGGACGCTTATCTGCATTTGATAATCCTATATTCTATAAGAATCATAACTTAGGATTTTCTAATTGGAATCAGCCAAGAGTTATCTATTTAGGGGAAGACATAAACGACTATATAAAAATCCCAAGAGGATTATTAGAAACACTACTTAATAAGTGCCATTCATCAAATATTGAGTATGAAATTGTTGATAAGAGAGAAAAGGGAAAACCTATTAATGTATCATTTACTGGAAAATTAAGAGATGAACAGCTGACTGCCGCGTCTGATTTATTAAATTATGACAATGGTGTTTTAAATGCAGCGACTGCATTCGGTAAGACTGTTGTATCTAGTTATTTAATATCTTAAAGAAAAGTCAATACACTCATTATTATGCAAAGTGTTTCACTAATAGACCAATGGGTAGATGAATTACATCGCTTTTTAGAAATAAACGAAGATCTACCTGTGTATAAAACAAAAACAGGTAAAGAGAAACAAAGAAAAGATCTCATAGGTGTATTACATGGAAGTAAAAATACTTTAACTGGTATCATAGATGTTGTATCAGTCAACTCTATTTATGACAATGAAGGCAACTGTCGTTTAAATCATGAATACGGCATGGTGATAGTAGATGAATGTCATCATGGTGCCTCTCATGTATTTGAAAATGTATTACGTCAAATTAATTCTAAATATATCTATGGTGTTTCTGCGAACGATAAAAGAATAGACAGACTTGAAAAGAAAGTCTATATGCAGTTAGGTCCAATTAGACATCAATATACAAGCAAAGAAAGAATAGAAAAACAATCTATTGATCATCATGTCTATCCACGATTCACAAGAATAATGGCGTTAGGTGATATTAAAAATGATCTTAATAGTGTGTATGCGTTTATCTCTAAATATGAAAATAGAAATAATATGATTATTTCTAATATAAAGAAGTGTATTGAAGAAAATAGAACACCTATCGTATTAACACGCTATAAAGATCATGCTAAATTATTGTATGAATCACTTAAGAAGAATGTCCTAGATCATACATATCTTATTTATGGTGATCATACATTAAAAGAAAATGAAGAAGTAAGAAAAACAATATTAGCACTTTCTCATGATGAACCTTTTATACTTGTTGCGACATCTCAATCAGTTGGTAAAGGATTTAATGTACCTAGACTCGATACACTATTTTTAACTTCTCCTGTATCTGGTGAACCTTTAGTTGATCAGTTCTTAGGAAGAATCAATAGAGATTATAAGTATTAAAAAAGTGCGATTGTCTATGATTATGTAGATTCTCATATTCATTATTTTAATAATATGTATAAGAAACGCTTATCTGCTTATAGAAAGATTGGTTTTGATGTGATTACTGATCTTGTAGACAATAAACAAAACGTGAATCACATTTACAATTATAATGATTATTTAGAAGTATTTAGACAAGATATCCATGAATCAAATAAAAGCATCATTATCTCTAGTCCTCAATTAAATGAAAAGAAAGTATTATCTTTTATTGATTTAATTAAAGATAGACAAGAAAAGGGTGTTTCAGTCAATGTATTCACCAAACAGACAGATGAACCTTATACAAATAATCTCATAGATTTATTATATGGTAATGGTGTATTTGTAGAAGTGTATCCTGATTTAGATTCTTATTTTGCAGTCATTGATCAAGAAATCGTATGGCACGGTGGAATAAACTTGCTTGGTAAATCAAATATCTATGATAGCTTAATGAGAGTGAAATCAACTACGATTGCGGAAGAACTTATATTAAGTCCTACAGAAACTAAAGATTGTGACTCCTATGTAAGAGATGAAATCTTATTTGGCTATAATAGTGATGATTATATACCTGCTTCAAAAGTAATAGCCGATGGCTATGGTCAATGTAATACTAAAGGAACTCTATTTATGGCATTGCTACGTGCCTGTGATATTCCATGTAGAATACATGGCTTTACTATTAATAAGAAACTGCAAAAAGGAGCTACGACAGGTATTGTATATCATAGTGCACCTAAGAATATATTTCACAGCTGGGTGGAAGTTTACCTTGAAAATCGATGGTACGAACTAGAAGGATTTATTTTAGACAAAGCATATCTTAAACAACTTCAGAATAGATTTGCTAAATGTACTGGTCCATTTTGTGGTTATGGTATTGCAGTGAAATATTTCAAACACCCTATAATTGACTTCAATAGAAATAATACCTATATTCAAAGTGAAGGAATTACTCAAGACTTTGGTATCTATGATTGTCCAGATACGTTACTAAAAGAACATCATCAAGAGATGTCAACCATTAAAACATTCGCTTATAAGTACATTGGTGACATCTTATGAATTATAATGTAAAGAAAATAAGGAGAAACTTTTATGGCATTTAAGATAGTAAGAAATGATATCACAAAAGTAGAAGCTGATATCATAGTTAATACAGCAAATCCAAAACCAAAATGTGTCAGTGGCACAGATCTGGCAATATATGAAGCAGCAGGAAAAGAAGCGCTTCTTGCAGAAAGAAAGACTATTGGCCCCATTGAAAGAGGAGATATTGCTGTCACTGGAGCTTATAATCTCAACGCAAAATATATTATTCATACAGTAGGACCTGTATGGATTGATGGAAATCATCATGAACTTGAAATACTAGAAAGATGTTATCGTCTACCTTTACAAAAAGCAGTAGAATTAGGATGTCAAAGTATCGCATTTCCTCTTATTTCAACAGGTGTATATGAATTTCCAAAAGATAAGGCTTTGCACATTACAGTCTCTGTATTCCGTCAATTTTTGACAGAACATGAAATAGAAATTATTTTAGTTGTATTTGATAAGACCTCTTTTCAATTATCGAGTCAGATTGTAGGAGAAATTGATTCTTATATTGATGCAAACTATGTCAAAGAAAGTCATATCAATGAGTATCCTTTAAGCTACAGACGAAGTGCTCGTCTTCGTTCTTTATTTAACTCTACGCTTCATGAAGAACCATCTCTACATTTATCGAATACTTCTTTAGAAGATCAGCTCGCAAATATTGGTCCTTCATTTCATGATAAATTATTTGAATTAATAGACAAAGCGCATCTAGATAATAAAGACGTATGGAAAAGAGCAAATCTAGATAGAAAACTTTTTTCTAAAATTCAATGCAATAAGAATTATCATCCTAAAAAGAAAACTGTATTTGCATTATGTATCGCATTACAGCTTAATCTAGAAGAATCAAAAGATCTACTTGCAAGAGCAGATTGGGCATTTAGTCCAAGTAGTGAAGTAGATCTAATTGTACAAAAAGCAATCATAGACAAACACTATGATATTATGGAACTCAACATCACATTGTTCAAATATACCAATGAAACTCTTGGAGCATAAATGACGTCGGTACTTCATGTATCGACGTTTTTTAAATGTCGCTTTCAAAGCGACCATATATCTTTCCGCTTCATTTATACTGATATTGTAATAAGAAAAGATTGGAGGAATATATTATGTATGGTACAATTTTAGGAGATATTATTGGTTGTCCATTTGAATTTGATAGAGGAGATAAAACAAAGGATTTTAAATTATTTAGTAGAAGATCTCATTTTACAGATGATTCAGTCATGACTCTTGCTGTATGTGAGGCGTTACTTAAAGTAGGCCAGGATGCAACAGTCAAAGAAATTGGGGATGCTGTTATAACAAGTATGCAATCATGGGGAAGAAGATATCCTCATGAAGGATATGGAGGTTATTTTAGATGCTGGTTAACAGCACGTCATCCTGAGCCTTATAATAGTTTTGGAAAGGGTTCTGCAATGAGAGTATCAGCTGCAGGATGGCTTTATGATTCCCTTGAAAAAACAAGAGTTGTCGCAAAAGCAACTGCAAATGTAACTCATAATCATCCAGAAGGTATTAAGGGTGCAGAGTCGACTGCGAGTGCGATATTTATGGCAAGAAATGGTTCATCAAAAGAAGAAATCAAAAAGTATATTGAAAATGAATTTCATTATGATTTAAATAGAACACTTGATGAAATCCGTCCTAGCTTTCATATGCATGAAACTTGTCAAAAAACCGTCCCAGAAGCAATCATTGCTTTTCTTGAAGCAAAAGACTTTGAAGATACAATAAGAAATGCAGTATCTCTAGGTGGAGATACAGATACACTTGGTGCTATTACAGGAAGTATTGCAGAAGCCTATTTTGGAATACCTGAAGCACTAAGATCTGAATGTAGAAATCGCATCAATAAAGATATGAGAGATGTTGTTGATACATTTTATAGTCTTGTTAGAAAAGATGATTCACCTAATACAAATCAGATGATTGAAAAAGCTATCAATCAATATTATGTTCATAATGATAAAGAAGGTATGATACTATTTATGAATATGATGATAAATGCAATGAATCAGGGTGGAGAATTTATTGTTCCTTATATTACTAAGAATCCATTCTTATCAAAAGAACAAATCAATAGTATAAGCATTGGTGACACATTTGCTCTTGATCATGATGTCAAACTTAAAATGGAAACAGCCAAAGATGCAAGTGGTATAGAGTGGCTAGGTGTATTTACTTCAACAGAAGAGATGCATAAAGGTTCTTGTGGCAATGTTCAGATCAATCAATCCATCCTATCAATTCTAAGATTAGCACTTGACTTAGAAGAGATAAATGGAATTGTCATCAATCCATTTGGAAAATATATGCAAATAAGTAAAGCTATGATACTACTATTGATTGGTATATATGAAGAACATGAAAAATAATTAAAAATCCTCAAGAGATTGTAACTGACTTGTTATAATCTCTTTTTTGCATTAAGAGCATATTTCCATGATGAAAAAACTGTAATCTATTACATATAACCATACTGTAATATTTGTTGAACATATTTCTTTTACAATGTCAACATATGTGTCTTGACATCTGTCAACAACAATGATAGCATATGCACAGCGTAAAAAGAGATAGGCGCTTAATTTAGGAAAAGTTGGAAAAAGAGGATTAAATTATGGATATGATGAATAGAATCAATCTGCTTAAAGAAGAGAAGAATGCTGTTATATTAGCTCACTATTATGTGGATGCAGATGTACAGGCAGCGGCTGATTTCATTGGTGACTCATTCTATCTTGCAAAAAAAGCAGCAGAAACAGATGCTGATGAGATTGTATTTGCAGGTGTAGAATTCATGGGAGAAAGTGCTAAGATACTTAATCCTACTAAGCATGTATATATGCCAGATGCACATGCTGATTGTCCTATGGCACATATGGTCACTATAGAAAAGATTAAAGAAATGAGAGAAAAGTATGATGATTTAGCTGTTGTTTGCTATATCAACTCTACTGCAGAAATAAAGACTTATAGTGATGTATGTGTTACTAGTTCAAATGCAGTAAAGATTGTTAATAAGTTACCTAACAAGAATATTTTCTTTATACCTGATCAGAACTTAGGAAGCTATGTGGCAACTCAGGTTAAAGATAAGAATATTATCTTAAATAGTGGTTTCTGTCCAAGACACCATATTATGACTAAAGAAGATGTATTAAATGCCAAGAAAGAACATCCTGACGCTTTAGTAGCTGTTCACCCAGAATGTAAACCTGAAGTATTAGAAGAAGCTGATTATATTGGTAGTACATCAGGTATTATTGATTATATTTTAGGTAATGATGCAAAGGAATTTATTGTTGGTACAGTAGATGGTGTTTATGCCACAATCCTAAATCAGGCACCTGATAAGAAGCTTTATAATGTCGTAAGAACTCAGGTATGTCCTAATATGAAACTTAATTCACTAGAAAAGATTATTCATGTATTAGAAACTGGTGAAAATGAAGTGTTCTTAGATGAAGAATTTATGAATAAGGCAAAAGCACCATTAGAAAGAATGCTTGAACTTGCTAAATAGGAGATGACTAAAAATGAGTAAAAAAACAGATGTTCTTATTGTAGGTACTGGATGTTCAGGATTATATTGTGCCCTTAAATTACCTGGAAACCTTAATATTCATATGATTACTAAATCATGTATAGAAGAAAGTGATAGTTTTCTTGCACAGGGTGGTATTTGTATGTTTAAGGATGAAAGTGATTATCATGCTTTCTTTAAAGATACACTAAGAGCTGGCCATTATGAAAATAATCCTCTTTCTGTAGAATTAATGATTAGAAGTTCTCGTGCTGTACTTGATGATTTATTATTATATGGTACTGATTTTGCTAGAGATGAAGAAGGAAACCTTAAATATACAAGGGAAGGTGCTCATTCTACTAACAGAATCCTTTATCATGAAGATATTACTGGTAAAGAAATCACTAGTAAGCTTTATGCAGAAGCCAAGACAAGAAAGAATATCACTATTGAAAAATATGTCACTTTGACTGATTTAATTGTTAAAAATGGTAAGTGTGTTGGTGGTAAAGTACGCAAAGGTGATGAAGAATATGATATCTATGCAGACTTTGTTGTACTTGCAACTGGTGGTATTGGTGGTAAATATAAGAATTCTACTAACTACCGTCATTTAACAGGTGATGCCATTGATCTTGCTAAGAAATACAGTATTGAAACAGAACATTTGGATTATGTACAGATTCATCCAACAACTTTCTATAGTGATGATAATGAAAGACGTTTCCTTATTTCCGAAAGTGTCAGAGGTGAAGGTGCGTTATTATATGATAAAAATGGTAATCGTTTCGTTAATGAATTATTACCTAGAGATGTTGTTTCTGAGGCAATTAAGAAACAGATGGAAAAAGATGGTACTGATTATGTCTTAGAAGATTTAAGACCTATTGGTGAAAAGGAACTAAAGGAGCATTTCCCTAACATTGTTCAGTACTGCTTAGATAAAGGATATGATGTAACTAAAGAATGTATTCCTGTTGTACCAGCCCAGCACTATTTCATGGGTGGTATAAAAGTCAATGAAAACAGTAAAACATCTATGCCTAACTTATATGCTGTTGGTGAAACAGCATGTAATGGTGTTCATGGTAAGAATAGACTTGCTAGTAACTCATTATTAGAAAGTTTAGTATTTGCTAAAAGAGCCGCAAAAGATATGACAAGAAAGTATGAGGCCCCAAGTATGTTTGATAAGACAACTTTAAAATTAAATGTAGACCCACTAATCCTTTCAGCTCTTCGTGAAGATATTACAAGTGAAGATGTTTCTACATGCAGTGTTATGAGAACTGCACAGTTAGGTGAAGTAGAATTAATTTGTAAAGAAAATGGTATTATTGCCGGTCTTCAAATTTTTGAAAGAACATTTAAATTATTAGATGAAGATGTAGATGTACATTTCTTTGCTCATGATGGTGATGAAGTACATAAAGGTGAATTATTGGCTAAAGTCACTGGTGATATGAGAACTCTTCTTGAAGGTGAAAGAACTGCTCTTAACTACTTACAGAGAATGTCAGGTATTGCCACTTATACTCGTAAGGTGGCAGATCTTCTTGAAGATACAGATATTAAGTTACTTGATACAAGAAAGACAACTCCAAATAACAGAATTTTTGAAAAGTATGCTGTTAAAGTAGGTGGAGGAAGCAACCATAGATATAACTTAACAGATGGTGTTCTATTAAAAGATAATCATATCGGTGCTGCAGGAAGCGTCACTAAAGCTGTACAGATGGCAAGAGACTATGCTCCATCAGTAAGAAAGATTGAAGTAGAAGTAGAAACATTTGATATGGTGCAAGAAGCAGTTGCTGCAGGTGCTGATATTATCATGCTTGATAATATGAGTACTGAATTATTAAAGCAGTCTATTGATTATATTGATAAACGTGCTGAAATTGAAATTTCAGGTAATGTAACTGCAGAAAACATTAATAGAGTGAAAGATATGGGTGTTGATTTCATTTCTAGTGGTGCTTTAACACACTCTGCAAAGATTCTAGATTTATCATTAAAAAACCTTCATGCAATTAATGGGAGAGACTAAATGACTGGTAAAGAAAGAAGGGACTACATCCTTACAGAACTGACGGAAAGTGATACACCGATTTCTGCTTCTAATTTTGCGAAACGTCTTCAGGTTTCACGTCAGGTTATTGTGAATGATGTCGCACTTCTTCGCGCTAATAATCATGTTATAGAAGCAACCAATAAGGGATATATTATACGCCAGTCTGCAATGGTAGAAAGAGTTCTTAAAATGCAGCATACAGATGCAGATATAGAAAAAGAGTTAAATACTATAGTTGATTTAGGTGGCTATGTGAAAGATATCTTTGTCTATCATAAAGCTTATCATATTGTACGTGCACCTCTTAATATCGCATCACGTTTAGATGTAAAGAAATATCTAAATAATTTAAAATGTGGGAAATCTATCTCCTTAATGACAGTTACAAGTGGTTATCATTACCATACAATTTGTGCTGAAACAGATGAGAGACTTGATGAAATACAGGAAGCTTTATCAAAGCTAGGATATCTCGCAAAACTACAGGAATATGAACCTTTTGAATTCTAAAGCCATCTTTATTGATGGCTTTTTTTATGTATAATGAGATGGAGGTGATGAACATGATTTATATAACAGGTGATACACATGGAAATCAATTTAAATGGCTTGAGCAGATAGATCCTATACTTAAAGAAGGGGATATAATTATAGTTTGTGGTGATTTTGGAATAGGCTTTTTCCAACAGAAGTATTCTTCTGAAGAATCATTTTATGATTTTATTAGTGAACAGCCTTATACTGTTTTATTTATTGATGGCAATCATGAAAACTTTAATCGACTGAATAGTTATCAAGTAGAAGTGTGAAACAAAAATCAATCAAAACGTATAAAAAAAGACAAACTTAAAAATAAGTTTGAATAATTTAGAAAAAATAGAATAATTGAATATTATGGTTTAGTTAATTTAGAAACGTCAAAACCTGATTTCTTAAGAAACTCTATCGCTGATTCTTCTGTTAAAACTTGTTGCTTTATAGGTGGCTTAGGATTTTTAAATGATTCATAATCTGAAGGATTAAATGTCTCTCCAGTAAGAATCATATGGTATATACTGACAAGCATCATTCTT
>NZ_RCYB01000056.1 GCF_004168205.1 Catenibacterium sp. co_0103 | reverse complement strand
AAGAATGATGCTTGTCAGTATATACCATATGATTCTTACTGGAGAGACATTTAATCCTTCAGATTATGAATCATTTAAAAATCCTAAGCCACCTATAAAGCAACAAGTTTTAACAGAAGAATCAGCGATAGAGTTTCTTAAGAAATCAGGTTTTGACGTTTCTAAATTAACTAAACCATAATATTCAATTATTCTATTTTTTCTAAATTATTCAAACTTATTTTTAAGTTTGTCTTTTTTTATACGTTTTGATTGATTTTTGTTTCACACTTATCACCTCACTATTATTCTACAAAAAAACTGCACATATGTGCAGTTATAATTTCAAGAATTTACGTACTGAGAAGAATGAACCAATTAATCCTACAACAGCACCAAGTAGTGCAAGCAGAGCACCTAATTGCCATACTAATGGATATGGTGACATAAATGTGATCAAGTTAGATGACATCATTGATGTCATTGTCACATAAGCAAATTTATAACCATATACTAATATCAACAATGGCACAATAGAACCAATAAGTCCAATAAAGATACCTTCTAACATAAATGGAATACGGATATACCAGTTAGAAGCACCGACCATTCTCATGATTGAGATTTCTGTTGATCGAGATGTAATAGTGATTTTTATAGTATTCGCAATCATAAATAATGCGACTACGATTAATGCCACTACAAAAATAGCTCCACCATTACGCACAGATTCAAGGATATCCACTAATTTATTTGTAGAAGATCCACCATAAGTCACTTCTTTCACACAAGGAATATCACCAATCTTCTTCGCAATCTTATCAAGATTCTTTGCATTCTTGACTTCTACAATATATGCATCACCAAGAGGATTATCATTACGATAGTTTTCAAATAACTGTTTTGAATTCTTATCCTGAGATGCAATTAATTTGTCTAATTCTTTATCTTTACTTGAATAATTAACTTTCTTAATACCAGTTAATTTATTGATTTCATCTCCTACCGCTTTACTTTGTTCATCGGTAGCTGCTCTATCAACCTTAACATAGATATTTAAGCTGTTTTCAATATTCACAGTCATATGGTTCACATTGATTGCGATAACCGAAACAACACCAATCAATATTAACGTAATAGTTACTGCAAAGATAGATGAAATAGACATTACACCGTTTCTCCAGATATTCTGGAAAGCAGTTTTACAATGCTTAGGCATTGCCTTTAATTCTTCTACGAATTCCATGACTGATAACCTCCTAAACTTGTATCTGTTGTGACACAACCATCTTCAATAAGAATAGTTCTCTTCTTATTTCTCTGAACGATTTCACGGTCATGTGTGACAACAAGTACAGTTGTCTGACGGACATCATTGATTCTTTCTAGAAGTTCAATGATTCCCTGAGATGTTTCAGGATCTAGGTTACCTGTTGGTTCATCCGCAATTAATACTTTAGGCTGATTAACAATAGCACGGGCAATCGCTACACGCTGCTGCTGCCCACCTGATAATTCATGTGGGAACGAATTCGCTTTGTCTTCTAGACCTACAAGTTCTAGTACATTACGAACTTTTTTTCTGATTTCAGTTTTTGGTGTATTAGTTACTTCTAGCGCAAAAGCGACATTTTCAAAGACTGTCTTTTTTTGTAGAAGACGATAGTTCTGGAATACAACTCCAATCCTGCGTCTAAAATATGGGACTTTAGAGTTCTTAATACGAGATACATCGGTTCCATCAACAATAACTTTACCTCTTGTTGCTTTTTCTTCACGATAGAGAAGCTTGATAAATGTAGATTTACCAGCACCAGTTGGACCAATGACATAAACAAATTCACCAGCATCGATTGTAAGTGACATATCATTTACAGCACGTACGCCAGTTTTATAAACTTTTGTTACGTTTTCAAGTTTAATCATTTCTTGCATAGCATCACACTCCTTGTTTTCCCATTATAGCACATACTCAAAATAAGTAATGCTTAATTTTAAATTTCTTTTGAAGACCATCTGTCAAGATTAACGTTAGGTAATGTAAAGCCTCTTCCGTTTACACTATGAACTTCACTTGTGATTTCAAAGGCTTCTGGATCCATTTCCTGAATAATATCATGGAATGCAGCATATTCACGTCTATTTAAGACTACCATAACAGCCTTAGAATCATTCTTCATAAATCCAGTTGTGATATTTAAGAATGTACAACCACGATCCACATCTTTCATTAAACGTTCAGCAATTTCTTCATAATGTTCTGATACAACAATAACCTGGATGTTGTTTTGTCCAAGTAACATCATCTTATCAATAATATATGTAGACATCACAACAGTAATAATACCATAGAGGATTTCTTCAACATTTGAAAATGGGATCTGAATAAGTAGAATCAAAATATCAAATATATTAATTAATAATCCTAGAGAAAGACCTGTATACTTATTCACAAGTAATGGTGGAATATCCATACCACCTGTACTATAACCAAGTCTTAATACAAGTCCTAGACCTACCCCGATAAGGAATCCTGCATAAACAGCTGCAAGTAATGTATCCTTAGTTAAATGTGTCAAACAGTAACTCTTTTCAAATAATGCAAGGAAGAATGGGAATGCGAATGTAGAAACGAGTGTTCCTACTGCAAACTTCTTCCCTAATACAATATAGCCAACAACAAATGCGATTATGTTAATGGCGAGTACAAGTGTTGATAAATGAACATAGAACACATAATGCTGGAATGAAAGGGCAAGACCTGATGCCCCACCAAGAATAATCTTAGCTGGTACCGCAAAACCTGCAGTACCTAAAGCCATAATGGCATTACCTAGCATAACTAAAATAAAATCAATCACTAATTTCTTTGCAGAATGTATTTTACTCATTATTTTTCTCCTTAACTTGAGATCTTAAATAAGCATAAATAAGATCATCAAGATCACCATCTAATATTTTCTTTGGATCATTTGATTCATAACCAGAACGGTTATCTTTGACCATAGAATAAGGATGAAGAACATAAGAACGGATTTGAGATCCCCATTCAATATTCTTCTTTTCACCTTGAATTTCAGATAGTTTTTCAGCATGAGCTTCCTGCATCAATAAATACAATTTACTCTTTAACATCAACATGGCCTGTTCTCTGTTCTGTAACTGAGAACGCTGTGACTGACAAGAAACAACTGTATTCGTAGGAATATGCGTAATACGAACTGCTGAATCAGTTTTATTAATATGCTGTCCTCCAGCACCGGATGCACGATATGTATCAATACGCAGATCCTTTGGATCAATCATAATCTCAATATCATCATCTAATTCAGGTGAAACTTCTACAGACGCAAATGATGTATGTCTTCTTTTTGATGAATCAAACGGTGAAATACGTACAAGTCGATGAACACCCTTCTCTGCTCTTAGATGACCATACGCATTATAACCAGTAAAACGGATAGAACATGATTTTAATCCTGCTTCATCACCTGCAAGATAATCATCAACATCAACCTTCCATCCTTTCTTTTCGCCATAACGTATATACATACGCATAAGCATCTCAGCCCAGTCCTGAGATTCAGTTCCTCCAGCTCCTGGATGAATTTCTACAATCGCATTAGAATGATCATATTCCTGATCAAATAATAATGTCTTTTCAAATTCATCGAGATTCTTTTGGAATTTAATATAATCTTCTTCTAAAGAAGTCATAAAGTCAGGATCTTCAGTATCCTTGACATATTCATATACTTCAACAAGTTCTTTATAGCTTGCTTCTAAAGAATCATCTGTATCAGCCACTTTCTTCATTTCATTCAGATGAGCATATACTTTAGTCGCATGTGCCTGATCATCCCAGAAATGTTCGTCCATTGTCTGTACAGTTAGTCCTTCTATTTCTCTTTTTAGTACTTCAATATTTGCAGAAACATATAATTGGTCTAATAATAAACGGGCATCTTCCAGCCCGTTTTTGATTTCATATAATTCCATTATTTAAATTCAAGTTCAACCTTGATTTCTGGAATGTTCATTTCTGCTTCTGTACCAGGACGGATACCCATATGGACAATATTACGAGCAATTTCCTGAGAAATAGATTTTGTCATCTCTTCGAACATATAGAAACCTTCTTCTGTATATTCCTGAAGAGGATCACGCTGTGCATAAGCTCTTAAGTAGATACCATTTCTAAGTTTCTGCATTGCATCAATATGATTGATCCATGTATGGTCAATGATACCTAAAAGAACACGACGTTCATAATCAAGTTTTACTGAATCTTCTAGATCCTTATTGAATCTGTTTTCATAGCTCATGAATACAACTTCACTGACTGCATCAATGACCTTCTGAGGATCATTCACTGCTTTGTCTGGATTCTTAGCTACTAATTCACTTAATAACATGTAGTTCTTCCCAACGTAGTTTAAGAATTTTTCAATATCTACAACTGGCTTCTTACCTTCATTATTAGTGAACTTAGGCATATCTAGTTCGATAGCTGTTAAGAATTCACCCTTGATGATTTCTGATAAGTCTTTAGAACGCATGATATCATCTCTTTCTTTATACATGATTTCACGCTGCTGACGCATAATATCATCATATTCTAGTAGCTGCTTACGCATATCGAAGTTCTGACCTTCTACACGCTTCTGAGCAGTTTCAATAGACTTAGTAATCATCTTAGATTCAATGGCTTCATCATCCATGAATGAATCAGTGAGAGCTTTAATCTTTTCACTTGCGAATCTCTGCATCAATTCATCTTCAAATGATACAAAGAACTGTGAACATCCTGGGTCACCCTGACGACCAGAACGTCCTCTTAACTGGTTATCGATACGTCTAGATTCATGACGTTCAGAACCAATAACCATTAAACCACCAATTTCAGCTACACCTTCACCAAGCTTGATATCAGTACCACGACCAGCCATGTTAGTAGCGATTGTAACAGCACCCTTCACACCAGCCTTAGCGATAATAGCAGCTTCTTTAGCATGGTTTTTAGCGTTTAATGTATTATGCTTAATACCTTTTGCGCTTAACATCTTAGATAAGATTTCAGATGTTTCTACAGCCACTGTACCAAGAAGGATTGGCTGACCATAAGCATGGCGCATTTCTACTTCTCTAATAATAGCTGCATATTTAGCTTTCTTGCTTGAGAATACTAAATCTGGTTTATCATCACGAATAACAGGCTTGTTTGTAGGAATAACTACAACACGCATGTTATAGATCTGACGGAATTCTTCTTCTTCAGTCTTTGCAGTACCTGTCATACCAGCTAGTTTATCAAATAATCTGAAGAAGTTCTGATAAGTAATTGTGGCAAGTGTAACAGTTTCTTCTTTGATTGGTACACCTTCTTTTGCTTCAATAGCCTGATGTAAACCATCAGAATAAGCACGACCTGGCATAACACGTCCAGTAAACTGGTCAATGATCATAATAGAAGCATTTCTAATATCATGGCTGCCATCTTCAGTCGCAATCATGTATTCAATGTCCTTAGTCATTGTATAGTTTGCTTTAAGTGCCTGGTTGATATAGTGTACTAATGCAGTATTTTGTGGATCATATAGGTTTTCTACATTAAATGCCTTTTCTGCTTTCGCAATACCATCAGGTGTTAATGTACATGTCTTACTTTCTACATCTACCTGATAATCCTTTTCATTCTTTAAGCTCTTCGCAAAGTGGTCAGCAGATATATACATAGAAGCAGTCTTCTTCTTACCACCACTAATAATTAATGGAGTACGTGATTCATCGATTAAGATAGAGTCTACTTCATCGACTAATGCATAATGTAATGGACGAAGTACTTTATCTTCATAGTTAGTTACCATGTTATCACGTAAGTAATCGAATCCTAATTCAGCATTTGTAGTATATGTAATATCACATGCATGCTGTTTTCTCTTATCATCTGCATCTAGTTCTCTTTCATTTAAACCAACAGTCAAACCTAAGAACTTATAAACCTGTCCATTTAATTCACAGTCACGACGTGCTAAATATTCGTTAACTGTAACGACATGAACACCCTTACCATCTAAGGCATTCAAATAAACTGGGAAGATAGATGTTAGAGTTTTACCTTCACCTGTTTTCATTTCTGCAATATCACCATTATGAAGTGAAATAGCACCCATTAACTGTACTTTGAAGGCTTTGAGTCCTAGTACTCTATAAGCTGCTTCACGTACAACCGCAAATGCTTCTGGTAAAATATCATCTAATGTCTCACCCTTTGCTAGACGATCTTTAAAGAACTGAGTCTGAGCACATAATTCTTCATCACTCATCGCCTGAGCCTGAGGTTCTATCGCAATAATTTCATCTGCCTGTTTTTCTAATTTACGTAGAATTGAACTGTCCTGTGAGAAAATACTCTTAATACGGCCAGTTATTCCTTTTTTCTCTTTCTGAGGTGTTGTAGAGAATGGTAATGGTTTTGCATCTGTCTTAATATCGTCAAATGATTCTACAATGATATCATCACCACGATGATCACCTAAATCAACGATTTCAGCCTCTTGATTGAGTTCCTGATGCTCCATTCCTTCCTTTTTCAACTTTTTCTTAACTTGTTTTCTAATTTCTTGTTTTTTACTAGGCATGATGTGTCTCCTTTCAATACAAAATCGTATACATTATATCATACATACCGCAAAAAACAAAAGATTTTATATACTCCTTGCTTGTTTAATTATTCCCAAGTTTACAAGATATTTTTCTTTCATAGAGAGGATCAATATTTCGATTTTTTGAGGTTTTTCTTTTTCAATTAATTCAAGACAGGTCTTGATTGTTTCTCCAGAAGTCATCACATCATCTAAGAGTAATATTTTCCTATTTTTAAGGAATGCACCACCTCTTAAACCAATAACATCACGTATCCCTGCTCTTTGTGTATAAGACTGATCACTTTGTTTATAATCTACCTTCTTATAGAGTCCATTGAAAACATGAGAGTGAATTGTCATTGCGATGGCTTGGTTAGGGGCAAAACCACGCACAACATTAGCCTTTGACGCACTTGGCGCAACAACAATCAAATAATCCTTATAGCGTCTTTGTAGTTCTCTTTTGTACATATCTAAGAAAGCATCCTTTAAGGCATAATCATATTGTCCCTTATAACGAAAAAGCAGGGTACGGAAGAAGTCATTGTAAGCATATAATATGCGTAGCGGATAACCTTGAAAGTTTGTCTTAATATCAATTCTCTTAAATAAAGATAAACAGGAGGAACAGATACAGTGATGCGTAAATAATTGATGAAAAGAAGATGTTTTAGATATAGAGGATAAACAGATCAAACAGACATCCTGTTGAGCTTCTGAATGGTTTTTATACATCCTTTCATCGCCTTTGAATAATGGTTGTCTATTAATAATATTCTTCCATCCTCATATCCTATTTTTCTTCCTACTCTTCCCGCAATCTGTATCAATGTTCTTTCATCAAATATACGATCTCCTGCTTCTAATACAATCACTTGTACATCTTCTATTGTGATTCCTCTTTCTAATATCGTTGTGGTGATTAAAACTTCTAGTAATCCTTCTTTAAAATCCTTTGTATATTCATTTAAATATGGAGATTCAGAACTTACACCCTGTACTTTATATGTATCCTTTAATAAGTCTGCATAGTATTGTGCATCACTTTTCCTAGGTACATATACGAGTACTTTCTGGTGTGTTTCTAATAGTTTCTTAATCCAATATTTCAAGGATATGAGCCACAAAAATTGAGGAATGATATAAATATGAGGAACAGGCAGATCATGACCATGGTAGCGTCGATTCATGATCATGACACATTCATCATGAATATCTTCCTCAAGTAATGTAGCGGATAATTTAATATACCTTTTAGAGGCATGATAAAAGATAGAGTTCAATACATCATCTCCATAAAAAGGAAAAGCATCTGCTTCATCCATAATAATTAAATCAAAAGGAGAAGATACAAATCGATAGAGCTGATGAGTTGTACAAATGATTAAGGGAGCATCACTATTTTCTTGATAGCCCCCATATAGAAGACCAATGGTTAAGTGAGGAAAATCCTTCTGAATTCTTTCATGTAATTCTATACACAATTGTCTTCTTGGGATTGTGAAGCATACTCGTCCACCATTTTCAATCACATGCTTGATGATTGCATAAGAAATTTCTGTTTTACCAGAGCCACATACGGCAAGGACAATAGAATTCGTGGCATTCTCATAATTCGTGATAAGTTGATCAGAGATGAACTGCTGGCGGGATGATAATCTAAAAGAAAGATGATAGGACGCATCAGTCATTATTAAAGGAGTCTTGTTTATTGGATAAACTTCATCTAAATAAGTACGTCCAAATGCTATGCACTTTCTACAATAAGGTCTCTTATTGATATAGCTAATGTAGTTTTCATCCTCATTGCCACATACAGGACACTTCACAATCACCACCTCCTTTGGCCCTCTACTAACCTATACATCTAGAAGCTGGTTTTTTTCTCAAAAAAAGTTAAATTTTTTTCAAAAAAAACTATGAGCATCGCTCATAGTCACATATATTGACTTTAAATTTGTTGTAAACTATAATAGAAACGAAAGATGGAACAACCAGTAAGCGGTTGTCCTTGGATTTATTTTTGGTAAGTAACTACCTCAAACTTTTCCTAGGAGCGAGGTAGTTACTTTTTTTCGTTCTTATCAATAATGATAAGAAGTAATCTAACAACAAGTGTCAATAAAGATATGATCAGTGTCAAACACGTTAACATAATCATGATTATTTCATACGTTATCATCAGGCATCACCTCCGTTTTCAACTTAAGAGAAGAATCACGAAGGGTTGCGTACCTTCGTCATAACGACCAAGGATAACCACCTACCGTATACGGTTGTTCCAGGCATAATTATATCATAGAAATCTATCTGCCTGAATAAGTAATCAATTATCACAATTTCATAATAAATCACAATTTATTGGTAGAAATACAGCATAAAACAACCCCTAAGCTATTGTACTTGCTTAGAGGCTGTTTCGATTTTTTTATTGTCTTTAAAACGCAGAAGAAGCATTAATTTGTTGTTTTAAACAAAGAATTAACAATCAACCCACGTAATATCATTTTCTATTTCCCAAAAAGTCTTTCCATCAAAAATTCGATCTGATAAGAAATCTTCCACAGGATAATTATTGTTGTCACCTTTCCATTTATAGTCTTTACCGTTTTCTTTCATTTCGTAGAGCACTAACTCTAATATATCATTTTCTATCCAGTCTTCTAGAAAATATTTTGTACCATTATATAGGAACCATAATTCATCACCATAATGTATATGATCTACAAATTCCTGAACATTACCATTTTTCATACTGAGCCACTCCCTTCAATTTGATAATGATATTCGTCACATATTCTCATTTAAAGCAATGTACCATCTGGCAATCCATATTTACCATTACATTACGCCTTCTCTTGTTTCAATAGTTTGTTATTTTCATACTTAAATTTTGTGAATAGTGACGTTAATCATCTACCTTTAAATCATATTCTCTAATAAGTCTTCGGGCAATCATCTTATTCACATGGGTCCTCTTAATAGTGATAGTGCGTTCACCATTAGAGTAAATACAATGGTCCCCTTTCGCATGTCTAAGGAAATGATAACCATTGTTTTCTAGTATTCTTTTGAACTCTATGATCAAGTAAGTTCTTGCTTTCATGGTCTTTCCTCCTTGTCTATCTCTATTCTACCACACTTATAATATCAAACGATTATTTTTCATATAACGACATAATTAATCACAATTTACTGTAAATGCTAAATTATAATTATTTTTTAATGTTTTTATAATAATTTATTATTGCATTGACTAAATGTTTGTACTATACTTAGAACCAACAAAGGCGAAGACGAGGAGAGTAATCTATGACAGAGACTCTAGCGAGTAAGTGATTGGTGGAAGACTTACAGTTAAGTGATAGATGAAGAACACCTCTGAGCTGTCTACCCAAAGCGTAATGCAAGTAGGCTAGAACGTTCTTTCAGCGACGTTACCGCTGGCGGGTATCGCATGCTCTTTGAAGTATGTCTGTACTTAGTTATAGACTCAACGACTTAGTAAGATACTCGCACCACAAAGCGAGTTTTTTTTGACTCAAGTATAGGAGGAAGATGTAAATGTGTGGTTTTCTAACAATGGGTTCTACAGAAGTAGAAATTGATGTATTTGATGAAGCTTTAGGAAAGATTGAAGGTAGAGGTCCTGATATGATTGAGACTTCTAGATTATTTGATAAGACTTTTGGTTTCAATAGATTAGCTATTATGGATTTAAGTGAAAATGGTATGCAGCCATTTTCTGATGATCAGACAATTGTAGTATGTAATGGAGAAATCTATAACTACCCAGAATTAAAGAAGAATATTATGGATGAATATACTTTTAAGTCTTCTAGTGACTGTGAAGTATTAATTCCTTTATATAGAAAATATGGTTTAGATACACTTGTAAGATATTTAGATGGTGAATATGCATTCTGTTTATATGATGCAAACGCTGATAAGATGATGGCTGCTAGAGATCCAATTGGTATTCGTCCAATGTTTTATGGATATACTGAAAAAGGCACTATCGCATTTGGTTCTGAAGCCAAAGCTTTAATGCCTGTCTGTAAAGAAATTATGCCTTTCCCACCAGGACATTATTATGATGGTGAAAAGTTTGTATGCTTCAATGATGTGGCTGATGTGAAATTAATGCATAATGATGACGTAGAAACAATTGCATTAAACTTAAGAATCAAATTAATTGAAGCTGTTAAGAAGAGATTACAGAGTGATGCCCCTGTTGGTTATTTATTATCTGGTGGTTTAGATTCATCATTAGTATGTGCGATTGGTCAGCGTATTACTGATACACGTATTAAGACATTTGCGATTGGTATGGAAACAGATCCTATTGACTTAAAGTATGCGAAAGAAGTCGCTGAATTCTTAGGTACTGATCATACAGAAGTTATTATGACTAAAGAAGATGTATTAGGTTCTTTAAGAGAAGTCATTCGCACATTAGAAACTTGGGATATTACGACTATTCGTGCAAGTATTGGTATGTATCTTCTTTGTAAATATATTCATGAACATACTGATTTAAAGGTTATTCTAACAGGTGAAGTCAGTGACGAATTATTTGGTTATAAATATACAGACTTTGCACCTAGTCCTGAAGAATTCCAGAAGGAATCTCAAAAACGTATGCGTGAATTATATATGTATGATGTATTAAGAGCAGATAGATGTATTAGTGCAAATGCCTTAGAAGGACGTGTTCCTTTCGCAGATCTTGATTTTGTGGATTATACTATGCGTATTGATCCTAAGAAGAAAATGAACACTTACAACAAAGGTAAATATCTATTAAGACATGCTTTTGAAGGTTTAAACTATCTTCCTCATGATATCTTATTTAGAGAAAAAGCTGCATTCTCTGATGCAGTAGGACATTCTATGGTAGATTACTTAAAAGAGTATGCTGATTCATTATATACAGATGAAGATGTAGTAAACGCTAAAGAGAAGTATCCCTACTGTACACCATTTACTAAAGAATCATTATTATATCGTGATATCTTTGAATCTTATTACCCAGGAAAAGCTAAATGGATCAAAGACTTCTGGATGCCTAATAAGACATGGGAAAACTGTGATGTGAATGACCCAAGTGCCAGAGTACTTAAAAACTATGGAGATTCTGGAAAATAATATTATAATAAGAATGAGGTGATGATTATGTTAGGTACATTATTATCTATGGTGTTCTTTTTTGCATTTCTCCCATTTATTGTGATGTTTTATATATTTAAATGGAGTTTAAAGGTTGTGATTTATCTCATTCTTATTTTCCTTGCATTAGGATTTTTGGGAATCATTATATAGAGGCTATGAGTTATTCATAGTCTTTTTTTAATGCATAAAAAAACGTGGTTTCCCACGTTAACTACTATTGGTGCTCGGAATGGGACTTGAACCCACACGGCATAAACCACCAGTACCTGAAACTGGCGTGTCTACCATTCCACCATCCGAGCATTCAACAGTTTTGATTTTATTCTCGTTTTATTTGTTTGTCAAATATTATTCATCATGGCATTCACAGCTATCATGACTGCATCCACAAGTAGGTTCTGACTCAGGAACTAGTGTACCATCTAAATAAGATTTTACTGCAGTATCACAATCACCTGTCACTCCACCTACGACATTAATATTAGACCCACTTAAAGCCATAATAGCACCTCTGCCAATACCACCACAGATCAATACATCTACATTTAAGTTAGATAATAAGATTGCTAGAGCACCATGGCCTAATCCTTCTGTACCAACGACCTGTGATTCTTTGATTTCATTGTTTTCTACATCATATAATTTAAATTGTGAAGTTTTCCCAAAGTGTGGAAAAACTGTTTCGTTTTCATAAGTTACCGCAATTCTCATAATATGTTCTCCTTTTACTTTTAAAACAGGATAACCTGTTTTCTTTATACATTCATTGCCTTCAATTCTTAAAGGATAGCCTTCCATAATACTGCGTGCTATCTTTTTTCTTGCTCTGGCATATATTTCAGTGACTGTAGTACGTGATATATTCATCTTATCAGCGCATTTGGCGTGTGTATAGGACTTATAGTCTATAAGACGGATGACCTCAAATTCATCTAATTCAAGCTCTATATAGCCTCTTTGAGGTATACCATCAGGTACAAACATATTGTATTCAGGAAATCCTGTAATTGTCCTTGATCTCTTTGGTCTAGCCATACGTTCCTCCAGTTACTGACATATGTCGATAATATTATAGCACAAAGAATTATAAAAAAAAGCAGTTTTCACTGCTTTAGAGTAATCTTATTGCGCCTTGTTCTCTTGTATGAATAATATAACAAGAACCCTTACCAAATATAGAATCCACATACGATGCATAATCATTAATTCTATTTGTTTTCACAAAGGCAAGCATAGTACTTGAGAATCCTCCACCATTCACTTTCACAACACCATCTTCACCTAAAAAGTTTTCACTTAATACAATAGCTGTACCAATATTTTGATGACGTGTACTTTCCTGTGGATAAATATTCTGTAGTGCTTTAAATGTAGAGTCTCCAGATTCTCTTACCAGTTTTAAGAAAGTATCAAAATCTCCCTTTTCAAGTACTTCTGTCTGCTTTAAGACACGATCTTCTTCTTTAAAGAAATGAAGTGCTCGAAGTGCTGGACGATTCCCTACTCTTGCTCTTACTATACGATAGTTCTTCATAAATTCATCATAAGAAACATCTCTTAAGACATCTTTCTTAAAGAAGTTAGCCACCTTGATCATTTCTTTCGGAACAGCATCATAATCAATTGTATTATCCGATCTACACACATTAGAATTCACACAACATAGAGTATAATCAAAATTTGAAAAATCAGTATTCAACTTATAAATATCAGGTGAATTAGGATTCCTAAAATCCACTTTAATAAATCCACCTACGCAGCAGACACATTCATTCATTAAACCACTTGGCTTACAATAAAATATATTTGTCGCAAAACGACCAATCTGGACAAGATATTTATTTTCAATTTTTCCTTCATTATATAAATAGTTTTGAATACCCACAAACCACAGGTCAGTGAAAATTAAATTTCATAAGCACCGATTAAACGGCGTTCATGAAGCTGAACCAGACACATGAATTTCCCATCTGTTCTACAATTAGATTAGAAATTAGATGGAGGTATAATCATATGTCAAACAAAGTATTAAAGCCTAAGAAAGCTTCTCTTTATCAGTTCACTCAGAAATATTCCAACAATA
>NZ_RCYB01000055.1 GCF_004168205.1 Catenibacterium sp. co_0103 | reverse complement strand
ATTATGCTGCAAAACAAAAGCACCGTTGTGGTGCTAATGTTTGATTATTTTTGAGACATTATCAATTTCGGTTGACAGATTACAGTCTATCAAGGATAGGCAGCACTTTGGTAGGAAGCCAACCAACAGACAGAAGGCAAAAACAATTATGACAAACGTCATTCCTTAAAAGAGAAACAGACCAAACGTGACATTGCACGTTCTATGAAACAATATTACTCTATCTTATAACACGCATCTTCTATTTTGAAGATGTGTGTTGTATAATTAAATTATCAGAAAATAATTACACTCAGAAAGGAGCATTATTATGATACTTGATAACATGAAATTTACAGACAAATAGTCTCTGACTTTTGTGCCTATCAAATTGATTAACACATTCTGTCATTTTTTAGATGTGGAACATCCAGATGTTGACTTCAAATGCATTAAAGCCATAGACATTCAACGCAATCCTGAACTTAGGAAAAAATATCGACCTTATCAGGAACAGTGCCGGAACGCTTTTATTCAAGCTGGATATGAACATAACATCGAAGCAGACGGATATGACGGTTTTATCTCAAACATCGACCCGGAATGGTTATTCAATTGTGTTTGTACATTCTTTAAACCGGATGTTAATCCTATTGCATATGAATACATGGAACGTTCATTTGGCCATTATGACCCTGATAATGATGATAGAATCTTACCAACAATCTGACGCAGTCGTTTCGACATCATCGGTGACGGTGAACAGTGCGATAAACTGGCGAATTTAATCGAATACTGCAATTTGACAAATAATAACCTCGCACTTATCCTGCAGACATTAAAATTAAAATAATGCTCTGCAACGTGATATGATGACCTCCTAGTAGACAGTGTAGATAATTAAAATCACTGTTTGCTGAGGAGTTTTTTTATGGGAAGAGAAAATTGAAATATGTAGAAGATACTTAGATGGCAGTGAATCAGTTACTAGTCTAACACAAGAAATAAATGTATGTATAACTACAGTTCAAAGGTGGATTAGAATATTTCAAGCATATGGCGATTCTGCATTCGATGAGAAGCCTGCAAATGAATTATATACCAAGGAGTTTAAAAGGAAGGTTGTAGAAGCACATCTAGCTGGAGACGGATCACTAAGAGATATTGCAGTAAAATATAAAATTCCTGCATGCGGGACAGTACTTGTATGGGTAAAGTTATATAGTGATTATATAGAATTAAAGGATAAGAGAGGAATTAGAAGTGGCAATAAAAGAATGGGTAAGACATTACAGTTATGAAAGATATCAACGAAGATTTGGTGTGAGAACACATTATGAAGTAAGAAGTGAAGCATTGTGCAATGAGAATCCAATTCAGTATCCAATACCTGAGAACAAGGCGATACAGAAATATAAGGCAGCACATTATGCATAGGTACATGTTTTTAATTATTTCACCTGTCTACTTGGCAGGGGCGGTTCATATTCATCATCTGTTAAACATGTAAAAAATGTGATACATGGTACTTTTTTTATGCGAAACCAGTAGAGAATCCCTCTCTTCATATGCATAAATATAATGTCACGTACTATATTGATCGTTTCATAAGATGATGTGCTTATTTCTAAGCGACGATTGTAAAGTAATCAATTTTAAAATATAATCTTAACGTAATCTTTTAAAAGAAAATACTGATTATCAGACACAAAATTGTTTTCACAAGTATTGCTAAGTCGATTGTTTAAGACTTTATAATTTTTTGAGAATATTATAAAATATGATAAATAATAAGGAGGAGCAATGATGATTACTATTAGAATCGCAACAGTAGAGGATGCAGAGTCTATCCAGAAGATTTATGCACCCTATGTCCTTAATACAACTATCACATTTGAATTAGAACCACCGACAGTTAAAGAAATGGCAGATCGTATCAGTCATACTTTAGAAAAATATCCATATCTAGTCGCAGTAGAAGAGGGAGAAGTGATAGGATATGCTTATGCAGGGACATTGTATGATCGTCGTGCCTATGATCATTCTGCAGAATTATCTATTTATATCGATGATGGAAAGCGTCATAAAGGAATAGGTCATCTTCTTTATAATGCTTTGATTGACTATCTTACAAGAATGAATATTACGAATCTTTATGGATGTATCACTTATCCAAATGATGCAAGTATCGCTTTTCATGAAAAATACGGTTTTAAAGAAGCCGCTCATTTCCATGAATGTGGCTATAAGTTTGATCAGTGGCTAGATGTAGTTTATCTAGAAAAGAGATTAGATAAAACGACTGAGCCATTCATACCTTTTAAAGAACTATGTTAATAAGAGAATCATTAGAAAAATGTCCAATGAATCCTAATGAAAAAAGATTAGGACAGTACTTGACAAGTCAGGGCATACAACTCGAAAATGCGACAGTAAGAACAGTCGCAAAGGAAGTATTTTTAGCCCCATCGTCAGTTGTCCGTTTTGTACAGAAATTAGGATTTGAAGGATTTAATGACTTCAAGAAACAGTATTTAGAAGAAATACGATACTTATCCACACACTTTCAGAAAATAGACAGTAATAGACCATTCTCCCAAAATGATAAGAATATAGTGATTGCGAATAAAGTAGGATTACTTTATGATGAAACGTTGCAAGATACGATTTCTTTGCTCAATCATGATACACTTCAGGAAGCTATCAATCGTATTGAAAAGAAGGAACATATTGAGATTGTTGTATCAGGTGCCCAGAAGGGAATTGCGTATACCTTTAAAGAAAAGATGATGAAAATTGGTAAGAAGGTAAATATTTTTGATAGCACAGATGAAGCTTTTTATGAAGCATGTTATTGTAGCAGCAATACATTATTTATTCTCATCAGCTATTCTGGTGAAACATCAAAATGCCTCTTTATCTGTCATAAATTAGTTGAAAGAAAGTTATCCTTTATCACTATTACAACTTATGGGGCTAACTCTCTTTCTAGTCAGTCAGACTGCTGTTTATATGTATCCACAAGAGAAAAATTAATTGATAATTTAGGTACATTCTCTTTTAATCTTTCTTTACTTTATCTACTTGATGTTCTTTATGCAGGTTATTTTAATACCAGCTATGATGAACATTTAGAAAATAAAACAGTGACTTCTATGGAATGTGAAAACATATTTACAGACCATGGTAGAAAAACAGATAATCCAATCATCAAATAGAACAGTGTTCCCTAAAAAACTTAGAAATAAGGAACAAAAAGAGAACACTGTTGTTTTCGCTTACATTTTACTGTTTTCTTTATTTCTTTTACGTATAATGTTGTTGTCGAAGGAGGAACGCAACAATGAATAAAGAAGGCGTAAAAATCGTTACTATTGGTGGAGGCAGTAGCTATACACCAGAATTAATGGAAGGGTTCATCAAGAGATATGATGAATTACCAATCAGAGAAATCTGGCTATGTGATATCGAAGATGGTAAAGAAAAACTTGAAATCGTAGGAGAAATGGCACAGAGAATGTGGGATGCATCTCCTTATGATGTAAAAGTACATCTTACATTAGATCGTAGAGAAGCATTACCAGAAGCTGACTTCGTTACTACACAGTTTAGAGTAGGTTTATTAAATGCACGTATCAAGGATGAAAGAATTCCATTTTCTTATGGAATGTTAGGACAGGAAACAAATGGTGCGGGAGGTATGTTTAAGGCATTACGTACTATTCCAGTTATCTTAAGTATCGTAGAAGATATGAAGGAATTATGTCCTGATGCATGGTTAATCAACTTCACTAACCCAAGTGGAATGGTTACTGAATCAGTTATGAAATATGGTAAGTGGGATAAGGTTATTGGTTTATGTAACGTACCAGTAGGTGCTATGATGGATGAACCAAAAACAATTGGAAAAACATTGGATCAGTTAACTTACAAGTTTGCAGGTTTAAACCATTTCCATTGGCATAAAGTATTTGATGAAAATGGTCATGAAGTGACTAAAGACATCATCAATGCAATGTATGAAGGTAAAGATATGGGTATTCCAGCTAATATTCATGATATCCCATTCTTTAAAGAACAGTTATTACGTATGAATATGATTCCTTGTGGATATCATAGATATTACTATCGTGAAGAAGAAATGTTAGCACACGGTTTAAAGGAATACAATGATCCTAATGTTGGAACAAGAGGTCAGCAGGTACAGCAGACTGAACATGAATTATTTGAATTATATAAGGATCCTAACCTAGATCATAAGCCAGAACAGCTTGCAAAACGTGGCGGTGCACATTACAGTGATGCAGCTTGTGAAACAATTGCATCTATTTATGGAAATAAGTTAAGTCATATCGTTGTAACTACTAAGAATAATGGTGCAGTACCTGATCTTCCAGTTGATTGTGCCGTAGAAGTATCTTCTTATATTGGAAGTACTGGTGCACGTCCAATCGCTTTTGGTCCATTAGAACCAGCAGAAAGAGGATGGGTACAGTGCATGAAGAACATGGAATTATGTGTTGAAGAAGCTGCTGTAACAGGTGATTATGGAACTCTATTACAGGCTTTCACAATCAATCCACAGATTGTAGCGGGTGCTAAAGCGAAACGTATTATGGATGAATTATTAATCGCCCATAAGAAATACCTTCCTCAGTTTGCAGATACTATTGCAAGACTTGAAGAAGAAGGTGTAACAATCAAAGATGATGTTGCAAGAGAATTAACTGAAAAAGGATTATAATATGCTTAACAGGCTCTTATGAGCCTGTTTTCTTATGTTATAATAGATTTCAGGAGGATGTAGAAATGATTAAAGAAATAGTAAAGGATGATTTCTTCTTATCTCAGGTGGCAGAAAAAGCAACGAAAGAAGATTTATATATAGGCACTGATTTAAAGGATACACTTCAAGCACATCTTCATGAATGTGTTGGTATGGCAGGGAATATGATTGGCTATAATAAAGCAGTTATTATCTTTTTAGAAGATGAAAAGATGCATGTGATGTATAATCCTGAAATTATTAAAACAAGTGGTAACTATCATGAATGTGAAGAGGGATGCTTATCTCATGTAGGACAAAAGTCAGTTAAACGTTATGAAACAATCAAGGTCTCTTACTTTGATGAATCATTTAAGAAGAAGATTAAAACTTTTACTGGTTTTACAGCACAGATCATTCAGCATGAATGTGATCATCTAAAAGGTATACTTATCTAGATGATTTCTCTATACAGAATAGAAAACAGGTGGAGATTATGCATAATGGCATATTTATCCACCTGTTTTTATTTTATACGTCTAATGCTTTCTTAAGCGCTTCGATACTAGAATATCTCGGAGTAGAAGGATCATTCATTATTTTTCTGCCTTCTTCAATGGCAGTAGCTGTAGTATCATTGGGTATTTCAAGTTCATTGAATATTTCTTCTTTTTGATCTGTGTAGATATTTAAATTTGTAGTTGCCATGTAGAACACCTCCATTTAATTATATCAAATATAAGAAGCTCTATCTATGCAAAAAGGCACCCCTGAGGATACCTTTAATTATGAATTGTGAGAGCACGTGTTGCGTTCATTACTGCAAGAATCATAACACCTACATCTGCAAATATTGCAAGCCACATATTCGCAATACCAAGTGCACCTAATACTAAACAGATGAACTTAACAGCTAACGCAAAGACGATATTCTGTTTCACAATTTTTAATGTCTTAGAAGAAATCTTCATTGCAAGGGAAATCTTTAATGGATCATCATCCATCAAAACAACATCTGCTGCTTCAATGGCAGCATCACTACCAAGACCACCCATCGCAATACCAATATCAGCACGAGAGAGTACTGGTGCATCATTGATACCATCACCAACAAAGGCAAGTTTTTCTTTTTCTGATTTCTTAGCTAACAACTTTTCTACTTCTTCTACCTTATCTGCAGGAAGAAGTTCACTATGTACTGTATCAATACCAATTGTATTGGCTACAAGATCTGCAGTAGAAGCACTATCACCTGTTAACATAACAGTTTCCTTAGCCCCTAATGATTTCAAACCACTAATAGTTTCTTTAGCATGATCCTTGATAATATCAGAAATCACAATACAACCTGCATATTTGTCATCAACTGCTACATATACAAGTGTACCAGCCTTTGTATAAGCACTATAATCAATACCTTTTAACTTCATTAATTTCGCATTACCTGCAAGAATATGATGACCCTTATAGTCTGCTTCTACACCATGTCCTGCAATTTCCTGAATATGATCTACAAGTGTGTTATCGATTTTTTGATTATAAGCTTTCTTTAAGCTGACGCTGATAGGATGTGTTGAAGCACTTTCTGCATAAGCAGCATATTCAAGTAAGTGATCTTTATCAAAACCTTCTGCAGGTACAACATCAGTCACTTCAAATACACCCTTAGTCAATGTACCTGTCTTATCAAATACGAAGTACTTAACATCGGATAACGTTTCTAGGTAGTTAGAACCTTTTACAAGAATACCGTTCTTGCTGGCACATCCAATACCACCAAAGAAACTTAATGGAATAGAAATAACAAGAGCACAAGGACAGCTGATTACTAAGAATGTGAGGGCTCTAAAAATCCAGTCACCGAAATGGGCAGGCTGTCCCATAATAGTTAAGACAATAGGGGGAATAACAGCCAAAGCGAGCGCACTATAACATACAACAGGTGTATAATACTTTGCAAACTTCGTAATAAAGTTTTCTGTCTTGGATTTCTTCATACTTGAATTTTCTACAAGATCAAGAATCTTAGAAACTGTTGATTCACCAAATTCTTTTGTTGTTTTAACTGTGATACGTGCTGTCATATTAATAGAACCACTATAGATCTCATCACCACAATGGGCATTACGAGGCACACTTTCACCTGTTAAGGCACTTGTATTGAGTGTTGTATCACCCTCTACAATAATTCCATCAATAGGAACCTTTTCACCAGGATTAACAATGATTTCACTACCAATCTCTACATCATCAGGATCTACTTCTTCAATCTCTCCATCCACCATGATATTGGCATAATCAGGACGAATATCCATTAAAGCGGCGATATTCTTACGGCTCTTACCAACCGCAATACTTTGGAATAATTCACCAATCTGATAGAAAACCATAACGGCAGAACCTTCAAGATATTCACCAAGACACATAGCCCCGATTGTTGCAACAGCCATTAAGAAATTTTCATCAAATACCTGACCATGACTGATATTCTTAATAGATTTTCTTAAAATATCATGTCCAATCACAAAGTAGGGGATTAAATAGAGGATAAACTCGACATAGCCTGGTACAGGGACAATTGTCTTAAATACAGTAATCACAATCAATAAGACAATCGCAATAATAATTCTATTTAAAACATTCTTTTGCTTCTTTGTCATTTCTATCACTCCTTATTAAAGGAAGATTTCGCAATCATCCTCAACAATTTTACAATTTTCTCTTGCTTTTTCCATAACTGCCTGAGGATCTACACCTTCCTCAAACTCAACCTTTAATTTTAAAGTCATAAAACTTAAAGTGGCATCCTTAACACCTTCAGTATTCTTTACTGCTTCTTCCATCTTATTTGCACAATTTGCGCAATCTACATCTACCTTATAAGTCTTTTTCATATAATTTTCTCCTTTACTCTTCAATATGATTCATTCCAATAGATAAAATACTTCTTACATGATCATCATCTAATGAATAGAAGATAACCTTTCCTTCTCTTCTAAACTTTACTAGTTTCGCATCCTTTAATACTTTAAGCTGATGACTAATGGCTGGTTGAGAAAGCTGTAATATAGTAGCTAAATCACCTACACATAGTTCACCTTCAAATAAAGCATAGAGAATCTTGATTCTTGTAGAATCACCAAATGTCTTAAATAAATCTGCTAAATCATAAAGATATTCATCATCAGGTTGATTCTCTAAAACCTTTGAAACAACATCTTCATTCGCATTTAAGAATTCATTTCTCTTTTCCATGGCTCCTCCTCATATAAACGTTTTTACATATTTAATTATATAAATATATTTATATGTTATCAATAGAAAAGCCGAAGAAACAAATGTTTCTTCGACTTGGCTGTATGTATTATTCAGTTATTTCTTCAAAATCTGAAGCAGAATGTTTACATAGAGGACAAATAAAGTTTTCAGGAAGTTCTTCTCCGCTATATTCATAGCCACAGATCTTACAGCGCCATTTACGCACAGGAGCTTCTTCTTTTATATGATGTTCTTTATTCATATCTTCTACAATTACATCAGCAAGAGCTTCAATTTTTTCATAATCTGCATTTTTTATACGTGATTTAATAGTGAGCTCTTCACCGATATAATTCCAAGATAATGGTTCAAGAATAGCTTTCATAGTCTTCTTAGCACTTGGTGCCCATGTACCATTTTCAATTAAAACACATGTACGATTCTGTAAAAGATGTTCCTTGATTTCTATCAATAAGTTCTGCATAGGTGTGAATAAACCTGCATTATAAGATGCGCTTGCGAATACTAAATGAGAATATTTAAAACTTTCAGATAAGATATAAGATGGATCAGTCTTAGATACATCATATACTTTAATGTTGTGAATACCTTTTTCACTTAACTTACTTGCAAGAATCTCAGCTGCATTGGCAGTACCGCCATAAATAGAACCATAAGCAATCATAACACCCTTTACTTCTGGTTTATAAGCAGCCCAAGAAGCAGTATGTTCTACCATTAAGTTAATATCTTCATCCCAGATAGGTCCATGCAGTGGACAAAGCATTGAAATATCAAGAGTAGATGCTTTCTTTAAGGCATTAGTCACCTGTATACCATATTTACCAACAATATTTGTATAATAACGTCTTGCTTCATTCCAGAATGATTCATCTAAATCCATTTCACTTGTAAATAGATTGCCATGAAGTGCACCAAAAGTACCAAATGCATCCGCGCTAAATAAGGTACCTGTTGTAGAATCATAAGTCATCATGACTTCAGGCCAATGAACCATTGGTGTAGTAACGAAGCTTAATACATGATGTCCAGTTTCTAAAGTATCGCCTTCCTTGACAACTATAGCATGTTGATCTACATCAAAATCAAAGAACTGCTTCATCATACGGAATGTCATAGTATTCCCCACAATCTTTATATCAGGATAACGTACTACAATATCACAAAGTGTTGCACAATGATCAGGCTCCATATGATTGACTACTACATAATCAAGTGTTCTACCATCTAGCACATGTTCTACATTTTCTAAGAACTGATGATCAATCGCTGCATCGGCAGTATCTAATAAGACAGTCTTATCATCTACTAATAAATAAGAATTATAACTTATTCCATCTGGAATAGGATAAGCATTTTCAAATAGTTCTAAACGTCTATCATTGCCTCCTACATAATAAAAATCATCACTTATTTGTCTTACATTAAACATTTTATTTCCTCCTACTTAAAGTGGCTCAAAATCAGATGCTGGATGTTTACAGATAGGACAGATTAAATCCTCAGGTAATTCATCACCTTCATAGACCCATCCGCAAATCTTACATACCCATCCTTTTTTCTTCTTTTCTGGTTTTGGTTTCACATTCTTGAAATAATAGTCATATGTCATAGAATCATGCTCATTTAAGATAATAGCATCATCAAGTTCTACAATAAACATCGTATGTGTTAACTCATCCAATGTTTCTATAACATGACCTTTCATATATGCATTCGCATATTGTGTTAAGTAAGGTAATGAGTCTTTCAAATCGTACATATCAAAACCATCAAACTTATTAACCTCCTTACCACTTTGAAAACCAAATCGTTTAAAGATATCAAAAGGGCATGTGATATCAAGCACAGATAAAGTCATATTCTTTGATTTCATCAATACATCATGAGTGTAATTCGCCTTATTCACAGTCACTGCAATACGATAAGGATTACTTGTGAGCTGTACAGCTGTATTAATAATACAGCCATTAGGCTTATTACCATCATTTACACCTAATACATACAAACCATAACTGAGTTTAAATAATGCATTCTTTTCCATGGTCATACCTCCTCTTGTTTATTATAAACGTTTACACAAAAGAAAAAAACTCAGATGCGTTATTTCTGAGTTTTTGTGTGATATTTGTTTAAGATATCAGGGAACGCCTTGACTAAACGACGATGTGAATATTTCTTAATAAGATGTTCACGGTGGCTATCCCTTAATTGACGTCCAATCTTAAAGATATCATCTGTTGTAATTTCATTATGAATATCTAGTTCTAGTTCATCTGCAAACTTCTTAAGATCCTGAGAGACTGTCTCAAGCTTTTTCGCAAGATGAGTGGCTTCAACAAATGTAGTAATTAAGTCGCTTGTGAATAGTGTGATACACACAGTAGAAGCAATAACCATTGGAATATAATCATATTGAATAAGCATATGAGTCAGATGTGGCTGTACATTCTTTACTGCAGAGACAGAAAAGAAACCAAAAATAAAGAAACCTTCTAAGCAGATACGACCATTTAAATTAAATCTCATTTGAGAATAGTCCCACCATCTTGCATGGAACATCTTTTCCATGAAATAAGATGTGAGATATTCAATAAAGCATGCGACAATAGCTCCTTCTATAAAGATAAGAGACCAATCTTTAGAGATAGGAAATAAAGCACATACAACAATTGCACCTGATCCATAAATAGGAATGCAAGGTCCAGTTAAGAAACCACTGTTATGTATCTTATGACCAGTGGCAATAGGGCAGACAAGTGATTCCCAGATCCACCCACAGAAACTATAGATAAAGAAGGAAATAACAAGTATTGTCCAGTTATTCGCAAATGCATCTAACATATATTAACCTCCTTATTAACATTTCACCCATTATAGCATTTTCCTACACCCTAAACAAAGGAAACTCTTATTTTCACATAATATAGGTATATGATAAAAAAATTGTATATCGCACAATAGTAGTTATTTTAATAACAAACTGTAATAAAGACATTTATTTCTAAAAATTTGATAGCGCTTGCAATTTGTTGGTATTACAATCATAATTATTACGTAATACAAAAAGAAGTACAAAAAATACTGAAAACGGAGGAAAAAGAAGTGAACAAGACAATCACAAAAGTGTTTTTATCACTTTCTATGTGTTTATGTTACACGGCAGGGAATGTATCAAACATTCATGCTGCATCACTTAATACATCAGGTGTAAAAACAGAGTATGAAATGTTGGAACTACAAAGAAATAAAGGTAATTCAGGAAGTTCTAATATTTTATCAAATGGAGATTTTGAACAGGGTTCAAAGAAATGGACTATTAAGAATGATGCAGTCATCACTAATGAAAAAGATGGCAATGAAAACAAAGGTTTTACTCATTCACAGTATTATGGAGTAGTAAAAGGGGCTGACAGTACTCTTTCACAGAAAATAACTGTTAGTAGTAATAAGAATTATGCTGCACAGGCAAGAGTAAAGATTGGTCATGCAGGTGAAAGTGTAAGATTTGTGGTTTATGATGATTCAAATACATTATTTAAAGAAAGTGTAGTAGGCTATGATGAATCTCTTAAAGGAACATATCAGACAGTAAACATTAATATTAATTCAGAAAACTATACTCAGTTAAATGTTGCACTTATTGGTGTAAATGGTGATGTTTGTGTAGATAATGTTATTTTTACACCATTCACTTCAAAAGGTATTATGGATCCAGGTGTTGTTGAAGATGGTGACTTCGTCAATCGTTCAAACCGTTGGAAAACAACAGGTGATGGTAAAATACAGAAGCATGAGGGCAATGATTCTGGATACTTACTCAGCTGGAGTGGTAATGCAAGTGTTTATCAGGAAGTGTCATTAAAGCCTAATACTGAATATACACTTAAAGCAGATGTTTTAATTGCGAAAGCAGGCGCATATGGATTCTTAGCAGTTAAGACACCTAACGTTGAAAACTTAAATCCTGCAGTAGAAAAAACTGTAAAATGTACAAAGGACCAGGAATGGACTTGGCAGCAGGTTGAATTAAAGTTTAATAGTAGAAATAATACAAGTGTATCTGTCTGCTTCTTAAAATGGCTTGACAATGCAGATAGAAATCAAAATAATGCGACATTCATGTCTCAGATGATTGTAGATAATGTTGAACTTGTTGAAGGAAAGAGTGAAGTACAGGAAGTAGAAGATGAAAACTATACTGTTCTTTGGGCTGATGAATTTAACGGTAATCAGAAGAATACAGACTCCAATGGATTAGATGTAGACAACTGGGGTTATGAATTAGGATGTGTTCGTGGTGTTGAACAGCAACACTATGTAAAAGATAACGCAAACGTACATATCAATGATGGTAAGCTAGTATTAGAAGTTACTGATCGTAAGAAAGAAGATCAGTATAAGAACCCTAGAGGTAATAGACAGGTTATTTATAACTCAGGTAGTGTTAGAACTCATGGGAAACGTGAATTCTTGTTTGGTAGAATTGAAGTATTAGCTAAGTTACCAAAGGGACAGGCTACATTCCCTGCATTCTGGACTTTAGGTGCTGACTTTACATTAGATGGTTCTATTAATGGTGATCAGGGTGATGGATGGCCAATGAGTGGTGAAATTGATATCATGGAATCTATTGGTAATCCAAATGTTGTATATGAAACACTCCACTATAATAATGGTAGTGGTAATGGTAATGATGATGGTAAATATGCAGGTAATGGCAAAACAACTGCAATCACTACACCAGGTAGAGTGATTGATGGTGAAGTATATCATGTCTATGGTATTAACTGGTCTGCAGGTAAGATGGAATGGTATGTAGATGATCAGATTGTAAGATCTGTAGATTATAGTGATGATCCAGCAGCTCTTAAAGCATTAGATAGACCACAGTATATTCAGTTGAACTTTGCGACTGGTGGAAACTGGCCAGGAGATGCAGGTAAGAACTTAGCAGGACAGCAGTTTAAGGTTGAATATGCATACTATGCTCAGAATGAAAAGCAGGCAGCTTCTGCAAAGAAATATTATGAAAATACAGTATCTGTAAACGCAAAAGATATGATTATCAAGAAGGGGACAGAAGCTGATTTATTAAAGAATGTTACTTTAAAAGCAGGTAGTGATAAAGTAAATGTAGATGACTATACTATTGATTATTCAATTGATAATGAACATATGTTTACTACTTCACCAGATTTGACAGATGAATCTACAAGTAATGATGAAGCACGTACAAGAGTAGATTGTCTAGTACGTACTAATGATCCTAAAGAAATCGCAAAACTTCCAGCAGGAGAGTATAACCTTCATATTTCTGCAATGCATAAATCTAAACCATCAGTAAGAAAGACTGTTAAGTTGACTATTGTCGCATCTGCAGATTATACAAAGTTGACTAAAGCAGTGAATAAAGCAAACGCATTAGATAAATCGTTATATAAAGACTTCTCAAAAGTAGAAGATGCATTAGATAATGTGAAGTATGATTTAGATATCACTAAACAGTCAGAAGTAAATGCTATGACTAAAGCTCTTGAAGATGCTATGGCTGGTTTAGAATATAAAGATGCTGATTACACTAAGTTAAATGAAGCAGTAAATAAGGCAAAGTCATTAGATAAGACATTATATGTAGATTTCTCAGCAGTAGAAGACGCATTAGATAATGTGAAGTATGATTTAGATATCACTAAACAGTCAGAAGTAAATGCTATGACTAAAACTCTTGAAGATGCAATGGCTGGTTTAGAATATAAAGATGCTGATTATACTAAGTTGAATGAAGCAGTAAATAAGGCAAAGTCATTAGATAAGACATTATATGTAGATTTCTCAGCAGTAGAAAGTGCATTAAATAATGTGAAGTATGATTTAGATATCACTAAACAGTCAGAAGTAGATGCTATGACTAAAACTCTTGAAGATGCAGTGGCTAAGTTAGAAAAGAAAATCACTATAGATACAACTGATAAGACTGATCCAAAACCAAGTGATAAAAATGATCAGAAGCCAAGTGATAAGAGTGATTCAAAGACTGACACTACAGTAAAAACAGGAGATACTACAAATGTATTACCAATGTTTGTATCTGTCATTGTCACACTATTAGGAATCTTCTTATTAAAAAGAAAGAAAGCTTAATAATTAATTAGAAGGAGCCTTTAATTTTTAAGGGGGGTCAATAGAAAACTCGCTTTAAATTATTGGTGGTTTCCACTTGTAAAGGGCAGTCAGAAATGACTGCCCTTTAGCGTGTGCCGGGCATGGCACTAATTCAGTCGGAGATAGTCTGACCACAGGTATTTACCGCCAAGTGTAGTGAACCACA
>NZ_RCYB01000054.1 GCF_004168205.1 Catenibacterium sp. co_0103 | reverse complement strand
TTATGAATAGAATTCACAAAGGTTTTGGTTTAGTTGGTCGTGATCAATGGTTTCCAAATTAATAGATAACAACTAACCTTATCTACTGAAAACTTAATTTACAGGAAATAAGAATTTACACAAGATTCTTGACACTATCCTTTAACTGGTGAGATGCGAAACATTAATATAAAACTTATGATATGAATGTTATAGAATAACTTATTTTTGCTAATAACAAACTATCTAGATTGTCAGATATTAAAAAGTGCACTTTAGGCAATTGTTTTTATACAATTGTAAACGAATAATTAAAAATTGAAGAAAGGGGAAAGAACTATGAATGTCAAGAAATTCACGAGTTATGCAGTAGCATTGATGATGAATGTCTCATTAGCACCTATAAATGCGAATGCTCTTACTACTGATAACGCAGTGACGAACGGTTATTATAACGATTCTGGTCAGTGGGTTCAAGGTGAATTAGATCAGACCCTGCCAGAAGGTATTCATTCAGTTGATAAAACAGCTGAAGCACTTGGTAACAACACTTATAGGATGAAATTAAAGGTTGTTACTAAACAGAAGGTTGAAACTTTTACCAAGAAGTCAGCTACAGTTCTTGTTGTGGATACTTCGGGAAGTATGGATGGCAATCGTATTAGAAACTTAAAAGCAGCAGCAAATGCTTTTGTGAATTCATATGCTGGTGATAAAGAAAATGTTGGACGTTATCTTGCGGTTGTTGATTTTGCAACTCATGTTGAAGTACCGTTAAATTGGACGGATGTCTCTTCTACTAGAGGTAAAAACAAAGCATTTGAAGCAATCAAAAATCTAAAAGCTGGTGGTGGAACAAACCTAGATGCTGGTATTAAACAAGCCACATCTTTATTCTTAAAAGATGCAGTGAAACAAATTCAAAAAGACAACAGAAATACAGTCGTATTAACTGATGGAACACCTACTTATTATCTTAAAGATTGTGAAGGTGGATGTACTTTTTTACATACACATGTCACAATTGATGGCATAACATATGATTTAGCTGGTGATGGTGGAGAAGGTAGTGAAAAAACTGTTGAAGCAACATCTAAAGATGCTAATCTTCTAAAAGATCAGTCTACAGTTTATACAGTATGTTATGGGGCAGCAAAAGATAAAGCATATGAAGATGGTCCTACAGTTTCTGAATTCTTAAAAGGCAGTATCGCAACAAGTCGTGATAAAGCATATGATTCAAGTGATGCTGATGATTTAGCTAAAGTGTTTAAGGCTATTTCTGAAAGTGTTACCACTAGTATTACTGGTAAAGACTTAGAAGTATTTGATGGAGCTGCTCCATTTGTATCAGTAAGTCAATTACCTCCATCTGTACAGCAGGATACAAGTGGCTTTAAGTGGAAACTTGCAAATGCAACGACTACAACAGAAGGTACTCAGACTTATTATACTTATGAGTTAGAATACTATGTTACATTAGATGCTCATCATCCTGAATTTAAAGAAGGAAAACTTTATCCATTAAATGGTGAAACATATATTGCTATGCCTGATGGAAGTAAAGTTAAATTCCCAATTCCAGGTGCAACAGGAATCAAGTCACGTTATACAGTTACTTATACTGATGGCGTTGATGGTGAAGTCGTATTTGAAGATAAGGTAATTCCTGATTTAGTAGTAGGTACACCAACACCTAAATTTGATGAAACACCTACAAGAGCAGGTTATACATTCAAAGGATGGTCACCTGCAGTTGAAGAAAAGGTTACAAAGAACATCACTTACAATGCAACTTGGGTTATGAACTGGGTGCAAATGAATTCAGCACCAGTTATTAAAGCAACTGACAAGACAATTGAAGTGGGTTATATATTTGATCCTAAGGCTGATGTAACTGCAACAGACGAAGAAGATGGAGATATCACTGATAAGATTGAAATTTTAGAGAATGAAGTAGATACAACTAAACCTGGCAAGTATGAAGTGACTTACAAGGTAACAGATAGCGGTGGTGCATCTCATGTTAAGACTATCAAGGTTACAGTAAATCCTAAGATGGAACCTCTAAATGCAGCACCAATCATTAAAGCCGAAGATAAGACTCTTACAGTTGGTGATGCATTTGATCCTATGGCTGATGTAACTGCAACAGACGCTGAAGATGGAAACTTAACTGATAAGATTGAAATCAAAAAGAATGATGTAGATACAACTAAACCTGGTAAGAACGAAGTAACTTACAAGGTAACAGACAGCAAGGGTGCATCATACACTAAGTCTATTACAGTTACTGTAAATCCAAAGATGGAACCTATAAATTCAGCACCAATCATTAAAGCTGAAGATAAGACTCTTACAGTTGGTGATACATTTGATCCTAAAGCTGACGTTACTGCAACAGACGCTGAAGATGGAGATCTAACTGATAAGATTGAAGTATTAAAGAATGAAGTAGATACTACTAAGGCTGGTAAGTATGAAGTCACTTACAAGGTAACAGATAATCAGGGTGCATCTCGCACTAAGACTATTACAGTTACTGTAAATCCTAAGATTGAACCTCTTAACGAAGCACCAACTATTGATGTAACTGATAAGGAAATCACAGTCGGTGATAAGTTTGATCCAAAAGAAGGCGTTACTGCAAAAGATAAAGAAGATGGTAATTTAACTGATAAGATTGAAATCTTAAAGAATACAGTTGATTCATCTAAGCCTGGCGTATATGAAGTTACTTACAAAGTAACAGATAGTAAAGGCACATCTTGCACAAAGACTATAAAGGTTACAGTGAAAGAAAAAGCTCCTGCTCCAAGCAAGGATAACAATAAAACTACTACAGTTGCTCCTAAGACAGGCGATTCTACAAACGTATCTGCAGTGATTGCATTACTCGCATTACTAAAGAAAAAGAAAGTATCATAGTATAACTAAGATATATATTTAACCAAGGGACAGTCGAGAAATCGGCTGTCATTTTGACTCTTATCATGTTATGTATTACTTTACATTTTCTATAGTCCTTAATATTCATTCTACTGCCGCATTCTGGACAGGAGATAATGGTTCTTTTAAGCGTGATATAATAAATCACTTCTTTTTCATTAATTTCAATCGTATGAGACTGTACAAGGGATTCATAATCCCCTAAAATAATTCTTAGATCATTATCCAATTTGTGATCTCCTTTCGCTTGGATTTAATATGAGCAAATTAATGATACAGCGAAAGGTTTTTAATTACACAAAAATACTTAAAAAGTATGAGCCACAGTGTGATCCCCCACAGACTTAAAGGTGCTATTTCTAAGATTCTCAAATATTTAGAGCGAAGCTCTGATCCCTACAAAAATTAAAGACCCTCTTTTTTCGCATTTCAGAACAATAAACTATGATGATAATTTTCTGACAAAATAGAAATTCATATTTTCTAAATAGATTATCAGATGTTAATAATTTTAGTAAAGCGGTATCATTTAGGTGCAGAAAAAGTGATGTGCACACAAGATATAAAATTAAGAGGAGAAAATTTTATGGAAAACAAAAGTAAAAGCAGTGTTGTTTACCAAGGTAAAATCCCTGGTAGAGTCAAATACTCATTCGCATTTGGGGCGTTGGGTAAAGATTTAATTTATGGCATGATTGCCACATTCTCAATGATATATTTCACAGATATTATTAAGGTTGCTCCAGCTTTCATTGGTACAATGTTCTTCGTTGCAAAAATCTGGGATGCTTTCAATGATTTATTTATGGGTATGTTAGTTGATAACACAAGAAGCCGTTATGGTAAATTTATTCCTTGGTTAGTAGCAGGAACATTAATTAACGCATTTGTATTCGTTATCGTATTTACAGATTTCCATCTTACAGGTGTAAATCTTTGTATCTTTGCTTCAGTTATCTATGTTTTATGGGGTATGACTTATACAATCATGGATATTCCTTATTGGTCAGTTATTCCTAATTTAACTTCTGATCCAGGAGAACGTGAAAAAGTATCAGTACTTCCAAGAATCTTTGCAAGTATTGGTCAGTCATTAATTATTGCTGGTTTTGGTGTTCAGATCATCAAGGGTCTTGGTGGAAATTATATTGGTTATCATAGATTCGCATTAATCATCGCAGCTACATTCATCTTCACAATGGCAGTATGTGTCTTAAACCTTCCTAAAGTTCAGACAAGTGATGAAAAGAAAGAAAAGATGAAATTCAGAGACATCTTCACTGTTATTAAGAAAAATGACCAGTTAAGATGGGCAGTATTATTAATTCTATTATATAACGTTGCTATTCAGGCAATTATGGGTGTTGCTACTTATTATTTTAGTTATGTATGTAATAATGCTGGTATGTTATCAGCTTTCATGATCAGTGCTTCAGTTGCAGAAGTTGTTGGTCTTCTTATCTTCCCTAAGGTTACTAAAGCATTATCAAGAAAAAAAGCATTCTTATTCGCATGTGCATTACCTCCAATTGGTTTAATCTTATTACTTGTTGTTGGTTTTGTTTGTCCTACAAATATCTTGTTAACTGCTATTGCAGGTATTATTGTAAAAACTGGTACAGGTCTAGAACTTGGATGTGCAACAGTATTCTTAGCTGATGTTGTAGACTATGGTGAATATGTATTGGGTGAAAGAAATGAGGGTGTTGTCTTCTCATTACAGACATTAATCGTTAAATTAACAGCTGCCTTCACTTCACTCGCAATTGGTTTTGTACTAGAACTAACTGGTTATATTCCAAATGCAGTGCAGTCACTTGCTACACAGAACTCAATTCGTGTATTAATGTGTGTTGTACCAACTATTGGTGTTATCTTAGCTTATATCGTATTTAAGAAGAAATATAAGTTAGATGATGAATTCATGAAAAAGGTTGTAGAAAAAATTAATAGTTAATTTTAAAGAACAAGCTGATTAAAATCGGCTTGTTCTTATTTCGCGTATATAATAAAAAGTGTTATGATAATAAAAAGTAAGGAGTAGGCATATGAGAACGTTTAGTATTATTCTAGCTGATGATGAACAGAATATCCTCTATGGTATGCAGAAGGGAATCAATTGGGAAAAACTAGGATTCATAGTGGCAGGAACAGCACAAAATGGAAAAGAAGTATTAGAAATGATGGATGACTTACATCCAGATCTTGTTATTAGTGATATCAAGATGCCCTTTATGGATGGATTAGAACTTGCGAAAACAATTCATGATAATTATATGAATACTAAGGTTATTCTTTTTTCTGGATGGGATGATTTTGAATATGCAAGACTTGCAATCAGCTATGGCGTATCAGAATATATAATGAAACCTATAGACTATGATGAAATGAAGAAACTTTTAATTGATATGCACCAAGCATTAGAAGAAGAATATAATGAAAAAATTAACTGGACACGCTTAGAAAATGCTTATTTTAAAAGTCTGCCATTACTTAGACAACAGTTCTTTACGCAGCTTGTCTTAGGGACAATGGAGTTAGATGAATGCCACCAACAAATCAAGAATTTAGGATTAGAATTAGATAATAAACAATATTGTATTATTGCAGTGAAAATACAAAAAGTTGATCATAAGGATGTCTTTAGTGCACTTTCTATAAAAGAAACATTAAAAGAAGCGTTAGATAAGATTTCTGAGGTTTATGAGTTTGGTGTAGGTGATAAAGAGATATTTTTACTTACAGGTGATAAAAAGCATGAAATAGGTAAAATATCACGTAGTATTCAGGAAGCCTCTATTATGATTACACGTATCTTTGGTGTACATATATCATGTGGTATGAGTGAGAATACAAATCAATTAGAAGATATCCCTACAATCTATACACAAGCAAAAGATGCATTAGAATATAATCTTGTAGTGCCTGATGAAAGTTATACTTACTATAATGATTTGATGCTTCAAGAAGAAGTAGAAACAGATTGGAATACCACTGTAGAACAGATAGGTAAAACTATCACTTATTGTGATACAGAAGAATTAAAGGAACAGGTGGATGATTTAGTCAATGTACTTCATCAAGCACATTATAATCTTAATGAATATCAGATGGTTATAATGGAGATATCTTTTATTTTCGCAAGACTTTATAAGAAGTATCATATTACTGATGGAGAAGAATTTGAAGGGTCAAAGAAGATGGCAGTAACTATCCTTTCTCTTACTACAGGAGAAGAATTAGATCAATGGTTACTTGATTATTGTCAGTTGATTCGTTTATTAGTCCAAAAGAAACGTGTGGATAATAACGTGATTTTAGTAGATAATGCGAAGAAAATAGTAGAAGAACACTTTTCTGATCCGGATTTAAGTGTAGAAAGTGTATGTGATGCATTACATGTCAGTACCTCTCATTTTTCTAAAATATTTAAACAGGAAACAGGTAGAACATTCATGAATTATATGATAGGTAAACGTATGGAAGAAGCAAAGAAACTATTATTACAGACAAATTATAAAAGCTTAGTGATAGGGGAAATGGTAGGTTATCCAGAACCTAATTATTTCAGCTATGTATTTAAAAAGAATTGTGGCATATCCCCTGCAAAATATAGGAAACAAATTGATGAAAAATAAGACATTAAGTGTACGTGTTATATTACCTGTTGTTATGTCTGTTTCTATTGTTGCTTGTATTATCAGCAGTATGATGTTATTTTCTTATCTATTCTCTTCTTATTTTAAAAAAGATGCAGTAGAGAAGATGGATCGACAGACAATCTCATTAGCACAAAGTTTAGAAAATGAAGTCAGTGAGATTAATAGTCTTGTGAATGATATCTATTATCAGAACATTAAGAAGTATGATTGTGAAAATGTTCAGTTTAAAACAGTTATGACTCAGAAAATCACCAATGAATCAAATAGGATTTATAGTATATCTCTTTATGATATGAATGGGAATAGGGTTTGGAGTTTTGGAGAATCATCCATTGGTTTCGATACTCAACAATCATGGTTTGAAAATGCGAAAAAGAATACTGAAACCATTCAATATGGTCATCGACACTTAGTGAAATCTGATCTATCAGGTTATGTCATGGATATTAGCCGTTATGTAGAATATATTAATGCTGGAAATATAAGATCAGGTATTTTATTGATGCAGTATTATACAGAGCCTATAGAAGGTATTCTAGATCGTTATCAGAACCAGAAGTCAGCTTATTGTTATTTGACGGACGAATCTAAATATTTTATATATCATCCCTTTGAAAAACGTATCGCCTCTGGTTTATATAAAGAAAAAACAGTATCCACTGCATTCAAGAACAACCGCAGTATTCATAATGGAGACTGGCTTGTAGAAAGAAAACAGATTGGCTATACGGGATGGAATATTGTGGTAGTGAATTCAATGTCAAATCTATTAGTAGAAAATCGTCGTTTTCATTATATTATCTGGTTTATTCTACTCTTAGTAGGAGCCATTTTGATATTATTTGATTTTCAGGTATTTAGAAACTTTACCGACCCTGTTTATCAATTACTTGCTACAATGGAAGATTTTGGTAAAGGTAACTATAATTCTCGTGCAAAAGAAGAAGGAATTGGAGAATTAAAGAGTTTAAGTGCTAATTTTAATATAATGGCAGATAAATTACATAAGCAGATGGAAGAAATCCGTCAAAATGAACGTGAAAAACAGAAAATGGAGAAGAAATTACTTCAATCACAAATCAACCCTCATTTCTTATACAACACGCTTGATTCTATAATATGGATGATTAGAAGTGAAGAATATGAAGGGGCAGGTGAAATGGTTTCATCCCTTGCGAAGTTCTTCCGTATCTCCTTAAGTCAGGGAAAAGATATGATACCTTTAGGTAAAGAACTTGAACATGCAACAAGTTATTTGAAGATTCAGAATATCCGTTTTCAAGATAAATTTGACTTTAAGGTAGAAGCAGATCCTAAACTAATGAAATATCTGATTCCTAAACTTTCTATTCAACCCTTATTAGAGAATGCGATTTATCATGGAATGGAAGGCATGTATGAGGATGGAGAGATTATTATCAGTGTTTATGAGGAAGAGAATACTATTAAGATTGATGTAGCAGATAATGGTCTTGGTATGACAGAAGATAAACTTGAGTATATTATGCGTCATCAGGTTGTTTCTAGTAAACGTGGATCGGGTATAGGCGTAAGAAATGTTCATGAAAGAATTCAGCTTATTTATGGTGAACAGTATGGTATTACTATCACAAGTGAATTAGACGAAGGAACAACCGCTACTATTACTATCCCTAAAATGGAGGAAGCAGATGAAACAGAATAAAAGAAAACACATGATCCTGATTGTGATATTGTTGAGTATTGCATTTGTTTCTATTTTATATGTAAGAGATAGGGATTATACACAGAAAAATAAAAGAATTGCGATCATCTATCCTAAGTATTCACAATCATTTATTCAAGAAGTACAGGAAGGAATACAGGATTGTGCATATGATCATCAAGTGAAGCTTGATGTCTGGTATAAGGATGATTTGTCCCAAAATGAACTAGATGATCTTATTACACAGGAATATAAAAATCAGGCCATGGGCTTATTACTTGTATATCCAGAAAAGTATATGAGGAAAACACAGTATGAATATGCGAATGTATTAGCTCTTACAGATACAATGCAGGACTCATTCACTTACACCGCTTCTTTTAGTCAAACTTCTCATGAAACAATGAGATTACCTGTGGACTTTAATCTCCTAAAAGAGATATCTACAGGAAAAAGAGATGCCATTTATATTGAGGATGCTTATAAACTAGGTTATAAGAGTATAGAACTGATTAGTCATTGTGAAGGAAAAAGACGATTATCAAATATTTCTTTAAAACCAGAAAAAGTAGATCAGAAAGTAGTAGAAAGAGGCAGTAAAGCCTCATTGTTTACATATTAGAGGGTTACTATGAAAAAGATGAGAAAATATAAATGGTTATTATTTATAGTGCTGATTATATGTTTAACACTTACAGCACTAGGAGGCTCACGTTCTAAAGAAGATCAATATATTCATGTAGGTATTGCAGTTTATGATCTTGATGATACATTTATGAATAGCTTGATTACAGCGCTAGAAAATAGAATTGATGAAGCACATATGAAAAAGAAAATCTCTTATGAGATATGTGATGCGAAAGGAAATTCAAGACGTCAAAATAAACAGCTTCAGTATATGTATACTCAAAGCTATGATATGATGCTTGTAAATCTTGTTGATCCTTCTTCTGCGGCAAGTGTATTGAATAATGCAAAGGAATTAGATATTCCTGTTATATTATTTAATCGAGATATTGCTGAAAAGGATTTAAAGATTACAGATAATGTCTGGTATGTGGGAACAGATGCCTTTCAAGCTGGACAAATACAGGGTGAGATGTTAAAGAAAATCTGGAATGAACAGAGAAGTACGCTAGATAAGAATAAGAATGTTAAAATAGATTATATATTAGTAGAAGGTGAAGAAAATCACTATGATGCCATTCGTAGAACAAAAGGATTCCTAGAAAACAGTAAAGACCTTCCTTTAAATACACTAGGTACTTTATCTGCTTCATGGAATAGACAACTTGCTTATAAGAAGTTTTCTCAATTAGATAACAATGCGATTTCTAGTACCGAAGCTGTTATCTGTAATAATGATGATATGGCATTAGGAGTTTATGATTATTATAAAGAAAAGAATCTAGCTCTACCTATTATTTTAGGTATCAACAACAGCCAGGAAATGAATGAGAAAATTATGTCTGGTGAAATATATGGTAGTGTAGATAATGATATGGATAACCAAGTATTAAGAATAGTTAAATGTATGGAATCTGTATTAAATGGAAATACTAAAAAATATAAAAAAGTCTGGTATAGTACACCTTATGCAGTTACAAGAGAATAAATTATTTGCTTACATAATTCATCTATGTTAGTATGATTAGCATAAACTAACTAAGGAGAATTGGATGAAAGCACATAAATATTGGTCTATTGGTGCACTGATCACCATGATTTGTACTTTCTTAACAGGACATATGAACAAGATGATTCATGCAGGATTTGGTTTGATTGCACTCATTTGTATGATCATGTCTGTTTATTCTGGTCATAAGATGATTTCAAGAAAGAACTAGATTAAGTCAGCAACATAATAGTTGCTGACTTTTTAATAATTCGATTAATAATACTATATGTCACAAACAACATGATATGTAACAGTGATAGCGATTACAAATATATATTTATAAGGTATAATAATTGAGGGTATTGCATAAGAAACGGAGGGTAAAGAAACGAGGAATAAGTTTTTTAAACTTGCATTATCAGCAGTCCTTTCAGTATCCTGCTTAGCAGCACGTTTCACTGGAGCATCAGGATTAGATGGAAATGCGAACAATATCACAAAAGATGGTTATACAATCACTAAAGTATCTCATTCAGATAGAGGGGCTGGACAGAGTGATGGTATTCTTCCTTTTGAAGTGATGGGTGAAGAAAGCAATCGTAATCAGAGCTATGTATGGTCAAGTGTTGAATATGGAAACTATATATATCTTGGTACTTGCTGGAACCCAATCTCAGGTATTTATTACAGAAATTTGAAAAATAACCTCACATCTCTTTTTGAAAAAAGAGGAGATAAGAATCCCGGTCAGAAGGCTGGAACAGTTGCGACAAACATCTTAAATGTGATGTATGATGGAAACTTCCCGGATGGAGCAACTTCTACAAAAGGGACACCATGTATTTTGCGTGTCAATAAGTATACTTATGAAACAGAATTAGTTTATGTTGAAAAAGAAAGTTCAGCATTCGTTAACTGGAACGGATATAGAATGGCTATAGAATACAAAGGTAAATTATACTTTGCATGTGCTGGTTATCCTACATCTCGTCTATTACAGATTGATCCTAAGACAAAAGCAACAAAGGTTATTATGCAAAAGACTGCAGAAAACTCAGATTTTTCAAATGGTATTCGTGGTTTAACAGTGATGAATGGTAAACTACTCGTTTCTCTTGCGACTGATGGCGCTGATCCTGATCATATGTTTGAAAATGGTTCACAGCTTCCACAAGATTATCAGAATGCCATTAAAGCAATCGCAAAGAAGAATGTACGTTATAAGGATGATAATCCAAGAATGGAAGGTGTACGTCTTCTTGAAACAGATGATCCTGAAAATGTAGATAGCTGGAAAGTCATTGCAAACCAGGAAACATTTGATAACTTGCCTGCATGCTGGATTCGTGATAGCATCAATGGTGGTGGATTATGGGATCTTGCGGAATTTAATGGATCTCTTTATGTATCTATGCTCACTGGTAAGACAGACGCAACAACTGGTGTGACAAATAAACAGGGCTTTGCAGTCTATCGTGGTGATCCACAAAAGGATGGTTCATGGAAATGGACTCCAATCATTGGTGATACATCTAAAGGGGCTAAATATGAATTTGGTCTAGGTAAGAAACAGTCATGTGCTGGTAATCTTTACGTATATAAGGATCATCTTTATATTGGTGGGTATAACGACCCAATGCTTGACTTAGCTGAAATTGGTAATAAAGCAGATTTCCACTTACTTTATCAGGATTTAAAGAATCCTGCCTGCTTGAACCGCATGGATAAAAATGGAAACATTGAACTAATCAATGATGATGGATTTGGAGCTGCTTCTACGCAGTATCTATGGAGATTCTCTGAATACAACAATAAACTTGTTATTGGTACATTTGATATCACTACACTTGCTAAAGGATTTACACAGCTCACTGATGGTAGTCTTTCAGAAATGACACCTGAAGAATTCAAGAAGAAGATGGATTATGTAGAAGACCTTCTTGAAAGCTTAAAGAAGGATCCTTCTGATATCGCAGTAGCTTCTGAAGATGAATTCGTGGATGAAATGATGGATCAGCTAGAAGATATGAAAGATATCGTAGAAGGAGACAACAGATCAAGAGAAGTAGATCAAGATATTGTTGAAGTATATGATGAACTCATTGAAAACTATAAGAAATTTGTTAAACCTTTATTACATGAAATTGATCCAGAACTTGAAAAACAGATTGATGATATTATCTTGAATAGTACAGTAGAAAACTTTGTATACTATTATGGATGCAGTCAGATTGTGTCTAAACAGGAAGCAGGATGTGATGTATTGGTTTCATCTGATGGTGTTCACTTTGATGCATTAACTCGTAATGGATTCAATGATAAGTATAACCATGGTGGACGTGCATTTATTCCTACTGATAATGGTTTATTTATTGGCATGGCTAACCCATTCTGGGGTACTCAGCTTTGGAGAATCACAGATGGATCAGAAAATCCAATACCAGATACAGATAAAACTGATAAACCAAATACAGATAAGACTGATAAACCAGAAATCAAGGAAGATCAGCCATCTGATAAAGGTAATACAACTATAAAACCTACAGAAACTAAAAAAGAAGATAAGAAGAAGGTCAATACAGGTGATCATACTCAGGTGATGATCTATGTATCTGCAATTGTCATCTCAAGCTTAGCTTTAGTATTATTAAAACGTAAAAAAGTAGAAAACTAAACAATACCTATCTCCCAGGTCAATGAATTTTATTCATTGACTTTTTTTCTATTGACAAGAATCTCTATCTGTCTACAATGTTCTATATAGAACATAGAGGTTCTAAATAGAACAACGAGAGGAGGCCTAATATGTATTTCTGGGATCAACATAAGACGATTACTCTTTATTATGAGATGTTAACCGCATCTACTTGTGATAAGTATCATCTTAAAAAGATGGAATATGACATACTGATGTTTTTGTATCATAATCCAGAGTACAATACAGCAGCGGGTATTGTTAGAATAAGAAAATCAACAAAATCTCATGTGTCGACCGCTTTAAAAGTATTAGAAAAACGTGGTTATATTACTAAGAAGACATCTTCAAGCAATAAGAAGCGAGTGGAGCTATATTTAGAGGATTCAGCCACTGAAATCGTTAAAGAAGGATTAGATGTGCAAAATCAATTTGCGCATGATATGCTTCAAGGCTTAACTAAAGACGAAATAAAAGTATGTAAAAATGTATTTGAAAAGATTTGTAGGAATGCGGAAGAATGCATTCAAAAGAAAGGATTATGATTATGAATAACCAAAAATATGTACCTAAAATGCCAGATATCATGGAGGCTATCTTTGATACTTGTTACTTATTATTTGACTTAGTAGCTGGTGTAATCTTCCTTACAAACGCAAATGGCAATATGTTATTTATACTATATGGTATCTTAACTCTTACATTATGTGGTGGTGATGCCTTCCACTTAGTTCCTAGAATTATAAGAGCATTCAAAGGAACTAATGAAAAAATTAAGAGACAACTTGGTATAGGTTTGCAGGTTTCTTCTATTACTATGACTGTTTTCTATATTATCTTACTTTATATCTGGAAACTCACATTCCCAACTCTTTTTGCTCCATTTATTGTAGAAGCAATGATCTACATTTCCGCAATCATTAGAATTGTAGTATGTTTCTTACCACAAAATGACTGGTGTGGGGATGAAGGTAACTTAAAACTATCTATTATCAGAAATGCCGTATTTGCAGTTACTGGTATTGGAATTATTATTCTATATGCAATGAGCGGTAATACTGGTAATCTTCACATGACTAGAATGGTTGCAGCTATTATTATCTCATTTGGCTGTTATTTACCAGTCACTTTATTAAGTAAGAAAAAACCTGAAATTGGTTTGTTAATGATTCCTAAAACATGTGCCTATATGTGGGTGATTGTAATGGGATTACAGCTATTATTTAATTAGAATAGTGTTATATAGTATTGTAATAAATCATTAAGTGAGGTAGAAATGATGGAACAAGAAAGATATTCAATACTATATAGTTCTCCAACAGGTAATACAAAGATGCTTGCAGAGGCTATTCATGACACGCCAGCTGAAGAAGATTGTGATTATTTTGGACCATGTAAAAAAGTAGATTCAGATATGTTTTATATTGGTTTCTGGACAGATAAAGGTAATGCGGATGCAGCAACTCTTAAACTATTAGAAGCCTTAAAGAATAAGAAGATTTTCTTATTTGGTACAGCAGGATTTGGAGTAAGTGAAGAATATTTCCAGAAAATTCTAAATAATATGAAAACAAGCATTGATGCAAGTAATACAATTGTAGGTGAACATATGTGCCAGGGTAAGATGCCACAATCTGTACGTGATCGATATGTAAAAATGAAGGCACAGCCTGATCATATGCCTAATATTGATATGCTCATTGATAATTTTGATCAAGCTTTAACACATCCTGATGAAAATGATTTGAATAATTTGATAGCTAAAATTAAAGCATAAGGGGATGAATAAACTGGTTCAAAAGTCAAGGACAGAATGTTGACAGTCCTTGCCAAAAGAGCATCACCGTAAGGTGATGCTCTTTTTTTTCGCGCCCTCTATCTCTCTATCTCCACGACGAAAAGAAGTCCTGAT
>NZ_RCYB01000053.1 GCF_004168205.1 Catenibacterium sp. co_0103 | reverse complement strand
AGAGTTTTGGGGGATTTGAGTTTGGTTATATATTTGTGTCCGCGCAACGAAGGCGCGGGGAAATGGAGGAAATTATGAAAGAGGAAGAACTGAAACTATTAGAAAATGAATTCTGTTTAGGGTGTGCAAGAAGCTGTGATCTACTTCATCCAAATTGTGAAAGAGGTCTTGTGAAGATGCAGGAAATATTGGAGGAATATAAAAAGAGAGATGATTAGTCTCTCTTTTAGAATGCAGCTAATAAGCCATATGATAATGAACCAACAATAAGTGTCGCAAGTAAGATACCTAAGAAGATAGCTGTAATAGCCTTCTTAAAGTCCATATCAAGTAATGCAGCCACTAAAGAACCTGTCCATGCACCTGTACCTGGTAATGGAATACCTACGAATAATAAGAGTCCTAAGAATTCACCATTACTCATGTTCTTACTCTTGTTCATAGCACGGTTTTCTAGTTTTTCAATTAATGGTCTAGAGAAGTTAAACTTCTTAAGCCATTTAAATATACGTTTAATAAATAATAAAATAAATGGAATTGGTAAGATATTTCCTAGAATACATAGAGGTACTGCATAACGAATATCTACTTTTAATAATGCTGATGCAATTAATCCTCCACGACATTCAAGGATAGGAACTAAAGATACAATAAATACTGCAAGCTTAGATGAAATGTATTTACCTAATGTTCCTGCAAACCATAATGCGATTGATTCCATATTTATCCTCCTTGATTAACAGGATTAATCATACATGAAGGTTATTATAAAGTCAATTTCTTCTTCCATATATCGACTAAATCACTTAATCTGTAACGGGCATTGGCAGGAGAAGAGGAAGGTAGAAGTATAGCCTTTATACCTGTTTCTTTTTCCTGGTACTTCTTATAAAGTTTTAAAGATGTTCCACCGTTACAATATATCCTCTTGATATTTGTACCTTGTATTAAAGTTTTAATATCGTTAGGTACAACATCCTTAATAGAGGCATCACTGCTTCCTGTAATAGTACATGAATGAATAATATCCCATATCGCAATATGGTGTTCCAACAACATCTTTTTCTTATCTTCTATTGTTTCATAGTCTGTTTGTGTGATTGTACCAATAATCTTCCAAAATCTATTTTGAGGATGTCCATAATAGAAAGAAATTTTCCTTGATTTAACTGAAGGGAAACTTCCTAATATTAATACTTCACATTGTTCATCTATGATTGGTTCTAATGGATGTTCAATCATACTTTTCTCTTTCCGTTCACAAATCCTGTACATGAACTTAAAAATGAGCGTGGTAGGAATCTTGCTGCAATATTTAATAAGTATCCTGATATACCCGTGAACTGAACTAAACGATTATCAAATAAACCTTGTATACCTATTTCCGCAACAGCCTCTGCAGACTGTGGTTTAAATAACTTAAACATAGGAGACTGACCTAAGTTGGCTACATCCATAAATCCTGTCTTGGTAGGACCGGGACATAAACATGATACTTCTACATTATAGTCTTTCAGTTCATAGTCAATAGATTCACTAAAAGATAATACAAAAGCTTTCGTTGCATAATAAGTAGACATATAAGGTCCTGCACAAAGTCCGGCAATAGAAGCCACATTCAATATACGGCCTTTCTTTCTACGTTTCATTGACTGACCAAATACATAAGTCATCTGCATTAAAGCCACTATATTCAATAAAACCATCTTCTTCTGTTTTTCCCATGATGAATCATGAAATGCACCATGATCTCCAAAACCTGCATTATTGACTAGAATATCAATACTTATATCATCAAGTACTAAATTATTATATAGATCTACGGCAGCATCTTCTCCTGTAAGATCCATCGCAATCACTTTGATCTGTACATCATATTCAGATAATTCTGCTTTCACTGCTTCTAGTTTTTCTCTATGACGTGCAACAAGTACAAGATCATATCCTTTTCTCGCAAATACACGTGCACATGCTTTCCCTATTCCATTAGAAGCACCTGTAATTAATACTGTCTGTGACATCTTTTTCATCCCTTTCTACCATCATACTTTATCTTGACATTTTGTCAAATAAGCTATCTTTACTTATACTCTCCATACCTAACATGACTTCATCAATATAATTATCAATATAAATCAAATGAGGCATATCACTCATCTTAAATATCTTTAATAGTTCTTCTTCTACATAATGTTCATCAATACTTTGAGCACATATTACAATAGCTTCAGGATTCAACATTCCAATAATATTCTGTAATTCTAAAACAAGTCTTTTACTTCTACCTTTCATAGATCTTCTATTCTTGTAATCTTCATGATTTATAACATGCAAGAAACAAGTTTGTCCAGCAATAGAACTCTTTCCTTCTACAAGATGTCCATTAATAACTATTCCTAAACGTGAATCACCCTTTGAATCTAATAAGACTATAGAATCATATTGCATATGCTTAATATAAGCGCCTATAGCCCCCATATATACATTATTTTCTATTAATATACGCTGTTTATAACGATTCTTTATATTTATATCTATATCACTATCAGGTAATGAAAGACATATTGTATGTACCTGTGCATTCAACATCTCATCTATAAAAGAACATAATACTTCATAATCTAGTTTAGATACATCTTTTCTTCTTTCTTTCATCTTCTCACTATAGAGATTATAAAGACGTCCTATAACTGTTATTGTCTTATCATGCTTATAAGCATATATACATAATGTTTGTGAAAACTCTCCATTGACTTGATAGCCCATACTTGGTCTTCCACCAGTAGATTCTCTATATCCTTCTTTAATTACAAGATTACTTTTCAACATCTCTTCTAAAAGACTATCAATCGTAGATAAAGATAAACCAGTATAGAATACTAATTCATTCTTTGTACACCCTCCTTGTTTTACTAACGACTGAATAATCTTAACAACATTCTTTTTTCTAACACCCCTTATTTCATTCATACTTGTCCTCCAGTAAGCGCTTACCTTATTAATAAAAATAGAAAGAGAATCCTTAACGATTCTCCTTGATTCTAATCTTTCTTTTAACAAAAGAAACTAATGTGATAAAACCAAATAAAATAGCTGTGAATACTACTAATGCGATCACATAAGAAAAAGATGACTTCTCTTCTTTTTTAACCTTCTTATTCTCGTTTTTATTCTTTTTCTTAGTCTTAGTCTTTTTTACAGGTTCTTCCTGTTTTTGCGTTTCTGTAGTAGTGTCTTCATTTTTCTTTACTTCTACTCGTATTGATACTTTACGTGTAGACTGATATAACTTACCATAAACTGTATATTTACCTGCTTCATTAAAAATCTGATTATCCCAGATAATCTTGACCTTTTTACTTGTCTTATTAGAATAACTAACAGTCGCATATTGTGGTAATTGTGCTTCTACTCCTGTAGTTGTATAAACAACTGCAGGAACACTTACACTTGTAACAGATGCATACTTTACATGAACTGTCTGTGTAATAGTCTGATCATAAATATGACCATTTAAAGAAAATGTATGTACATACTTTAAAGCATTATTATCATAATTATCCCAGCGTATGATTTCATTTGATTGATCTCCATTAGACCATGTTACAGAAGCTGTTGCAGGTAAAGAGAGTGCTTCTCCTATAGTCACTGTTTTATTAGCTAATTCATTAATATGTGTTATTTTAGCTGCTTCTACATTCACTATACAGCTAGTGGTTACCTGTAAATCCGCAATAGAGCCTGTGACAGTAAATTGACTCGCATTTCTTGTCTTATATAAGCTTTCATCAAATGTATTCCAGTCAATATTATATTCCTTCTCACTACCATCATAGAAGGTTACCTTCGCCTTTAATGGGAGTGTTGGTGCTTCTCCAGAAGCAGTTGTCACTTTACCATCATAGCTGACATTGACTACATGATTATCTGCATAAACTGGGCTTATAAAAAACAAAGACATCAATAAAACTATGAATATCTTTCTCATTTATTTCACCTCTTATATCTATCTTATGCTTAATTCAAATAATAGTAAAGATTAATACTACGAATTAACCTAATGCGACATCTAGAACCATCATCAAAGTAAATCCTACTGAGAATAATAATACACCTAAATGTGAATGTTCTCCCTGACTCATTTCAGGAATTAATTCTTCTACTACAACATACATCATAGCACCTGCTGCAAAACTAAGCAGATAAGGCATCACTGAGATAATATAACTTGATAATAAGACTGTAATAAAACCTCCGATAGGTTCTACAATACCTGACAATGTACCATACATAAAAGACTTCAATCGAGACGCTCCTGTACTTCTTAAAGGCATGGATACAATTGCGCCTTCAGGAAAGTTCTGTATTGCGATACCTATTGATAAAGCAAGTGCTCCCATGGCAGTTATTCCTTTATTACCTGATAAATAAGACGCATAGACAACACCTACTGCCATACCTTCAGGAATATTGTGAATAGTGACTGCAAGTACTAACTTGATCGTTTGAGACAAGTGACTACGTGGTCCTTCCTGACTATGATCTAAATGCATATGAGGAATCAAATGATCAAGTAATAATAAGAATAGTATACCTAACCAAAATCCTATAAGTGCAGGAATAAAGGTAGAAGATTGATCAAGTGATGGAATGATTAAACTCCAGATAGAGGCAGCCACCATTACACCTGCCGCAAATCCAGTGAGTGCTTTTTGTATATTTAAACTTAATTCTTTTTTCATAAAGAACACACAGGCTGCACCTAGTGTTGTTCCTATAAAGGGTATAATTAAAACCATATGAACACCTCCCTTACTCATACTACATAAATCAATTAGTTAATTCAAACTATGTGATAAAGAAAAAAGATAAGCATGGGGAACACTTATCTTCTTTCTTGTATTTACACTTATACTTTGTAGTCTAACGAAGGGAAGGGATTGCTTGACTACGATACATATAATACTTAATGAATGTGTTAAGATTATAATTCGATTATGTCAAATTGTGTGAATCCTTATTTCCAAACAAATACATATCATCTATAGGAATGATATTTCTCATATATTGTGTGAGATCTATTTCTTTAAGAATGACTTCTCCTACAATAGATACATTATAGTTGTATTCATTTCCGTCTTCATCAATTAACTGAATACGCCACCAATCACGATTTGTAGAAGATGGATGATTAGAAGATTCAAGAAAGAATTCTTTTAATAGTTCTAAGAGTGTTTCAGCTTTTTCTTGTCCTATATTTACTCTTTTACGTCTAATAATTCTTCTAGAATTGAATCCATCTCCGTAATTGTATCCAGTAAACCAGATGTGTCCATCACGCATAATGGTTAAACGCTGACTGACTTCTACACAAGCATCCGGTTTTACTCCACGTCCTTTCGCATCTGAATAAAGTATGATTTTAGATAATCTCATGATGAACTCCTCCTTCAATACATTTATTATAATTAATCACAATAAATGTATCAAACATTACAACTATTTTGAGAAAAATAATTATATGAAGAGTAATCCAATAGTATGTACGATAAAGGCACAAATCCAGGCAATAACACACTGGAAAACCACAATCTTTACAGCCCATGGACCACCTAGTTCTCTTCTAATAGAAGCGATAGCTGCCACGCAAGGTGTATATAATAAACAGAATATTAAGAGTGATAGTGCACCTAGAGGTGTAAGTATTGTCATTAAAGATTCTGTTCCTTTAAATAATACTGAGAGTGTAGAAACAACACTTTCTTTAGCCATAAATCCTGCAATAAGTGATGTAGAAATTCTCCAATCACCAAAACCTAAAGGTTTGAAGATTGGCGCAATGAATCCTGCCACCATCGCTAGAATACTATCCTGTGAATTAGAAACTAAATCTAGTCTTAAATTAAAACTCTGTAAGAACCAAATGACAATAGAAGCGATAAAGATAATACCAAAGGCTCTTTGTAAGAAATCCTTGGCTTTTTCCCATAATAACTGGAAAGTAGTTTTTGCACTTGGCATACGGTAATTAGGAAGTTCCATCACAAATGGAACAGCTTCACCCTTAAATAAAAAACGCTTAGAAATAAGAGCTGTAATAATTCCCATCACAATGCCAAAGATATATAAGCCTACCATGACAAGTCCAGCTTGTTTAGGGAAGAATGCAGCTGCAAAGAATGCATAGATTGGAAGCTTTGCAGTACAACTCATAAATGGTGTCAACATGATTGTCATCTTACGGTCACGTTCTGAAGGGAGTGTACGGCTGGCCATAACACTTGGCACAGAACATCCAAATCCAATCAACATTGGCACAATACTTCTTCCTGATAAACCAATCTTTCTGAGTAGTTTATCACTTACAAAGGCAACACGCGCCATATATCCTGTATCTTCTAATAATGATAAGAAGAAGAATAAAATAACGATAATAGGTAAGAAACTAATAATAGAACCAACACCCTGGAATACACCATCAATAACTAATGAATGTAATACTGGATTAATATTCCAAGCAGTGAGTCCTTTATCTACAACCTGAGTCAAAGCATCAACACCCATTTCCATAAGTGACTGTCCCCAGGCACCAAATACATTAAATGTTAAAAAGAATACGAGTCCCATAATAACGATAAAAGCTGGAACACCTGTATATTTACCAGTTAGAATCTGGTCTATCTTACGGCTTCTTTCTCTTTCTTTACTTTCATGTGGTTTAACCACTGTTTCTTTAACTAATTTATTAATAAAGGTAAAACGCATATCCGCAATAGCGGCAGTACGGTCTAATCCTCTTTCTTCTTCCATCTGTGAAATGATATGTTCAATCATTTCTTTTTCATTAGTATCAAGGTCTAGAGCTGCTTCTACTCTTTCATCACCTTCTACTAGTTTATTAGCCGCAAAACGTAATGGAATACCTGCTCTTTGTGCATGGTCTTCAATTAAATGCATGATGGCATGTAAGCATCTATGTACTGCACCACCTTCATCATTTTCATCACAGAAATCCTGTCTTAAAGGTGCTTCTTGATATTTTGCTACATGGATGGCATGATTTACTAATTCATCAATACCTTCATTCTTAGCAGCAGAAATAGGAACAACTGGAATTCCCAATAGTTCTTCCATCTTATTTAGATGAACATAACCACCATTACCTCTTACTTCATCCATCATATTCAGTGCTAGAACCATTGGTACATCTAGTTCCATTAACTGCATAGTGAGATATAGGTTTCTTTCTATATTTGTCGCATCTACGATGTTGATGATTCCTTTAGGTTTTTCATTTAAGATATACTGTCTAGATACTAATTCTTCACTTGTATAAGGAGATAAAGAATAAATACCTGGTAAATCAGTCACAAGTGTTTCTGGATGTCCTTTAATAGACCCGCTCTTTCTATCAACAGTCACACCAGGGAAGTTCCCTACATGTTGATTAGAACCTGTTAATTGATTAAATAATGTAGTTTTACCACAGTTCTGGTTACCTGCTAACGCAAAGGTAATCTGTGTTCCTTCTGATAAAGGATGTTCAGTCTCTTTATCATGATATTTACCACCTTCACCGAGTCCTGGATGAATATGGTGTTGAATAGGCGGAATAGGTGTATGATCTTCTACACCTTTAGAAGTCATATCTATTCCAATCTTTTTCGCATCATCTAAACGTAATGTTAGCTCATAGCCATGAATACGTAATTCCATTGGATCACCCATTGGGGCGAATTTTTCCAATGTCACAACAGAACCTGGTATTAAACCCATATCTAGGAAATGTTGTCTTAATGCCCCAGAGCCCCCTACATAAGTCACTGTAGCACTTTCACCAATCTTTAACTCATCTAGAGTCATAAAACCCCCTCCTTCATATTCTCTCAACAAGTATAGCACAAAAAAGCTTCCTTAAGTGGAAGCCTTCAAGTATTTTGTAGGTATAATCTTTGTAAGATAGATATTGTTTTCTGAGAGATAGAACTTGTATCCATCTTCATACATCTGTTTAGTATCAATAGTAAAGACATATGGTTCCCCGTGTCTTGAACCAACCGTCATTGCGGTTTCTATATCTTGAGATAAGTGAACATATATACGTGTCTGACTTAATATACCTTTTTCTAGAATAGAAGGTACAAAACGAGTTGCTGTACCATGATAAAGAATATCAGGTGGCTGTACTTCTTTCAAATCTACATTCACAGGAATAGAATGTCCTTGATTCGCACGTATTCTTGTATGATCTCCATTATATGAATAGCGCTGTTTCTCATCTTCTCTCACAATCATATCTAAGTCTTCTATTGTGATGTTTAATGCTTCTAATATCTTTTGCACATCACCATAAGCATGTTCATCAAGTTTAATACCTATACTTTCTGGACGATGTCTCAAAATATAACTTAAACGTCTGCTTTTTCGCTCCATAATGATTTCTCTAATACTTTTCCAAGAGCCTCAAATAATTCCTGTTCCTTGTCTCCAAAACGACCTAAACTATTAGAATCTACATCCAATACCGCAATCACTTTACCTTCTTCATCATGTAAAGGAACTACAATTTCAGACTTTGCTTCTGCATCACAGGCAATATAGCCTGGGAATGTCGTCACATCTTCAATAAGAATTGTCTGATCTCCCTGTACACATACACCACAGGCCCCTTTACCTACTTTAATATGTGTACATGCTATTTTACCCTGGAAAGGACCTAAAACAAGTTCCCCAGCTCTCATCATATAAAAACCTACCCAGCTTAAATCATCAATTGCATCCATGAGTAACGCACTTGCATTAGACAAGTTAGTCACAAACCATTCATTTGGTGAAATAAGTTCTTCTAATTGTTTTATTAATAACTCCATTATTAGTCCCCCTGTGTATATTCCTCATAAGACACAATCGCATTGATTGGTTTTCTCTTATCATGCATTGGTCCAGGTACACAATCTTCTCTTGGATAACCAATAGGTAAGATCATCACTGGTACATAGTTTTCAGGAATATTAAACTGTTTGATTAACTCCTTATAATCAAAAGAACCTACATAAGTAGACCCTAATCCTAAATCAAAGAGTTTAAGCATCATATATGTAGCAACAATAGACACATCTACTTCACCACATTCTCTATTATGCATATCCTTCCATGATACTGTCTTATCATAACATAAAATCATTGCGAGAGGTGCATGGAAATGATATCTAGTACATTCCTTTAGTTTTGCAAGATTATCTGGATCTTCTACTACAAGAATTCTTTGTGGCTGATAATTAACAGCTGTAGGTGCTATTCTTGCAGCTTCTAATATTTTATCTATTTTTTCTTTTTCTACCTTCTGATTAGAGAACTTTCTAACAGAATATCTTTCTTCTAACAACTGATCAAATTCCATAAGTTTGACCTCCTTATAAAACTATTATATAAGAAATACTCTTCTAGATAAATAAAAAGCGGTCGAATGACCGCTTCAATTCATTATTCTGCAGGTTTTACAGATACTCCGAATTTCTTTTCAATCCATTTCTTAGTGCTATCACTCTTTAAGATTTCAACAAGTTTCTTAATTGCTTTATTGTCTTTATTTGATTCTTTTACAGCGATGACATTCTGGTAAGTCTTTGCAGCTTCAGAACTTGAATCTTCAGAAGTGATGATCTTATCAGTCACTTTTGCATCTAATGCATAGTTACCATTGATGATACCGAAATCAACATCAGGTAATTTAGAAGCCACCTGTGCAGCATCTACTTCTACTAATTCAACTTTTTTGTTGTAAGATTCTACATCCTTCTTAGTTGCGTTTACACCTGCATTCTTATCTAATGTAATAACACCATTGTCTGCAAGTAATAATAAAGCTCTTGCTTCATTAGTTGCATCATTAGGAATTGCAATCTTAGCACCATCTTTGATATCAGATACTGCTTTATATTTAGTTGAATATAATCCTAAAGGTTCAAAGTGGATTGCACCAACTGATACTAGATATCCATCATCACCCTTCTTATAACCTTTGTCTTTGTTGTAAGAAGTTAGGTATGGCTGATGCTGGAAGAAGTTTGCATCTAATGAACCATCTGAAGTAGATGGGTTGATGTTAGGATAATCTGAGAATTCCTTAATCTTTAATTTATATCCTGCTTTTTCAAATTCTGGCTGGACATGCTTTAAGATAATAGCATGAGGTGAAGTTGTAGCCCCTACTGTAATAGTTTTAGAATCTGACTTACTTCCACATCCTGCTAATGAGAAAGCTAAAAGACCTGCTGTAAATACTTTTAAAATGTTTTTGTTCATAATATTTTCCTCCAATGTATATAAATTAATGTGATGTTTTTTCTACGAGTTTGTCACCAATTGCCTGAACAATTGAAATTAAAATAAGAATTAAGATAATAACGACGAATGTGATATCTCCCATTGATCTCTGTAGACCATATCTGATCGCCATATCACCAAGTCCGCCTGCGCCAACAGAACCAACAATCGCAATCTGTCCGACTAACGCAATAAATGAAATTGTAAGACCTCTGATCATCCCTGGAATATTTTCTCTTAGATAAACATCAAAGATGATTTCTTTTGTACTGAGTCCCATCGCAATACTTGCTTCAATGATTCCTGGATCAATTTCCATAATGGCTGATTCCATCTGTCTTGCGACAAATGGTGCTGTTCCTATAACTAGAGGAACAAGTGCACCTTCGATACCAATTGTTGTACCAAATAAAGCACGAGAGAGTACAGCTACAGTAGGAATTAAGATAATAAATGGAATAGATCTAAATAAGTTAATAATCTTATCTAAGATCCAGAAAACTGGTTGATTTTCTTTTAAACCATCTTTTCTAGTGACTACTACAATAACTGCTAATAAGATTCCAATAACCACTGAGATTAAACCACTGATTACCAACATTAATAATGTATCAATAATAGCTTGTGGAAAATCTGAAGCAAACTCTATAACGTTTGGAAATAGCTTAGTTACCACGTTTAATCACCTCCACTTTAACTCCCTGTTGTTTTGTGAATTCTAATGCTTTCTTGATATCTACATCTTCACCTGTAAAGATTGTAATAAGTGTACCAATTGGCTGTCCCTGGATAATTTCTACATTCCCAAAGATAATAGAACAATCTACACTGTAATCTCTTGATAATACTGAAATTAATGCGACATCTGTATTAGAACTCTGATACTGTAATTTCACCATCTGCTGGTTTTCATTTAACTGTGTAATACGATGATTGTCTTTGATCAATTCATCAATCTTATTAAGATTGTTTGTAGTAGCGATAAAGTTCTTAGTAATTTGATGCTGTGGATTAGAGAAGATATCAACAATACTGCCCTGTTCTACCACACGACCATCTTCCATGACTGCCACCTTATCACATACTTCCTTGACTACAGCCATTTCATGAGTAATTAAAATAACTGTTAAGCCAAATTCTTTATTTACTTTCTTAATAAGTTGAAGAATACTTTGTGTTGTCTGAGGGTCTAAAGCACTTGTGGCTTCATCACATAGAAGTACTTTAGGATTGTTGGCAAGCGCTCTTGCGATTGCAACTCTTTGTTTCTGTCCTCCAGATAACTGACTTGGATAAGAATCTTTTCTTTCTACCAAATCGATAAGTTCGAGTAATTCTAAGACTCTCTTTTGAATCTTATCTTTACTCCAGCCTAGATGTTTTAATGGAAAAGCGATATTATCGTAGATAGTACGACTGTTGTAAAGATTAAAGTGCTGGAAGATCATTCCAATCTTTTCTCTTTCTTTTCTTAAATCTGCATCTGATAGTTTTAATAAATCTTTATCCCCAAATACAACAGCACCGCTATCAGGTTTTTCTAATAGGTTGATACATCTTACTAATGTAGATTTACCAGCCCCTGAGAAACCAATAATACCGTAGATTTCCCCTTCTTCAATATTCAGACTGACATCCTTGACAGCATGGACATCGCCATCTTTAGTTTTAAAAGTCTTTGTAACATGTTCTAAGTGGATCATGTTCTCTCTCCTTCCCTTAAATAAAAAACGTTCTCATCCATATAATAGGACGAGAACGTAATGTTTCGTGTTACCACCTAAATGCATTATTAAGTCACCTTAATAACCTCTTCGAGTACATGCATACTCTATCGCTGTAACGGGCGCTCCCGTCATGACTTACATTTCAGCCATGCAACTCCAAGACCATCTTCCTATAACTTCCCTTTATTCCTTCTCAGCTAACGGAACTCTCTGTATAAGTTTCATTACAGTACTCTTCTTTTCACTGTCTTTTCTTGATGTGGTTTCATCTTAGCACCACATAAAAAGCACGTCAACACAAAACACGATAATATCTATTATTTTAGTAGGATTATAGTTTTATAAAATAGGGTACCATAGTTTTAGACTATATCAGTGTGTAAAAAAAGGATCTGTATTTCTACAGACCCTTATCTATAGCATCATGAATAATATCAGCATGATCAAAGGCAAGATCATTCATACCTATATTGATATCACCACATCTTAAATGTGTTTCATCGACAATAGTGAACCATTTTGCTTCTTTGGCATCATCACCAGCTTCTGGATGAATACTATTCTTATCTACATCTGCATAAAATGCGGTAGATACAACCCATCCACGAGGATCTCTTCCCGGCTGACTATAAACACCTACAAGCTTCATAGACACACCTTCTATACCTGTCTCTTCTTTAAGTTCTCTTGAAGCCGTCTTTTCAATCGGTTCATTCTTATTAGCGAAGCCACCAGGCAGTGCCCATTTACCTATATAAGGATGTCCACCACGTTTAACCAATAGAATCTCTGTCACATCAGAATGAGCAAAGATACAAATATCAGCTGTCAGTGAAGGTTTAGGATATTTATCAGGATTATAGCTTTTTAAAAATTCTTCTTCTGTAAGACCGTTCTTATCTCTACACATTAGAAATCAACTTCTGTATCGTAGTAGCAAGCCTTTAATAAGTTTTCCATTTCTTCCTGAGTTGGAATACGTGGGTTAGAACCTGTACATGCATCAGCAATAGCGTTCTTAGCGATTTCTGGTAATCTTTCTAAGAATACATCTTCAGGTACAAATCCAACTTCAGCTGGTAAACCATCAGCACCATAGTGGTTGATACTATGTGGGATATTTAATGCATCATTCATACCTCTTAAGTATTTAATTAATAATGCAACCTTTTCATCATCATTTTCTCCACCTAAGTGCATGTAATCAGCAATTACACCATAACGTTTCTTAGCTGTTTCATCTTTAGCGTTATAAGCAATAACCTTTGGTAAGTACATAGCATTAGCTGCACCATGGATAATATGTCCACCCTGGTCTACGAAAGCAGCACCAGTCTTATGAGCCATTGAATGTACGATACCTAATAATGCGTTAGAGAATGACATACCTGCTAAGCACTGTGCATCATGCATATCATCTCTGCAGCTCATATCACCATTATATGATTTAACTAAGTTAGCCTGGATCATTTCAATTGCATGAATAGCAAGTGGATCAGTGTAGTTACAGTTTGCAGTAGATACATATGCTTCAATTGCATGAGTCATAGCATCCATACCTGTATGAGCAACTAATTTAACTGGCATAGTTTCAGCTAAGTCAGGATCTACGATAGCAACATCTGGAGTGATTTCAAAGTCAGCGATCGGATATTTAATACCTTTATCATAATCAGTAATGATTGAGAAAGCTGTAACTTCAGTTGCAGTACCACTTGTAGATGGAATTGCACAGAAATGAGCTTTCTTTCTTAACTTTGGAATACCAAATACTTTACACATTTCTTCGAATGTGATTTCTGGATATTCATATTTAATCCACATAGCTTTTGCAGCATCAATAGGTGAACCTCCACCCATAGCTACGATCCAGTCAGGCTTGAATTCTTCCATAACTGCAGCACCTTTCATAACTGTAGTTACTGATGGATCTGGTTCGATACCTTCATATAATTTAACTTCCATACCAGCTTCTTCAAGATATTTAACAGCTCTATCTAAGAAGCCATTTCTCTTCATGCTTCCGCCACCTACACAGATAATAGCTTTCTTACCTTCTAAGTTCTTAAGGTTTTCTAAGGCACCTTTGCCATGATATAAATCTCTTGGTAATGTAAATCTCATATTATATTTTCCTCCTATACAATACCTTTGATGACTAACTTTTCATCTAGTGAAAATTTTATCATAAACGCTTACATTAGTCAATGTTACAAAGGTATTTACAGTTTAAAAAATACAATGCATATCTTTAGTTTTTGCGATAATAAAGCCATTATTTAGACTTCACAAAAATTAAAAAAAACAATTTTTGAATACCCACAAACCACAGGTTAGTGAAAATTAAATTTCATAAGCACCGATTAAACGGCGTTCATGAAGCTGAACCGGACACATGAATTTCCCATCTGTTCTATAATTAGATTAGAAATTAGATGGAGGTATAATCATATGTCAAACAAAGTATTAAAGCCTAAGAAAGCTTCTCTTTATCAGTTCACTCAGAAATATTCCAACAATA
>NZ_RCYB01000052.1 GCF_004168205.1 Catenibacterium sp. co_0103 | reverse complement strand
AATAAGGGGTGAGATTCACCCCTTACTGCGTAATAATTAAAATTTAGGAAACCCCTAGTTATTTTAAATTACCAAAATAAAAACCCCTATGAAACCATAGGGGCTTTGTGATTAGAATAATCCGATGATTGCCATTGGGGCATTGTCACCTTTACGGTTATAAGTTTTGATAACTCTAGTATAACCACCGTTCTTACCTTTGAACTTAGGTGCAACATCATCAAATAGAACCTGTACAGCTGTCTTTCCAGTTGCTGGATCTACTACATTCTGAAGAATAGCAGCAGCCTGTCTTCTAGCATGAAGATCTCCTCTAATACCAAGAGTGATTAATTTATCAACGACTTTACGTACTTCTTTAGCACGAGTAGCAGTTGTTTCAATCTTACCATGCATGATGACATCAGTAGCTAAGTTACGTAACATAGCTTTTCTATGACTAGATACACGGCCTAATTTTCTATTGTTTGCCATTAGTGTACTCCTTCCACAAACTTAGTCCATTGGTTTAAAACCAAGACCTAATTCATTTAATTTTTCTTTAACTTCTTTTAAAGACTTCTTACCAAGGTTACGAACCTTAATCATATCGTCTTCAGTCTTAGAAGCTAATTCTTGAACAGTCTGAATTCCTGCTCTCTTTAAGCAGTTGTATGAACGTACAGAAAGGTCAAGTTCTTCAATAGTCATATCAAGAACCTTGTTGCCTGTGTCTTGCTGTACTTCACTCATAACGTCCATATTCATTGCCTGATCAGTTAATTCAACGAACATATTTAAATGTTCAACTAATACTTTTGCAGCAATTGCAAGAACTTCATGAGGTTTAATTGAACCATCAGTTGTAATCTCCATAGTTAACTGATCATACTTTGCTGACTGACCAACACGAGTTGGTTCAACTAAGTATGCTACATTAACAACAGGAGAGAAGATAGAATCAGTAGGAATTACGTCAACACTGTTAACGAACTTCTTATTCTGATCTGCACTCATGTAACCTCTATCTTTATGAGCATACATTTCCATATAGAAATGCTGACCTTCAGCAACATGAGCAATTACTAAATCATTAGAAATTATCTTAACTTCAGAAGGACATTGAATGTCTGCACCAGTTACAGTAGCTGGACCAGTTACATCAATAACCATTGTTACATCTTCATCAGAATCTAATTCAAATACTAATTTCTTAATATTTAAGATGATAGCTGTAACATCTTCTAAAACACCATCAACTGCTGAGAATTCATGAATAGCGCCATTGATTTTTACTGCAAATACTGCAGCACCTGGCATAGATGATAATAATACTCTTCTTAAAGAGTTACCTAAAGTAGTACCAAAACCTCTTTCTAAAGGTTCGATGATAAACTTACCATAATTTTCATCTTCATTGTATGTATCAACAGTGAAATTTGCTTTTTCAAACTTTTGCATTGTTTCCTCCTCTTTGAGATATTTATTTTATATAAATGTAATATAAATCAAATTATCCACGAGGACGTTTTGGTGGACGACATCCGTTATGTGGGATTGGAGTAACGTCAGTGATTGCAGTTACTTCTAAACCAGCAGCTGAAAGAGCTCTAACAGCAGCTTCACGTCCTGGACCAGGACCTTTTACACATACTTCAACAGATTTCATACCATGATCCATAGATGCCTTTGCAGCAGCTTCAGCAGCCATCTGAGCAGCATATGGAGTAGATTTTCTTGAACCTTTGAATCCAAGAGCACCAGCGCTTGACCAGCTAATAACGTTACCGTGTTCATCAGCAACTGTTACGATTGTATTGTTGAATGTTGAATGAACATGAGCAATACCTTTTGCTATATTCTTCTTTACACGTTTTTTACCACGTACAACTTGTTTTGCCATTTGTTCTGCCTCCTACTACTTCTTCTTTCCAGCAATTGGAGTAGCTTTACCTTTACGCGTTCTAGCGTTAGTCTTAGTTCTCTGTCCACGTACTGGAAGTCCTTTACGATGGCGAAGCCCTCTGTAGCAACCAATTTCCATTAATCTCTTAATGTTTAACTGAGTTTCTCTACGAAGGTCACCTTCAGTTTTAATATGTTCAACTTCTTTACGAATTTTTGTTTCTTCTTCTTCTGTAAGATCCTTTACTCTAACATCTTCAGAAACGCCAGCAGCTGCTAAGATTTTCTTAGCTGTTGTTGGACCAATACCATAGATATAAGTTAAAGAAACTACCACACGCTTATCGCGTGGGATATCAATACCAGCTATACGAGCCATTGTCTATTGTTCCTCCTAAAAATAATTAACCTTGTCTCTGTTTATGCTTTGGGTTTTCACAGATTACCATTACTCTACCCTTACGCTTGATTACTCTGCACTTATCGCAGATTGGTTTTACAGATGGTCTTACTTTCATCTTGTGTCTGCCTCCTTTGGGAAGATCTATTTGTGTCTAAATGTGATTCGCCCACGTGTTAAATCATATGGAGAAATTTCTACTGTTACTTTGTCCCCTGGTAAAATGCGAATGTAATTCATACGGATTTTACCAGAAACGTGAGCTAAAATAACTACTCCATTATCCAGCTGGACTTTAAACATTGCGTTTGGTAATGTTTCTACGACCGTTGCCTGGACTTCAATTACGTCATCTTTCTTCTTTGCCAAAATCGATCAACTCCTTATGTACCTTTGTCATGATTTCATAGCCATCTTCAGTGATAGCTACAGTATGTTCATAATGTGCAGCTAATGAATGGTCTGCAGTCTTTACTGTCCAATTATCATCCATTACTTTAACCTCGGCTTTGCCTAAGTGTGCCATAGGTTCAACTGCAATACACATACCTTTTCTTAATTTTGGTCCTCTGCCTGGTTCACCCCAGTTAGGAATGCTAGGATCTTCATGAACCTCTGTGCCAATGCCATGTCCTGTATAGTCTCTAGGCGTTGAGCAGCCATGACTTTCAAGGTAAGTCTGAACAGCATGTGAAATATCAGAAACTCTGTTACCTGGTTTAACTTGTTCTAAACCAGCATAAAGCGACTGTTCACATACTTCCATAAGATGTTTAGCCTGTGGAGACACATTGCCAATCGCAAATGTCCACGCAGAGTCCCCATGATATCCTTTCCAGCATGCACCTACATCCACAGAAATAATATCTCCATCTTTAAGTACATAACCATTAGGAATGCCATGAACGACAACATCATTTACAGACGTGCAAACAGCACCAGGAAAATTATAAAGATTTAAGAAAGATGGTGTACAACCATTCTTTCTTATAATCTTTTCACAGAAATCAGATACCTGTTCTGTTGTTAAACCCGGTTTAAGCCATTTAGCGAGTTCCTGATGAACTAAACCTACAACATGACCAGCATGTCTCATTAGGTCAATTTCACGTTCATCCTTGATTGTAATCATTATTTGGCCTCCAGATTTTTCTTGATATCTGCATAAACAGCATCCATAGACTGGTCGCCATTAACGTTAGTTAATTCACCCTTCATTGTATAATAGTCAATAAGTGGTCTAGTCTGCTTTTCATAAGTATCAAGTCTAACCTGTACAGCTTCTTCGCTCTCATCAGGACGCTGATAGAGTTCTCCACCACACTTGTCGCACACGCCTTCAGTTTTTGGTGGATTGAAAACGACATGATAAGTGGTTCCACAATCCTTACAAGTTCTACGACCTGAAAGTCTCTTGATTAACTTTTCAGATGGCACATCAATATTGATGACAGCATCAATATCAAAGCCAAATTCTTTCGCGATACTTTCTAGTTCTCTAGCCTGAATGATAGTTCTTGGGAAACCATCAAGAATAAAACCGTTCTTAAAAGAATCAATATTTTCCTTTAAGAATTCCCTTACCATTTCAACTGTATATTCATCTGGAACAAGATGCCCAAATTGAATAAAATAACTAGCAATTACCCCGAACTTTGTTTTTTCCTTTAAAGCTTTTCTAAAAAGGTCACCAGTTGAGATCTGGTACAAGCCGTACTCCTCCACTAATTTTTTAGCCTGAGTTCCTTTGCCTGCCCCAGGAGGGCCCATAAGAATAATATTCAAATTCTATTCCTCCTTCTAATTGCTACTTTCTTATATAACCATGATATTCTCTTCTTGTCAACATACTTTTTATTGCTCTTACAGTTTCTAACGCAACACCAGTTACGATAATCAATCCTGTACCCCCTAGAGACAATGCATTATTTGATGTCATCTTCCAGATTTCTGGAGCGATGATTGGAATAGATGCAATGATTGCTAGGAATAGAGATCCTACCACAGTTACACGATTTAAGACAGTTCCGATATATTTCTTTGTATCATCACCAGTACGAACACCAGGAATTGCGCCACCACTCTTCTTTAAATCTTCACTGATCTTCTTAGCGTCAATCTGTAAATTAGAATAGAAGAATGTGAATAGAATAATCATAACGATATAGAGAACGAATCCTATAGGTTTCTGATAATTCAAGATATTGTCAATCATCTGAGTTGTAGAAGTAGACTTCATGAAACTGATAATTGTTCTTGGTGCTGCTAAAACTGATGCAGCAAAGATAACTGGAATAACTGAAGAACTATTAATCTTAATTGGAAGATTAGTAGATTCTTTAGTATGCATGACTGTCTGTGTATTTGTTGCATAGATAATAGGAATTTTTCTTATTGCTCCTTCTTCAAATACAACAAACACGACAATGGCTAAATATACGATAACAAATAAGATGTACCAAGCTAAGCTAGTTACAGTCTTATAAGCACTTCCGAATGTAACCATTGATTTAAAAGACGAGATAAAACTATTTGGAAGGTTAGCGACGATACCAGTGAAGATCAATAGTGAAGTACCATTACCTACACCTTTAATAGTAATCTGATCACCTAACCACATTGTGAACATAGAACCTGCAGCCATAACTATAACTACATAGACGTATGTCCAAATAGAACTACTCGCTAGAATACTATAACCCTTATCGAATGCATATGTCAATGACCCACCTTGAATTATTGCTAATGCAAGCGTTAACACACGAGTTACTTTATCCTTTTTCTTTTTACCTGTATTACCTTCTTTATTCCACTGAGCTAAAGCTGGGATTACATCCATAGACAATAACTCAATAATAATAGAAGATGTAATATAAGGAGAAACCCCCAAAGAAAATAATGAGAATTTCTCCAATGTTCCTCCACCAAGCATATTCATAATTCCGAAGATTCCTGAAGAGGTAGCAGCGCTTGTGATTGCACTTGTATCAATATAAGGAATCACAATGCCTGCTCCTAAACGGAATACGAATAGTATACCTAGTGTAAAGACGACCTTACGACGCAATTCACCTTTTTTAAATACTTCTTTAAAAAAGTTTAGCATCTTAGATCACCTCAGTTTTTCCACCTGCAGCTTCAATTGCCTTTACAGCTGATTTTGAGAATTTGCTAGCCTTTACTGTTAAAGCAACATTTAATTCGCCTCTGCCTAAGACTTTTAAACCGTCTAATGCTTTCTTGACTAGCTTAGCTTCCATAACTGCTTCTAAATCTACAACAGCACCATTTTCGAACTTGTTTAAGTCTTCAACGTTGATGATTGCATATTCCTTAGCATTATGATTAGTGAAGCCACGCTTTGGTAAGCGCATGAATAATGGAGTCTGTCCACCTTCAAATCCTGGTTTCTTACCTCCACCAGATCTAGCGCCCTGACCTTTCTGACCTCTACCAGATGTCTTACCATTACCAGAGCTTGTACCACGACCTACACGATTTCTGTTACGACGTGCGCCGTCATTGTATTTGAGTTCATGTAATTTCATTGTTTACACCTCCTACTTGTCTTCAACTTTTACTAGGTGTCTTACTGCGTTGATCATGCCTTTGATTGTTTCTGTTTCATACTTTTCAACAGAAGCATGCATTTTGTTTAATCCTAACGCTTTAAGAGTAGCCTTCTGGTTTTCTTTACCACCAATAGGGCTTTTTACAAGCGTAATCACAACTTTTTTATTTTCTGCCATTTTTACGCTCCTCCTATCCATAAATCTTTTCGACTGTGATGTCTCTTAATTCTGCTACCTGTTCAGCAGTCTTTAATGATGCTAAACCTTCGATTGTTGCTCTTACCATGTTAATTGGAGTTCTTGATCCAAGTGACTTAGATAAGATATCAGAGTAACCTGCTAATTCAACTACTGCACGGACAGGTCCACCAGCGATGATACCAGTACCTTTAGCAGCTGGTCTTAAGAATACTGAACCAGACTTGAAGTTACCTGTAATTTCATGAGGGATTGTACCATTAATTGATGGAACAGTGATAAGGTTTCTCTTAGCAGCTTCTTCAGCTTTTCTAATTGCATCAGGTACTTCGTTAGCTTTACCTGTACCGAAACCAACACGACCCTTTCTATCACCAATTACTACTAAAGCAGCGAAACGCATTTTACGTCCACCCTTAACAACTTTAGTAACACGGTTGATAGTAACAACTCTTGTTTCGAATTCCTTAGGAGCTCTCTGTCTTCTGTTGTTTTTTCTATTTCTTCTAGGGTTATTGCCTCTTCTAGAGTTTTCTCTAGAATTTTCTCTAGGTTTACGTTCTTCCATTATTTGACCTCCCTCTTAGAATTTTAATCCAGCTTCTCTTGCAGCTTCTGCAAGTGCCTTTACTCTACCATGATAGATATAACCACCACGGTCGAATACTACTACATCAATATTTTTAGCAAGTGCTCTCTTAGCGATTTCTGCACCAACAGCAGCAGCTGCTTCAATGTTTGAACCATTTTCTAACTTCATGTCTACAGAAGATGCTGATACAAGAGTTACACCCTTAGTGTCATCGATGATCTGTGCATGAATATGAGAGTTTGAACGGAACACATTAAGACGTGGTCTTTCTGGAGTTCCAGAAATCTTATTACGAACTCTAGCATGACGTCTTAAACGGATAACGTTACGTGATTCATTCTTTGCCATGATTCGATTTTCCTCCTTAGTTTATAACTACTTCTTACCAGCAGTTTTACCTTCTTTTCTGATGATATGTTCATCAGAATATTTAATACCTTTACCCTTATAAGGTTCAGGCTTCTTCCAAGCTCTGATTACTGAAGCGACATGTCCAACTCTTTCTTTAGAGATACCAGATACTGTGATTTCAGTAGCTGATGGACATTCAACTTTCACACCTTCTTCGATTTCAACTTCTACTGGGTGTGAATAACCAATATTCATTACTAATTTATTACCCTGCATCTGAGCTCTATAACCGATACCAACGATTTCAAGTTTCTTAGAGAAACCATCTTTAACGCCTTCGATCATATTTGCAAGTAAAGCTCTAGTTGTACCATGTAACTGCTTGTTTGTTTTTTCTTCACTGTGTCTCTTACATTCGATTTCATTACCATTTACTTCGATAGTAATTAAGTTAGAGAACTGTCTAGTAAGAGTTCCCTTAGGACCTGTAACAGTGACAGTGTTATCAGCAGCAACGTCTACGTTTACACCTTCAGGTACGATAATAATCTTTTTACCAATACGAGACATTGTTTGACCTCCTAAATAATTTTATTACCAGATATAAGCTAATACTTCTCCACCGATATTCTTAGCTCTTGCTTCTTTATCAGTCATAAGTCCTTGAGAAGTAGATAATACTACGATACCTAAACCATTTAATACTTTAGGAATTTCGTTTACTTTAGCATACTGACGTAAACCTGGTTTAGAAACTCTCTTTAAACCAGTGATAACTCTTTCGTTACCTTTATATTTTAATGTAATAACAATATTCTTATGATTTCCTTCTTCATTCACTACGAAGTCAGTAACAAAACCTTCATTCTTTAAGATTTTTGCTAAATCATTCTTTAGGTTTGAGTAAGGGATAGAAACAGTTTCATGTTTCTGCTGATTCGCATTACGAATTCTAGTTAACATATCTGCAATTGGATCTGTTGTAACCATTTATATGTCCTCCTTCCGTATGTGACTTATAAATTACCAGCTTGCCTTCTTAACACCAGGAATTTCACCTTTATAAGCTAATTCTCTGAAGCAAATACGGCATAACTTGAATTTTCTAATAACTGAATGTGGGCGTCCACAACGTTCGCATCTAGTATATTCACGAACTTTGTATTTCTGAGGACGTTGCTGTTTAACTTTCATTGATGTTTTTGCCATAATTCTGTCCTCCTAATTATTTAGCAAAAGGCATGCCAAGTTCTGTTAATAAAGCGCGACCTTCTTCGTCAGTCTTTGCACTAGTAACAAATACGATATCCATACCTCTTAACTTTGCAACCTTATCGAAATCAATTTCAGGGAAGATTAACTGTTCTTTAACACCTAAAGTGTAGTTACCTCTTCCATCAAATGAATTCTTAGGTACTCCTCTGAAGTCTCTTACACGAGGAAGTGAAATACTTACTAACTTATCTAAGAATTCATACATTCTTTCACCACGTAAAGTGACTTTACATCCGATAGCCTGACCTTCACGTACCTTGAAACCAGCGATTGATTTCTTAGCAGTAGTAACGATTGGCTTCTGCCCTGAGATTAATGTCAATTCTTCTACAGCTTCTTCTAAAAATTTAGAATTGTTGACTGCATCACCAACACCGATATTAATAACGATTTTTTCCATTTTAGGAATCTGCATTGTAGATTCATAACCGAACTTCTTCATTAAGTTCTTTGTGATTTCGTTTGTATAACGTTCTTGTAAACGGTTCATGTATTATCCTCCTTCCCCTTATTTCTTCTTATTTTTGATTACAGCACCTGTTTTCTTATTAACACGTACTTTTTTACCATCTTCAATTTTGTAGCCAAGTTTAACGATTTCCTTAGCTTTTGTATCATAGTAAGCAACATTAGAAGCATCGATTGGAGCTTCTACAGTAATGATTCCGCCTTCAGGATCTGCCTGAGAAGGTTTAACATGCTTTGTTACCTTCTTGACACCTTCAACGACAACTCTATTACCTTTAATTGCAAGAATTTCACCAGTCTTGCCTTTTTCGCTGCCTGCAATGACCTGTACTGTATCACCTACACGTAATTTCATATCTTTCGTTCCTCCTATAATACTTCAGGAGCTAATGATACGATTTTCATGAAATCAGCATCTCTTAACTCTCTAGCGACTGGGCCAAAGATACGTGTACCCTTAGGTGTATTGTCATCTTTAATGATTACGCATGCGTTATCATCGAAACGGATTACTGAACCGTTTTCACGCTGTACACCGTATCTTGTTCTAACGATAACAGCTTTAACGACTTCACCCTTCTTTACAGTTCCGCCTGGAGCCGCTTGCTTTACAGTAGCAACAACGATATCACCGATGCTACTTGTCTTTCTATTTGAACCACCAAGGTTTCTGATAACTAAAACTTCTTTAGCGCCTGTATTGTCAGCAACTTTTAATCTACTTTCGTTCTGGATCATAGTAGTGACCTCCTTTCAGACTGTATTAGATAATTTCTGCTTTCTTTACGATTTCTACTAAACGGAAACGCTTTGTTGCAGATAATGGTCTTGTTGCCATAATCTTTACTGTATCTCCAACACGTGCTTCATTATTTTCATCATGTGCATGGAATTTCTTTGATGAATTCATACGCTTTCCGTATAATTTATGCTTTACATGTGTTTCAACAAGTACAGTTATAGTTTTGTCCATCTTAGTAGAGATGACTGTGCCAGTATAGACTTTTCTGTTATTTCTTTCCATAATCTCTCTCCTACTTTTCAAGTTCTCTTTCTCTAATAACTGTTTTGATCTTTGCGATTGATTTTCTTACTTCTTTGATACGAGCAGTATTTTCAAGCTGACCAGTTGCCTGCTGAAATCTTAAACTAAATAACTCTTTTTTGAATTCGTCTACTTTCACAAGTAGATCTTTTGTTTCAATACTTCTAATATCTTGTACTTTCATGAGTTACTCACCTCTTCCAATAATCTTGCATCTGACAGGTAACTTATGAGAAGCAAGTCTTAATGCTTCACGAGCAGTTGCTTCATCAATCTGACCAACTTCGAACATTACGCGGCCTTTCTTAACTACAGCTACCCACTGTTCTGGAGCACCTTTACCTGAACCCATACGTACTTCCAAAGGCTTCTTAGTCTTTGCTAAGTGTGGGAAGATTCTAATCCAAACCTTACCACCACGGTTCATATGACGGTTGATTGCGATACGAGCTGCTTCAATCTGTCTTGAAGTGATCCAAGCACCATCAAGAGCTACTAAACCGAAGTCACCGAAAGCAACTGTCTTACCGCCCTTAGCCTTACCTTCATATTTAACTCTATGAGGTCTTCTATATTTTGTTCTCTTAGGCATCAACATGATTATTTATCCCCTTTCTTCTTTGCAGGAAGAATTTCTCCCTTACAAATCCAGACTTTAACTCCTAGCTTACCATAAGTAGTAGCAGCTTCTGCAGTGGCATAATCAATGTCAGCTCTGATTGTATGTAGTGGAACTACACCTTCAGAATATCCTTCACTTCTAGCGATATCAGCACCGCCTAAACGACCTGAAACTGAAGTCTTAATACCTTTGGCACCGTTTCTCATTGCATTCTGAATAGCTCTCTTCTGAACTGTTCTGAATGAAGCACGGTTTTCAAGCTGTTCTGCGATTCTATCAGCTACTAACTGAGCGTTAGTATCAGCATTCTTAATTTCTACTACGTTGATAAATACTTTCTTATCACTGATAAGACCCATTAATTCTTTTCTTAAAGCATCAATAGCTTCTCCGTCTTTACCAATCACTACACCAGGTCTTGATGTGTGAACAAAGATATTGACGCGTTTCTTTGATCTTTCAATATCGATCTTTGCTACGTATGCTTTCTTTAACTTAGCCATTAAGAATTCACGGATCTTAACGTCTTCTAATAAGTAATTAGCAAAGTCTTTCTTATCAGCATACCATCTTGAACTCCAATCACGGTTAACACCAACACGGAATCCAACTGGACTTACTTTCTGACCCATTGTTCGTCCTCCTATCTTTCTTCAACCACACAAGTGATGTGGCATGTTCTCTTTAAAATTTGAGTTCCAGAACCTTTAGCTCTTGCGCGGAATCTCTTTAATGTTGGACCTTCGTCAACATAAATCTTCTTAATATATAACTTATCTTCGTCTGCACCTTCATTATTAACAGCGTTAGCCTTAGCAGAGTTAACAACCTTGATAATAGCAGGAGTAGCACTCTTGTTTGTGAATTCAAGAATTCCGAGTGCTTCCTTAACTGACTTACCACGGACTAAGTCAACGACTAATCTAGCTTTCTGAGGTGATACACGAATAGTTTTTGCTGTTGCTCTTGCTTCCATGTTCAAATCCTCCTATTTATTAAGCAGCCTTATCATTGGCTGTGTGGCCTTTGAATGTTCTAGTTGGAGCAAATTCTCCTAACTTATGACCAACCATATCTTCTGTTACATAAACTGGAATATGTTCTTTACCATTGTATACTGCGAAAGTATGCTCAATAAACTGAGGGAAAATAGTAGAACGTCTTGACCAAGTTTTGATAACTTCTTTTTTACCAGCAGCATTTAATGCTTCAACCTTTTTCATCAAATGTTCATCGACGAAAGGTCCCTTTTTTAAACTTCTTGCCATGATTACTTATCCTCCTTCTTATTTAGCATTACGACGACGTACGATCAATCTGTTAGAATGTTTCTTGCTGTTTCTAGTCTTAACACCAAGAGCTTTCTTACCCCAAGGAGTAAGTGGAGCTTTACGACCGATTGAAGTTTTACCTTCACCACCACCATGTGGATGGTCATTAGGGTTCATTACAGAACCACGAACAGTAGGTCTAACACCTTTCCATCTCATACGTCCAGCTTTACCGTAATTAACAAGACCATGGTCTTCGTTACCTACAGCACCAACTGTAGCACGGCACTTCTTTAAGAATTTTCTTACTTCACCAGACTGAAGTCTAACAATTACATATTTTTCTTCAGAACCAAGGATCTGAGCTGAAACACCAGCAGAACGAGCTAACTGTCCGCCCTTACCAGGATGCATTTCAATATTGTGGATAGTTGTACCTTCAGGCATGTTACCCATTTCCATACAGTTACCAACTTTAACGTCAGTAGTTTCACCAGAAACAATTACAGTTCCTACTTCTAGTCCCTTAGGAGCTAGGATATATCTCTTTTCACCATCAGCGTAATTGATTAAAGCGATGTTTGCAGATCTATTTGGATCGTATTCGATAGTAGCAACCTTACCAGGTACTCCATCCTTGTTACGCTTAAAATCAATAACTCTGTATTTTCTCTTATGTCCACCACCATGATGTCTAGTAGTGATCTGACCCATGTTGTTACGGCCACCTTTTTTCTTATAAGGAGCAAGTAATGACTTCTCTGGAGTAGAAGTAGTGATTTCTTCTTTAGTCAAAGCAGTCATGTTTCTACGACCGTTACTTGTAGGCTTATATGCTTTAATTGGCATGTTTAATCCTCCTATTTAAATATCTGAAATGGAGTGCATTTCAATAGTTTATATTAATTATTCTTCTTCACCGAATAAATTGATGCTGTTACCTTCTGCTAAAGTTACGATTGCTTTCTTTCTTCTAGCAGTCTTACCAACATAACGACCAACTCTCTTAGTCTTAGCTCTAACGTTGATTGTGTTTACGCTAGTAACCTTAACATTGAACATAGCTTCAACAGCCTGTTTGATTTCAGTCTTGTTTGATGATAAAGCAACATCGAAAGTATATTTGTTTTCTTCCTGCATTAACTTCATAGTCTTTTCAGTTAAAACAGGTTTTCTTAGTACGTCAGTAATGTGAGCCATTATTTTAGTACCTCCTCAACTGCCTTGATAGCTTTTTCAGTCATCATAAGCTTTGTGCAATCCATAACGTCATAAACGTTTACGTTTCTAGCTTCGATAACTTTAACACCAGGAACGTTTCTAGCAGATAATACTAAGTTTTCTTCTAATGTATCAACAACAATTAATGTCTTTCTTGGGTTTTCGAAGTTACCTAAGAAATTAACAACATTCTTAGTCTTGATTGTATCAAAAGCAAGATTATCTAAAGCAACTAATTCCTGATCGATTACTTTCTGTGATAATACAGATCTTAATGCAAGATTCTTAACTTTCTTGTTAATCTTGAAGTCATAGCTTCTTGGAGTAGGACCAAAGACAATTCCTCCACCGCGCCACTGTGGTGCACGGATAGAACCCTGTCTAGCACGTCCTGTACCCTTCTGTCTCCAAGGTTTCTTTCCACCGCCTGAAACTTCGTGACGATTCTTCACCTTGTGAGTACCCTGTCTTAATGAAGCTCTCTGTAGTAAGACTACATCAAAGATTGCCTGGTTATTTGGTTCGATTCCGAATACGTTTTCGTTAAGTTCTAAATCGTTTAATTTTTCACCATTCTGATTAAATAATGCAATATTCAACATTAGTTTTTCCTCCTTCCACTTCATTATTCTGCAACTGCTTCAGTAGCATAATTTACTAATTCAGCAGCTTCGTTTGTTTTTCCGTTTGCCTTGATACCAGACTTAACGATTACTAAGCCTTTCTTAGGACCAGGTACTGATCCACTAACTAGTAATACGTTCTTTTCTGCATCAACTGCAACAATTTCAAGATTCTGAACTGTTCTTGTGTTTCCACCCATCTGACCTGGAAGATTCTTACCAGGAGCAATTCTGTTTGGAGCGATTGGACCCATAGAACCTACGATTCTGTGAGCTCCAGAACCATGTCCCTTTGGACCGATGTGCTGTCCGTGTCTCTTGATAACACCCTGATAGCCTTTACCTTTACTTGTACCTGTTACGTCAACTACTTCACCAGCTACAAAGCTATCAACAGATACTATCTGTCCAACTTCATAACTCATCATTTCGTCATAACGAAATTCCTTAATGAAGCGCTTAGGAGCTGTGTTTGCCTTAGCAACCACACCTTTTTCTGGCTTGTTTGCAAGCTTTTCTCTCTTGTCTTCGAAACCAACCTGGATTGCGTTGTATCCATCAGTTTCAACAGTCTTCTTCTGAAGAACTACGTTTGGAGTTGCTTCGATAACTGTTACTGGGATTAACTTACCATCAGTAGCGAAAACTTGAGTCATTCCGATCTTACGACCTAAGATTCCTTTCATGAGTTACACCTTTTACCTTTCTTATAACTTAATTTCAATATCTACACCACTTGGTACTTCTAATCTAGTTAAAACATCAACTGTTTCTGGTGTAGGGTTCACTACGTCGATTAAACGTTTGTGAGTTCTGATTTCGAACTGTTCACGAGAATCCTTATATTTGTGAACTGCTCTTAAGATCGTATAAATTTCCTTTTCTGTAGGTAATGGTACAGGACCAACTACCTGAGCACCAGACTTCTTAGCTGCAGCTACGATCTTTTCTGCAGAAGCATCTAGGATCTTGTGATCAAAAGACTTAAGTCTGATTCTGATTTTGTTGTTTGCCATGATTATTCCTCCTTGTCTATTTGTTAGACAACGCTCAATGCGAATTCCCTGAGCACTCTTCCGTTCATGACAACGGCTGTCAGCGTTTCAGCAACCTCGCACATCTTCGCGTTTCACAACGGTCATATAATACCGTAATAAAACAGATAAATCAAGCCCTTTTTAAACTTTTTTAATAAATTTTTCATTGAATAATTCAACACTTTTTCAGCAATAAATGTATGCGCTATCATATCTATAATAGCGTGAATTTCTCCAATTATTTCTTTTTTATGGTTGGTTTTTACCAAATTTATGGATTATAAGAGTCTCATCCTATCCTAAACAATTAATAGAAATGATAATGTGTAAAATATTGGTAATTTTATCATTACTTTGAGGATCATCTTATATATATAGAATAATAATTAATGTTATGTATATTAGAAAATAGAAAAAAACACATCAGGAGATGTGTTGCAGAAAAAAATTAAGTTTAGGTATGTATAATAAAGTCACTAGTGAATAAAAAAAGCCCTCCTGGCGGAAGGCATAAAAAAAGGACCTGGCAGCTTGCTATTGTCGCGTCTTCACACTATCGTCGCCGTTATGATGCTTAACTTCCGTGTTCGGGATGGGAACGGGTGTGTCCATCATGCTATCGCCGCCAGATCCTCG
>NZ_RCYB01000051.1 GCF_004168205.1 Catenibacterium sp. co_0103 | reverse complement strand
AAGAAATAAGGGGTGAGATTCACCCCTTACTGCGTGATAATTAAAATTTAGGAAACCCCTAGTTATTTTAAATTACCGATAGAGACTCTTAGTGTAAGTTCTTAATTAATTCTTCAATACGATTACCATATTCTAATGATTCGTCTACCTTGAAGATTAATTCAGGACATTTTCTGATTTTTAATCTTCTAGCAAGCTGTGAACGGATAAAACCTTTACATCTTTCTAATGCCTGAAGACCTTTACCCTGGTTCTTCATGAATGTCACATAAACTTTTGCGACAGACATATCGTTTGTACAGCTTACTGAAGTAACAGTACACATACGTAAAGCTGGATCTTTTACTTCATCACGAAGAATTAATGATAATTCCTTCATGATATAATGATTCATTTTATCAACTTTTAATGAAGCCATAAATTAACCTTCAACTTCCTGCATAACATATCCTTCAACGATGTCGCCTTCTTTGATATCGTTATAGTTTTCGATAGTTAAACCACATTCATAGCCCTGATTAACTTCCTTCGCATCATCCTTGAAACGCTTTAATGAAGCAAGCTTACCTTCATAAACAATGATACCTTCACGAATTAATCTGATACCACAATCTCTCTTAATAGAACCATCTGTTACATAACATCCAGCGATATTACCAATCTTAGAAACCTTATAAATATGTCTTATTTCAGCCTGACCAGTAACAACTTCTTCCATTTCAGGAGCAAGCATACCCTTCATGGCTGCTTCAATTTCTTCAACCATCTTATAGATTACCTGGTGTAAACGGATTTCTACACCTTCTTCATCTGCTTTACGACGTACATTAGCATCTGGTCTTACATTGAAACCATAAATGATTGCCTTAGAAGCACTTGCAAGAAGGATATCAGATTCAGAAATAGCACCAACAGTAGAACGGATAACGTTAACTCTTGCACCTTCTACATCAATCTTTTCTAATGAACTCTTAACTGCTTCTGCAGTACCATTTACATCAGCTTTAACAATGATGTTTAAGTCAACGACTTCACCAGACTTCATCTGTGAGAATAAGTCATCAAGACTCATTGCTGAAGTAGAGTTTCTTTCTTCTTCAATCTTCTTCTGAGCACGTTCTTCACCGACATGTCTCGCTTCTCTTTCAGTTTCAAATACCATGAACTTATCACCTGCTTCAGGTACATCATTTAAACCAGTAATTTCTACTGGAGTTGCAGGACCAGCAGATTTAATTTCACGTCCACGATCATCAACTAACTGTCTAACACGACCATAAGTCGCACCAACAACAATTGGGTTACCACTTCTTAAAGTACCATTCTGAATTAATAGAGTCGCAACTGGTCCTCTACCCTTATCAAGACGGCCTTCGATAACACTACCATAAGCCATACGCTTTGGATTTGCTTTTAATTCAGCAAGTTCAGCTACAACTGTAACTGTTTCTAATAATTCATCGATACCAATACCCTGTTTAGCTGAAATGTTTACATAAGGAACATCTCCACCCCATTCTTCAGGCATAAGTCCAAGTTCAGATACTTCAGTCATAATACGCTGAGGATCAGCACCTGGTTTATCAATCTTATTAACAGCTACAATAATAGGTACATTTGCAGCTAAAGCGTGGTCTACTGCTTCTCTAGTCTGAGGCATAACACCATCATCAGCAGCAACTACAATAATAACAATATCAGTAATCATTGCACCACGTGCACGCATTGCAGTAAATGCTTCATGACCTGGTGTATCAAGGAAAGTAATCTTCTTACCTTTTACTGATACCTGATAGGCACCGATATGCTGTGTAATACCACCAAATTCACCTTCAGCAACTCTTGACTTTCTAATATGGTCAAGCAATGTTGTCTTACCATGGTCAACGTGACCCATGATAGTAATAACTGGAGGTCTTGGCTCTAAATCTTTAGGATCATCAACAACTTCTAAATCTTCAAAGTTTACTTCACTTACAGGAACAACCTTTTTACATTCAAGACCATATTCCATACAAATAAGTTCAACCTGTTCATCATTTAATGATGAGTTGATTGTCACCATTGTACCTAACATGAATAAAACCTTGATAACATTTGCTGGTGTTTGACCAATCTTTTGAGAAAGTTCATCAACAGTGATGCCTTCTTCATATTCAACAACACCATCTACAACAGCTTTTTCTTCTTTCTTGCTAGGAAAGTTTGAGATCATTTTCTTCTTGTCATTCCCTTTGTTTTTTATGTTTTTCTTCTTTTTTGCCATAAATTACCCTCCTAACTTAGATTTCATACTTTTCGCAAAACCAGCATCAAGTACCGCAATTGCCATTCTATTTATTTTACCAACAGAATTAGATAGCTCTTCACTTGTGCCAGCAACATAATAATCTACATGATAATATGTACACTTATCAATATATTTCTTCTTCGTATTGTCACTTGCATCAGTCGCAATAAGTACAAGACGAGCCTGCTGTGACTGGACAGCCTTTAAAGCACTCTCTCCAGTCGCAAGCTTTCTTGCACGCATCGCAAGACCTAATAAAGAAGCCACCTGCTTATTAAGCATAAGTCTTAAGCTCCTCATAGATTTCTTCAGGAATTTCAGTATCAAGAACTCTATTTAAAATCTTTTTCTTTTTTGCAAGTTCAATTGCATCTAAAGAACGTTTTAAATAAGCCCCACGACCGTTCTTTTTACCTGTAGGATCGACAGAAACTTCTCCTTCTTTATTTTTCACAATACGAATGAGTTCTTTCTTTGGCAGCTGTTCACCAGTTGCCACACACTTTCTTAAAGGCACTTTCTTCATAAAAGATCACCTCTAGTCTTTATAATATTCATCATACTGATCATAATCAATATCTTCATCATATTTAGGATCATGGTCTGGTTCTTCTGAATCATCTTCATCATCAAATGATTCATCATCACCTAAGTCTTCTTCTACCTTATCTTCTTCATTTTCATCTTCATCTAGAGTTAAAATGATAGATTCTTTTTCTTCATCTGCTTCATGTTCTTCCATAGATTTCTTCATCTTTTCAAGAAGTTCCATATCTACTTCAGGTGCATCTAAATCAATACCTTCTTCTAAGATTTCAGATACTGACTTAATATCAATCTTCCAGTTTGTTAATTTAACTGCAAGTCTTGCATTCTGACCACGCTTACCAATAGCAAGAGATAACTGATCATCAGGTACAACAACTAAAGCACTGTTCTTAGAATGATTTAATTTCACTCTTTCAACCTTAGCTGGAGAAAGAGCATGAGAAATGAATGTTACAGGATCTTCAGACCATTCAATAATATCAATCATTTCACCATTTAATTCTTCAACAACATTTCTAACACGATTTCCCTTTGGACCAACACATGCACCAATAGGATCAATATCAGGATTTGCTGTATAGACAGCAATCTTAGAACGTTCACCTGCTTCTCTAGATACTGATTTGATTTCAACAGTTCCCTCGAAGATTTCAGGAACTTCCATTTCAAATAAACGCTTTACTAATCCTTCATGAGTACGAGATACGCTGATATGAGTACCTTTAGTAGTACGTTCTACTTCACTCACATAAACCTTAACATGTTCACCTTCAATTAAAGTTTCACCAGGAATCTGGTCTTTAGATGAAAGAAGTGCACCTGTCTTACCAATGTTGATGATTGCGAATCTTTCTTCTACACGATCAACAGTACCATTGATGATTTCATCAAGTTTATTGATATATTCATTATATAAAGCTTCTTTTTCAGCTTCTCTGATTTTCTGTCTTAATAACTGTTTAGTTTGAATTGCAGCTAAACGACCAAATTCAGAAATATCAGCTTCTTCAACAACTTCATCTCCAACCTGATATTTTGGGTCAATTTCCTGTGCTTCTTCAATAGAATATTCAAAATCTTCATCATTTACATCATCTACAACATAATGAGTTGTAAAGATTCTGATTTTTCCATCATCATCAATCTTACAATCAACGATTGATTCTGCCCCACTATAGTTTTTCTTATATGACTTAGCAAGTGCTTCAGTCAATGCTTCAATTACAATAGCACTATCTAGCCCTTTATCTTCAATAAGATTTTCAAGAGCTGATTTATAACCTTTATCCTTTTTCGCCACGTTTTTTACCTCCTAGAACTTTACAGCGAGTCTGATGAATTTAATATCATCATAGTTTATAGTCATTTTCTTTCTTACAGCTTTCACCATATACTGGATCAATAATTCCTGGCCATCAATAGAGGCTAATGTTCCTTCTAGAGAATCAATTCCATTCTTTGGATTCTTCAAATCAATATGAACATATGAGCCAACATGAGCTTCTACCTGCTCAAAAGTCTTTAATGGCTTTTCAATTCCTGGAGAAGATACTTCAAGATAATACTCATCCTTGATTAAATCAAGTTCATCTAACTTTTCACTCACAGCTTCACTGACTGCAACACAAGTATCCATGTCAAGATTTCCATCATTCTTTTCAATGAAGACACGTAAATACCATTCTCCTTTTTCCTTTACATATTCCATTGAATCAAGATGGCATTCAAATGAAGCAATAATAGGCAATAAGCCTTCTTTAATTTTCTCTAGCATAGAACCTCCTATTCAATAAATAACGAGAGGGTCTCCCCTCTCGTCTTTTGCTAAATCGAGTATAGCACAGTTAAATGTATAAGTCAAATAATGTTGAAGAACACGTAAAAAAACTATAAATCAAAGATTGTAAGCTGATCACTTTCAGAAAAACCATTTAAAACACCCATCTTCTGCAGTGTCTCAATATGTGTTCCTGAAAGACGTGTTCTCTTTTTAATGTCTTCAATAGAAGTGAAAGGTCTCTCCTTTCTTGCTTCTACTACTGAGTCACCAACGGCATCACCTAATCCATCAATAGAAGTAAAAGGAGGAATAATAGCTGCCAGATCATCTGGATGACAAATAAACTTTCTAGAATCAGATTGATCAAGAGAAATCTTACTAAACTTTAGGCCTCTTTCAAACATTTCTAAAGCAACCTCAAATACAGTAATCAAACCTTCTTCTTTATTTGATGCTTTATGTTCAGCCTTTAACTTTAAACATTCCTGATATTTATCATATACTGCTTCTTTTCCAGCAATGAGCGTTTCAATATCATAGAAATCACATCTAGTTGTAAAGTATACAGCATAATATTCTCTTGGATAATATAATTTCCACCAAGCTACACGTATGGCACTTAATACATAAGCGACGGCATGGGCTTTAGGGAACATGTATTTAATCTTTAAGCATGAATCAATATACCATTGTGGCACATTATGTTTCTTCATGAGTTCAACATAACCCTTTTGAGGGAATACTTTAGGTGACTTACCTTTACGTACACATTCCATGATATCAAAAGCATCCTTATTAGGAAGTCCCTTTTCAATTAAGTAAACCATGATATCATCACGACATCCGATAACCTGCTGTAATGTACAAGTACCTGACTTGATCAATGTCTCCGCATTGCCTAGATATACGTCAGTCCCATGAGACAATCCAGAGATAATAACTAATTCATTAAAGCTTTTTGGATGTGTCTGTTCAAGCATGCCACGGACAAACTTTGTACCAAATTCTGGTAACCCTAAGGCACCTGTCTTACAGTTTAAGAAAGATAGATCACAGCCTAATGCTTTAGAACTATTAAATAAGCTCATAACCTTCTGGTCATTTGTAGGAATAGACTTTGGATCAACACCTGTCATATCCTGAAGCATACGAATAACAGTAGGATCAACATGTCCTAAGATATCAAATTTTAATACGTTATCATGAATCTTATGGAAATCGAAGTGAGTTGTACGCCATTCAGCATTCACATCATCTGCAGGATACTGATAAGGTGTAAAGTCAAATACTTCCATGTCATTAGGAATAACGATAATACCACCCGGATGCTGACCGGTAGTACGTTTAACCCCCGTACATCCATTAGCCAGTCTTTGCAATTCAGCACTACGGATATGATCTTCTAAACCTAAGTTTTCAGCATATGCTCTTGCATAACCATAAGCTGTCTTTTCTGCAACAGTAGAGATAGTACCGGCTCTAAAGACATGGTCTTCACCAAAGATTGTTTTAGTATAAGCATGCGCTTGAGGCTGATATTCACCTGAGAAGTTTAAGTCAATATCTGGAACCTTATCCGCATTGAACCCTAAGAAGGTTTCGAATGGGATATTATGTCCTTCGCCTTTCATCTTATGTCCACATACTGGACAGTTCTTATCAGGCAAATCATAACCATCAGAAATAACTCCTTCTTCTAAGAACTCATTATGTTTACAATGAGGACATATATAATGTGGTGCAAGAGGATTTACTTCTGAAATACCAGCCATAGTGGCTACGAAAGATGAACCAACTGATCCTCGAGATCCTACTAGGTAACCTGCTTCATTAGAAACTCTTACAAGTTCTGAAGCGATAAAATAAATAACTGCGAATCCATGTTTGATGATGTTGGATAACTCTTTTTCAAGTCTTGCTGATACAATCTCTGGTAATACTTCACCATATGTCTCATGCGCATTCTTATGACATAATTCTCTAAGTTTCTTATCTACGTTTTCAATTGAAGGTGGATATAATCCTTCTTTTGTGACAATAATATCATCACCAATCATATCTGCAATCTTATTTGTATTAGTGACAACATATTCATATGTATCTTCATCACTTAAATAAGGGAAGCATTCCAACATTTCATCTGTTGTTCTTAAATAAACATCAGGTGTTAAAGCACGAGGATTATTTCTTACAAGGAGTGGATGAGGTTTACCATTAATCTGAATCTTAGAGTTAGTAATAAATACTTCACGGTATACCTTATCTCTCTTATCTAGAAAATGAACATCACCTGTCGCACAGATAAGTTTATTTTCTTCTTTCGCAATCTTAATAATACGCTTGTATATTCTTTCTATATCATCAATAGAATCATACTTACCACGATCCACCAAATACATTGCATCTTCTAAAGGCTGTATTTCTACATAATCATAGAATCGTATTTCTTCTCTTAATTCTTCTTCATCTCTTGTAGAAGCTATTTCAAAGACTTTAGAATTTAAACAGCCACTACCAAAGATTAATCCTTCACGATAGAATTCTAATTCACTTCTAGGAATACGATCACATTGATGGAAATACTTAGTATTCGCAATAGATACAAGTCTAAACATGTTCTTTAACCCTTCAGGTGTTTTCGCAAGAACACACATATGATAAGGGAAAGCATGCTTATAAGCATCTTCTATTTTGATATCATTGATTTCATCAATCGTCTTAAAACCTCTCTTAATTAAATCCTGAAGCATGACATTAAATGAATGACTTAATACTTCAGCATCATAGTCAGCACGGTGAGCCGCTTCTGTATCATAAGGAATATGATAAAAACGACAGACAGCACCTAATCGATAAGAACGCATTAATGGTATGAGACGTCTAGATAAAGGCAATGTATCAATCCAAGGGTTTTTAATATGTTCTTTTCCCATTCTCTCTAATGCCTTATCTAACATACCAATATCGAAACGACCATTATGCGCAATGAGAAGATTATCTCCAAAGAATTCCATTAATTTAGGCATGAATTCTTCAATTGTAGGCGCATTTCTAATATCTTCATTTGTAATAGATGTTAATTCAGTAATCTTCTTAGAAATAGGTTTAGGAGATTTAATAAATGTCTGTAATCTTCCAACCTCTAACCCATTTTTTATCTTTACTGCACCAATTTCAGTAATATGATCGTCTATCTGAGATAAACCTGTTGTTTCTAAGTCAAAAGAAACATAAGTTAAATCATTAAGCTTTAATCCATTCGCATTGAAAACACAATCAAAATTTGTATCAATCATGTTCATTTCAACACCATAGATCATCTTCAACTTGTCTCCTGCTGCTGCCTGTGCATCAGGGAATGACTGCACGTTGCCATGATCAGTTACTGCAATAGCACTCATACCCCATTCTGTCGCTCTTTTAATATAAGAACCAACAGTCGCAATACCATCCATAGTAGACATATTAGAGTGGCAATGTAGTTCCACACGCTTCTTTTCCGCCTTGTCAATACGTGGTTTAGGTGCTGGAATAATTTCTATTTCAGTCGCAATAATCACCTGTTCACGGGCAAAGCTATCATATTCAAAGGTACCTTTGACACGAATCCATTTACCACCTTTTTTTAATTGTTCCATTTCTTCTAATGTATTACGATTCTTATTCTCAAATCTCTTTACCATAATACTATCAGAATAATCAGTGACAAGAAGTGTCTGAATATGTTTACCACTTTTAGTCTGTGTTGTTTCTTCCTGGAAACAATACCCCTGTACAGCTACTTCACGCATTGTATTATCTAATTGACTGATCTGCGTCATGACATATTCTTTCTTATAACGTTTATAATTACCTGCTGGCTTAGAATAAGCAGGAGGTGCATCATTCATCGCTTCATTATATTTTTCAAGTGCACTTGAATCTATATGAACGCCTTTATTTTCTTCCATCTTTGCAATAGTCTGTTGATATTCATGATTATCTGCATCTACCTCAGCTCTTAAATCAATATTAATACCAAAGCCAGATAATAATGTACGCATTTCATTAAGCTGAGTCTTAATAGAATCACATTGAATATGATTAACAGTATGTAATGTCAAAATATTGTCCTTTAAATCCATATCATCTCTTGTCATACTCTGCATTTCAGGTACATTGCCTAATACATGATGCATAATATAATCACTATATTCAATGACATCTTCCTCTCTAAAATGATTAGACGTTGTTTCAAAGAGGAATTCACATGGATAAGGGAATAAATGCTGGGCTTCTTTTAAAGCCTTCACATTATCAAGAGGCATTAATTCTGGTGAACTGATATAAAAGGTATAACGGCTATCATGATGGACAACTACTCTTGTAATATCAGCCTGCGAAAACGCCTGATTTGTATCTATATGTAATTGTTGTAATAAAATACTTAGTTTATTCATAAAATCACCTTTTAAAAAGGAACCGAAGTTCCTTTATTTAAAAAATCGCAGCAGATCCTGATAAGTAACTGCAATCATGAGACCAAATACAAGTGCAAGTCCAAGAACCTGCAATGCATATTTCACCTTCACAGGTACTTCTCTATGGATAATACCTTCAATTAAAGAAAGAATAGCCTGATAGCCATCTAACCCCGGAATAGGCAATAAGTTTAAGATTCCAATATTTACTGACAACATCGCAACTAAATATAGAAGTGTTGTCATAGAACCAGATTCTCTTACCTGTGAAGTGACTTTATAAATTCCCACCGGTCCTGACATCTGCTTAATAGTAGACGCAAAATTCACAATAAGCTGTCCCAATGCATGAAAGATTGCAGTAGACATCTCACATAATTCTTTAAATGTATAGCTGAATGCTTCAGTGACACTCATTCTTCGAGTCACCTGCATAAAGCCAAGAACATAACGCCCCTGTTCTTCATTATATGGACTCACTGCCTTGACCACAATACTATTTTTACCACGTCTGACAGTAATATCTAATGTCGCATTTCTAGAATTAATCTTTAATGCTTTCTTAGTCATATCACTATGAAGATCTTCATAACTTGCGACTGCATACGACACACCAGTCTGCTTACATTCAATATTAGTTATAATGTCACCTTTTTTAAATCCATATTTTGTCGCAGAACCATTTTCTACGAGCGTTCCTACTTCACAACGATTGACATTTACCTGACCACCCATTAAGTTTGCAGATAACATAATGACAAGTGCAAGCATGAAATTCATAAAGACACCTGCAAGCATAATAATAATCTTTTGATATGTCTTCTTACCCTTTAATGTACGTTCTACTGGAACATCCTTAAGTTCTTCATCGTCTTCCTGATCCGCTTCACCTGCCATAGAGACAAAACCACCTATTGGTAAAGCACGAATCTGGAATTCTGTTTCTTTTCCTTTTTTTCCATAAATCTTAGGACCCATACCAATACTAAATGCGCCACAATAAACCTTGAAAAACTTAGCAGTTACAAAGTGTCCTAATTCATGTATGACAATAATTCCTGTAAGAATAAGCAGGAAAACGAGTATATTCAATAAAGTCTGCATCTTATAAACCTACTCTCTTTCTTACAAAAGCTCTTGCTTCCGCATCTATCTTGATCAATTCGTCAAGAGATGGATTTTCAATAACAGTATGTGCATTCATGGCTTCTTCAATTAAATCAACGATTTCTAGGAATTTAATCTTTCCATCACGGAATAACTGGTTGGCTTCTTCATTTGCGCCATTGAAGACACAAGGCATACTGCCCCCTATTCTTCCTGCACGATAAGCAAGAGGTAGTGCCTTAAATCTTTCTGTATCAGGCTTATAGAAATGAAGTGTTCCAATATCTGATAAAGAAAGTCTCTTACTATTAATAAGTGGTATTCTATGAGGATATGTTAAAGCATATTGAATAGGCAAACGCATATCTGGAGTACCTAATTGTCCAATTACTGCAGTATCTGTACATTCAATCATAGAATGTACAACACTTTCAGGATGAATCAATACTTCAATATCATCATAATCTACATCAAAAAGCCATTTGGCTTCCATCACCTCTAAACCTTTATTAACTAAAGTCGCACTATCAATAGTAATCTTTGCCCCCATGCTCCAGTTAGGATGATTTAATGCCTGTTCAACAGTAGCATCCTTTAATTCATCTAATGATTTATCACGGAAACTTCCACCACTACATGTTAAAATTATTTTTGAAATTTCTCTTAGATACTCTCCATGCATTGATTGGAAAATAGCACTATGTTCACTATCTACAGGTAAAAGCTGAATGCCATATTCTTTTGCGAGAGGAATAATAATATGTCCTGCAACTACTAGAGTTTCTTTGTTTGCAAGTGCAATATCCTTACCTGCTTTAATTGCTTCTATAGTTGGTAATAATCCTGCAAATCCTACAATCGCATTAAGAACTATTTCTGTCTCTTCAAGAGTACTAATTTGAATAAGTCCTTCCTGTCCAAGATAAAAATGACGATCTGGATATTTTTCACTTAAATAATCATAATCTTTCTGTTCTAGTACACAAATATGTGGAACAGGAATCTGATTCATAATTTCTTCTAATTTCTTGATATTGTGTCCTGCTGACATTGCAACAATTTCAAATTCATCAGGATGTCCAGTCACAACATCAATTGTCTGCGTTCCAATAGAACCAGTCACACCAAGTACTGTAATTTTTTTCATAGATTGCCTCCTTCATTAGAGTAATGTAAGTAAGAATCCTAAAATCATAGAATTAAAGATGATAGAATCAAAACGATCCAACACACCACCATGACCAGGGAAAATCTGAGAATAGTCCTTTACTTCAAAAGTTCTCTTAATAGAGCTAAATGTCAAATCACCAATCTGACCTGTTGTTGCAAGTACAAAGCTCATTAAGGCAAGATAAGGAAGTGAATAAGGAATCTGAACACAATAAGCATAAGCTAAACCTAATAAGCCACCACATACTATACCACCAATAGAGCCTTCAATTGTCTTCTTAGGTGAAAGACGAGGATTAAGTTTATGTTTACCAATTGCACGTCCCACAAAATAAGCAAATGTATCAGCGCCTAAAGTCGCAAGTGCTAAGAAGATAACATATCTGATATCTAAGGCTGTTCTAAAATAATAAATAGCATGAAGACCAAGAGCTACTAAAGTCGCACTTGTAAAGTAATATGAAATTCTCAAGAAAGGCATACCGGCATCAAATATTCCACAAGTTAATAATATAACCATGTAAATTACAATAAACATATTAGATACAAGTAAACCTTTTGAAAAGAATAATGAACCTAGAATATAAACACCTAGTACTCCATATAAATAGAAATGTGGCTTAGGTTCTTTTGTAATAGATAGTAATTCATATGTAGCCATAGCCCCAATAAAAGCTATAAGGATTTTAAAAGGAATACCACTTACAATAACACACGGTAAAAATAAAACTACTAATACAATCGCTGTTATGACCCTTTGCTTCATTTCTTCACTCCTCCATAACGACGATCTCTATTCTGATATTTCCATATGCATTCATGTAATTTTTCCGCATTAAAATCTGGCCAATATGCTTCATCAAAAATAAATTCAGCATAACTTAACTGCCATAATAAGAAGTTAGATAAACGACATTCACCACTTGAGCGAATCATTAAATCAACAGGCGGTAATTCTTTAGTCATTAAATGAGATTCAAAATAATCTTCTGTAATATTATCTAAGTCAATCTTACCTTCTTTATATTCTTCACAAATCGCTTTAGTAGCTTCAACGATTTCATCACGTCCACCATAAATAAATGCAAAGACAAGCTTTAATCCAGTATTATCTTTAGTTTTAGTAATAGCATCATTAATAATGTCTTGAGTTTCCTGTGGTGCGAGTTTTAGATGACCAATTGTCATAATACGTACATTATTATCCATTAGTTCCTGAAAATATAAAGAGAAGAACTCTTTAGGTAACTTAAAGATATATTCTACTTCACTCTGTTCTCTTTTAAAGTTTTCAGTAGAGAATGCATAGACAGTCATTGCTTTTACACCTAAGTTGTTGGCTTCTAAAGCAAGATTTCTTATTGTTTTAGTTCCTTCATGATGACCATATGTTCTAGGCATTTTTCTTTTCTTAGCCCATCTTCCATTTCCATCCATGATAAATGCGATATGAGCTGGAATTCGATTCATATCTAATGTATATTTTTCTTTTCTTTTAAAAAGCATAATAATCACCTCATAAACCGTATTATAACATAGTGCACTCCATTTTCAAACAGACAAAAAAAGGAGGATTTCATAATCCTCCCAAAAATGACATTAAACTGTCATTAAATCCTTTTCTTTTTCTTTAGCAATCTGTTCAATTTTCTTAACAAATTCATTTGTTAAATCCTGAACATCTTCCTTACCTGCTTTTACTTCATCTTCAGTTTCGCCAGTCTTTTCAACATCAGCATTTGCATTTCTTCTGATATTTCTTAAAGCAACCTTAGCTTCTTCAGCAAGCTTATTTACCTGCTTAACCATTTCTTTTCTTCTTTCTTCAGTTAGAGGTGGAATCACAATACGGATGACTGTTCCATCATTCTGTGGAGTTAAACCTAAATCGGCCTGGTAAATACCATGTTCAATATCCTTCATAGAATTCTTATCATAAGGCTTAATCACTAACTGACGACCTTCTACAACTGAAATACCAGCAACCTGATTAAGTGGAGTTGGTGAACCATAATATTCAACCATAACTCTATCAAGCATGCTTGGATTAGAACGTCCAGTTCTAATATTAACTAATTCATTAGAGAAAGCGTCAATTGATTTCTCCATCTTTTCTTTTGCTTCTTCAAGTACTAATTCTACCATTATTATTCTCCCTTTGAAATAATTGTGCCAGCTACTTCCTGTTTACATGCTAACGCAATATTTCCTTCTTTCTGCATATTAAATACACTTAAATCAATGTTGTTGTCTTTACATAATGTAATAGCTGTCTGATCCATGATCTTTAAATCTTTATTAAGAACATCTAAGTAAGTTAACTTATCAAACTTAACAGCATTTGGATCTAACTTAGGATCAGCTGAATAAACACCATCAACACCATTCTTAGCCATCAAGATAACATCTGCATGAATTTCAGCAGCTCTTAATGCAGCAGTTGTGTCTGTAGTAAAGTATGGACTACCTGTTCCAGCTGAGAAAATAACAATACGACCTTTTTCAAGATGACGTACAGCTCTTCTTCTGATATATGGTTCAGCTACTTCTTTCATATCAATAGCAGTCATAACACGTGTTTCAAGACCAATTGACTCTAAAGCATTCTGTAAAGCAAGACCGTTCATAACAGTTGCAAGCATACCCATGTAATCTGCACTTGCTCTTTCCATACCCATATCGGCACCAGTCTTACCTCTCCAGATATTACCGCCACCACAAACAATCGCAATTTCAACACCTAGATCTTTTGCATCTTTGATCTGCTGTGCAATGTCTTTAACTACAATAGGATTAATACCAAAGCCCTGATCACCAGCCAAAGCTTCACCACTTATTTTTAATAAAACTCTTTTATAATTCATATGGATCTCCTTCTGTAAAATCTACAAATTAATTATAAATAGAATTAAGTTTTTAGTCAACAACGAACTGATGCCACAAAACTTACTCCTCAAACAAAAACTTCCTGATTAAATAATCAGGAAGCATTATACTATGAATTCGTATTTTTTGGTAAAATTAAGTTTAAAACAATAGCTGTAATAGTAGCAAGGACTACTGGAGACTTACCAAAGATAGTTGTCACCCAAGATGGGAATGATGCAAGTGCTGCATTCGCCTGAGTAACACCCATACCAAGTGCAACAGCTAAACCAACAACTGTAGTATTTCTGAAATCCATTGGATGAGATGCAATTAATTTAATACCAGTCATCGCAATAGATGCAAATACAGAAACAGTGGCACCTCCAAGAACGCAATAAGGAATGGTAGTTAAAAGTGATGAAAACTTAGGAATAAGCCCTGCAACTAAAATAATACTAGCTGCAATTCCAAATACCTTTTTAGATACAACTTTTGTTGATCCAACAATACCAACATTCTGACTATAAGTTGCAGTTGGTAAACCACCAAAGAATGCACAAAAGATATTAGTTAAACCATAAGCAACAATACCACCATTTAATTCTTCATCAGTAGGCATACGATCCATACCACCTGTAGTAGTGGCAGAGAAATCACCAATTGCCTGAATAGAGTTTATTGCGAATAATACCGCAATTGCCACACATGCTGCTGGATTAAACTTCACACCAAAATGCATGAATTGTGGTAAAGCAAACCATGATGCATTTGCGACAGCTGAGAAATTGATCATACCAAAGCAGAGAGCAATAATATAACCAACAATAATACCAATTAAAATAGAAGCTAATTTAAAAATTCCTTTACCATAATGATTCAAGAAAGTAACAACAGCTAATGTAATAAAAGCAATAAGCCAATTCTGCCAAGAACCATAACTCTTAGAAGCTGCACCACCAGCCATATAATTAATAGCTGTAGGATACAATGATAAACCAATTGAGAATACTACTGTACCAGTAATAAGTGGTGGAAAGAATTTTCTAATCTTCTTTACAAATAGTCCTACAATAACAGCAACAATACCACCAGCAATCTGTGCGCCTAAAATGGTTGCAATATCAAATTCACCAGCAATTGCCTGCATAGTAGGTAAATAGGCAAAACTAATACCCATGATAACAGGTAATCCTGCCCCAATTGCAAGTTTTTTCTCTCTTAATAACGGAAAAACCTGAAATAATGTAGAGATAGCAGACATTGTAAGTGCAGCCTGAATCAGAATAACTGAATCACTCGCTGAAAGTCCTGCAACTCCTGAAATAATAATAGCAGGTGCAACACATCCGACAACCATGGCCACAACGTGCTGAAGTGCTAAAGGTAAAGCTTGTGATGTAGAAGGCTTTCCGTCTAATTTGAAAAGTTCTTCTGACATACTAGTTTGATCTTTACTCATATTTCCTCCTCATTTGTATACAAAAAATACAATTCAGATAATAACACGTAATTGATTATTGTGCAACGGATTTATTATTATAAGAAAATAATAGGGTAGACAGGAAATAATATCAATACTGAGATTAATTATTATTTCTGTGCCTCCCGTTGCACCGTACGTACGGG
>NZ_RCYB01000050.1 GCF_004168205.1 Catenibacterium sp. co_0103 | reverse complement strand
ATTATGCTGCAAAACAAAAGCACCGTTGTGGTGCTAATGTTTGATTATTTTTGAGACATTATCAATTTCGGTTGACACAAAAAAATACATAAAATTAAACTACAAATAAATAAAGTCCCATTTAAGGGACTTTATTAGTTCTTAATTTTCTTTTAAATGGGCAATATCGATATATGAAGGAATACCATTCTTATAAGTAATAGCAATTTTCCCCTGAATTAATGGATATAAGTAATCATAAAGTTCTTGAGTGATATCATTACCTTCTTTAGTAATCCATTCTGCTGGAACTTTCTGTTCTAGGTTCGCAATATCTTGTACATTACTATAGATACATTCTGCAGTATATGGATCATTGCTAGTTCTCTTAACCCCCATCATAACATTTGTATGATCAGCAAGTGCTGTTTCTACAGCCTTTTTACCAATAAAGAAAGACTCATCAATATCTACTTTAGAGGCAATATGCATTGCACATCTTTGTAGTACATTTAATTCGATACTTCTTACTTTGCATCCAAAATGTTCTTTACAGATATTTTCTAATACCTTACCAGTACCAAAATGGATTGGATGACCAAATGCATCATACTGCTGTGAATCACCACTGTCTAAGAAGTTTCCGTTTTCATCATGAATACCTTCACTTACTGCAATCATGATAGAAGACTTTTCTTTGAACTTTTCTTCAATATCCTTTAAGAAACGTTCTTTATCAAATACGACTTCCGGTAAATAAATGAGATCAGGGGCATCATTACATTCAGTTCTTGCAAGTGCACTCGCAGCAGTTAACCAACCTGCATTACGTCCCATGATTTCTACAATAGTAATCGCATCTAGCTTATAGATAGAAGAATCATAAGCAATTTCTAACATAGAACTTGCAACATACTTTGCAGCTGAACCAAAGCCTGGAGTGTGATCTGTACCCATCAAATCATTATCGATAGTCTTTGGAATCCCAATGAAGTGAATAGGGGAATTGATTGTTTCACCATAAGCTGCAAGTTTAGCCACAGTGTCCATAGAATCATTTCCACCAATATAGAAGAAATCAGTGATTTCTAAATCATTAAATTTTTTAAATAACAAGTCGTAAGTGTCTTTATCATCACTTACTGTAGGCAGCTTATAACGACAGCTTCCTAAATACATTGCTGGGGAATGCTTTAATGCATCAATTTTTTCCTCAGAATTAAATGTTGTACCTAGATCCATGAAGTGATCTTCTAATAGTCCCTGGATACCATTAACCATACCATAAATATGAGTAAATCCTTCTTCCTGGCATTGAGTAATAACACCTGCAAGAGAGGCGTTGATGGCAACCGTAGGCCCACCAGACTGACCAATAAAACAATTTTTCGTATTCATTTTATGCTCCTTTTGTATATTTCATCCCCATTTTAACATCAAATGCATTTGATAGAAAGATTTAATAGTTATTAATAGTAAAAATACAGGATGATAATTAATTATGCTAAAAAGGTTAGCCTATTTATTGTGGGATTCTATGAAAGCAATGATTACAGCAGTGAGTACAATCATTGAGATAGAAAACCGATGAAGTATAAAGAAATGTTTGTATAAGCGACTCCACCAAACAGATACCACTTCCAATCCTAGGTGTAAACGATTCTCCAATACACCTATGGTGCTGAAGCAATTAATATGGCTGTGAAGTTAGCCAAGAAATATTCTAGTGATAAGAAGCGATATAAAGAATATGTCAATTTTAGGAAATGAAAATGTACCTCTATCATTATCAGAATTCCAAATATTTGATAGAATGCTAGAAAGAAACATTACTTCTGATGAACTACAAGAATACATAGACTATGTATTAGTGATATTCAATCAATGGAACGGGAAAGGGAAATTGTTTATTTCTGAAAAAAGGGCTTCTGTTGTTATGCTGAGAGACAATGAATGGATATGTAAAACAGGTATGAGGTATACTGACTGCGGTGAAAATTATATGGCTATATTGGAGGTGCTTAAACGATGGGAAAAATAGATAATGTTGATTTTGAAGAAGATAGATATTGTCCTGTGTTTAATCGAATCATTGATTGCGAGTGGTGTTATGAATCTCTTATGGGAATATCTAAATTAGCAAAGAAAAGCGCCATTAAGGAATTGGACGAAATAGCTGAGGATAAAATGGAAGATGCGTTTCTAAAATGCAAAAAGTGCAAATATAGTGAATTAACAGATTGATTTCAATTATTGTTTTTGAAAAAAGGGGAATCATATGACAAGAGATGATTGTCATGTGATTGTTTATCGGATTCTATCCTACCTGTATATGCATTTAAAGCATTGATGTATCGCTCATTAGATCTGACGGGTATAGAACATGGCAATGAACACATTAAAGTATTCAACTATTTTTTGGGCTAAATTAGATATACATCTTATGAAGTATAGAAATATATATGTGTTAGAAACAAAATACACGATAATAATTAATTATAGTATTTTATTGCATATCAGCGTATAATGGTAGATAAGGAGGATTGAAAGATTATGTCTAAGAAGTATTTATCTATGGATGGTAATACTGCTGCCGCTCATGTTGCATATGCATTTTCTGAAGTAGCAAGTATCTATCCAATTACCCCTTCTTCACCAATGGCCGAACATGCTGAAGAATGGGCTTCACAGGGAAGAAAAAATATTTTTGGCTCTGCTGTAAACGTAGTTGAAATGCAGTCAGAAGCAGGTGCTGCTGGTGCTGTACACGGTGCTTTACAGGGTGGTGCTTTAGCTACTACATTTACTGCATCTCAGGGTCTATTATTAATGATTCCTAACCTTTATAAGATTCAGGGTGAAATGCTTCCAGGTGTTTTCCATGTAGCTGCAAGAGCTCTTGCAACTAGTTCATTAAATATCTTTGGGGATCATCAGGATGTTTATGCCTGCCGTCAAACAGGTATCCCTATGCTTTGTTCACATTCTGTACAGGAAGTTATGGATTTAGCGGGTGTTGCACACTTAACTGCAATTAAAGCAGGTGTACCATTTATCCATTTCTTTGATGGTTTCAGAACATCTCATGAAATTCAGAAAGTTGAAGTTCTTGATTATGAAACTTTAGCTTCATTAGTAGATCATGATGCAATTAAGAAATTTAAAGCAAACGCACTTAATCCACATACTAATCCAGTAGAACGTGGTGGTGCAGATAATGATGATATCTATTTCCAGAGCAGAGAAGCTCAGAATAAGCATTATGATGCAGTTGTAGAAATTGCTGCAGATTACATGAAGAAGATTTCTGAAATTACTGGTAGAGAATATGCTCCATTTACATACTATGGTGATCCAGAAGCAGATAGAGTTATTATCGCAATGGGTTCAGTAACTGAAACTATTAAAGATACTATTGATGAAATGGCTAAAGAAGGAGAAAAAGTTGGTGTTATTAAAGTACATCTTTATAGACCTTTCTCTCCAAAATACTTAAAGGCTGTTTTACCAGCAACTGCTAAGAAGATTGCTGTACTTGATCGTACTAAGGAAATGGGTGCTACTGGTGAACCATTATACCTTGATGTATGTTCAGTCATTAGAGATGCTGATACATTAGTTATTGGTGGTCGTTATGGTATGGGTTCTAAGGATACTACACCTCAGCATATCAAGGCTGTTTATGATCACTTAAATTCAGATAATCCATTTACAGGATTCACAATTGGTATTAAGGATGACGTAACTCATTTATCATTACCTGATGTTCATGGATTCCATATCAATTCCGGTGTTACTCAGTGCTTATTCTACGGTTTAGGTTCTGATGGTACTGTATCTGCAAATAAGTCTTCTATTAAGATTATTGGTGATAATACTGATTTATACTGCCAGGCTTATTTCGCATATGACTCTAAGAAGGCTGGTGGAGCTACTCGTTCTAACTTAAGATTTGGTAATAAGCCAATTAGAGCAACTTACTATGTAAATAGAGCAGACTTCATCTCTTGTTCATTAGACAACTACTGCTTAAAGTATGATATGTTGAAGAACTTAAAAGATGGTGGACGTTTCTTATTAAATACTGAATTTACTAAAGAAGAAATCGCTGATTATCTTCCAAATAGAGTAAAGAAACAGTTAGCAGATAAACATGCTAAGTTCTATATTATTAATGCCAACAAGATTGCTGGTGAAATCGGTATGGGTAGACGTACAAATACTATCCTACAGTCAGCATTCTTCGCATTAAATGAACAGATTCTTCCAATCGAAGAAGCTGTTACTAAGATGAAAGAAATGGCTAAGAAGTCTTACAGCAACAAGGGTGAAAATATCGTCCAGGCTAACTATAAGGCTATCGATGCTGGTAAAGATGCAATTGAAGAAGTAACTGTAGATCCAGAATGGTCTAACTTAACTGTATTACCATTAAGAAAACCAACTGGTGATGATTACTTTGATAACTTCGTAGCTCCTATCAATGCACTTGAAGGTTATGACCTTCCAACTTCAGCATTCTTAGATAAGCTTGATGGTACTATGCAGAATGGTGTAGCAATTAAAGAAAAACGTGCCATTGCTATTCAGGTTCCTAAGTGGGAAAAAGACAACTGTATCCAGTGTAATCAGTGTGCTATGGTATGTCCTCATGCAACTATCCGTCCATTCTTAATGACTGAAGAAGAAATCAAGAATGCACCAGAAGATATTACAAATGATGTATTAAAACCAATTGGTAAGGGTGTTGAAGGATTATCATTCCGTATCCAGGTTTCTCCTGATAACTGCGTAGGTTGTGGATTATGTGCAACTGTATGTCCAGGTAAACGTGGTGAAAAGGCACTTACAATGGTTCCAGTTAAGGAAGAATTAGAACATTCTGCTTTATCTGAATATGTATACAACAATGTAGAATATAGAGATGACAAGTATCCTACAACTACAGTGAAGGGTGTTGGATTCATGAAGCCTTACTTTGAAGCTTCTGGTGCCTGTGCTGGTTGTGGTGAAACTCCATATTATCGTTTAGCTTCTCAGTTATTCGGTTCTGATATGAGAATTGCGAACGCTACTGGATGTTCATCAATCTATACTGGTTCAACTCCATCTACTCCATGTACTACTGATAAGAATGGTCATGGTATGGCTTGGGCTAACTCATTATTCGAAGATAATGCTGAATTTGGTTTCGGTATGAAGCTTGCAGAAAACTACATGTCTAAACATATCTTAGAAATCATTGAAGCAAATAAGAATGATGTAGAACCAGAATTAAAAGAAATTCTTGAAAAATATGAAGCTGTTAAGGGTCAGAGAGTAGAAGAAAAGGCTCTTTATAACGAATTAGTAGAAAAAGTTGAAGCTTCAGCTAATGAACGTATCAAGGAATTACTTGATATGAAGGGTGAATTAGTGACTAAGTCTCAGTGGATCATCGGTGGTGACGGATGGGCTTATGATATCGGCTACGGAGGATTAGACCACGTTCTTGCTAATGATCAGAATGTCAATGTATTAGTTCTTGATACAGAAGTATATTCTAACACTGGTGGACAGTCTTCTAAATCATCACAGGCTGCTTCTATTGCAAAGTTCACTGCAAGTGGTAAGAAGGTTGCTAAGAAAGACTTAGCTCAGATTGCTATGGCTTATGGTCATGTATATGTTGCACAGATTGCTTTAGGTGCTAACCCAATGCAGGCTATTAAGGCTATGAAGGAAGCTGAATCTTATGATGGACCATCATTAATTATTGCTTATGCACCATGTAATGAACATCATATCAAGGGTGGATTAATTAACTCTTCAAGACAGGAAAAATGGGCTGTTGAATGTGGTTACTTCAACTTATTAAGATACGACCCACGTTTAACTGAAGAAGGTAAGAACCCACTTACAATTGATTCTAAGGCTCCTGATTATTCTAAGTTCAAAGACTTCTTAATGAGTGAAAACAGATTCTCTCAGTTAGTTAAGATCAATCCTGAAAATGCAGAAGCATTATTCGATAAGTGTCTAGTAGATGCCAAACGTCGTCGTGCAAGAGCAGAAGCACTTGCTAAAGATTTTGATGCTGCTGAATAATTTATACGAAAGAGATAGTAGAAATGCTATCTCTTTTCTTTACGTTTATAACATACTGAAAAGATAGGTATATTGCTTGCTATTTGTATGTATTATTTCTATACTAGAAGTGGGTGATGGATATGAAGAGTGTACTAATAAAAGATACAACAAGAGAAGAAAGAAAAAGAATTATACAAGAAGCATTGGATTGTAATGATTCTGCAGGATGTGAGAACTGCAGTGGATGCGGCTTGTTTGGGGCTGGAGATCCTTTCGAAATGTATGAAGATTATATAGAAGGTAAAAGAGAAATCAAAGAAATTAATATGGAATTTGTTTCACGCTACTTTGTGAGAGGTTAATCACATCGTAATTTAAAGAGATGTCATATCATTGTGTGTACTAAAAAAAACAGGGATTTTTTTAAATCCCTGTTTTTCTATTTCATGATTTCGTTGTAGATATCATCAAGATTTACAACACTTGAACGATCAGTAAATTCAATCTTGATTGGATCATTTTCTTCATATCTTGGAATAATATGAATATGGAAATGATGCACTGTCTGACCAGCGACTTCTTTCGCATTAGTAAGAATATTACATCCCTTTGCATGCATATTCTCTACAATCTTATTTGCAAGCTTCTGAGCCACTTTCATACAATGTGCCATCACTTCTGGGTCTGCTTCTAAAAAGCTATCATAATGTTCCTTAGGAATAACGAGCGTATGTCCATTAGTAGTCTGTGATAAATCTAAGAACGCAATACAAGTATCATCTTCATATACAACTTTGCCAGGAATTTCCTTTGCAGCAATCTTACAAAAAATACAATTATCCATCATATAAAACCTCCTGTCTTTATTCTAACACAAAAGAGACGTTCTCACGTCTCTTAGTCCACATATTTACTAGAAATTTTCTTGATCTGTTTCTTAACCTTTTCATCTTCAACAGTGAACTTATATTTCTTTAAATAATAAGATTCAATATCTGTTTTTACATCAGTTAGGTTCTGTAAGTTTTCAGTAATATCTGATTTTTGAGCACTCTTATCAGTGTTGTATACATATACAACTGCATATTTACCAGTACTTAATTTAACTGCTTCCTTATATACACCATCAGTCTTTAAAGAAGTAAACTTACTTAAAGCCTTAATGATTTTCTTATCAACAGTAGTTGTAGAACTCTTACTGCATACAAAACCTAAATCAGTAGAACTAGAACTATTTGCATTCATTAAAGCAGTCATTGCATCTGCACTAGTCACTGTCTTTAATGCCTTTAATGCATCAGATTCTTTACTATATTCAACAATCTTTAAATAAGAAACATTATATTTCTTACATACATCATTGAACTCTGTATCTAGATATTTTTCTTCTAATAGTTCAGATTTTGCTTCTGGTATAACGACTTCCTTCTCAAAAGCCTTTGCATCACTATAACCCTGATTCTTTGCATAAGTTTCAAAAGAACCAGAATATTCAGCATAACGATTTTTTTGTTCTTTTACTTTTGCATCAATTGCATCCTGGTCAGTAATCTCTTTTGCAGTGATCTTATTGTAAGCTTCATTTAATACTTCATTGGCACCATAGTTGTCTAATAAGTATTCATATAAACCTTTCTTGGTCACACTTACATCACCACTGATTACTTCTGTTGAACCATCCTTTACAGAACTTGTATAACCATCTTTATCAGCAGTCACAATATAAGCTGTAATCACTCCTACAACAAGGACAATCGCAATGACAAGTAATGCAATCATTTTCTTAGTAAGTTTAAAAGGTTTCTTTTCAACTTCTACTTTATGTATCTGTTTGTATTCTGCCATTCTCATTACTTCCTTTCTGCAGCTCTAGACTTTAAGCCTTCTTTAATAGCTTCATTGACTGCTTTTTTAATCTTTGCATCTTTATATTCAATATCATAAGTCTTGAATGCACGATAAATGATGTAATCATCATAAGTAAGTAATGGAGACTGGATAGTCACATTCTTTAATTTCTTCTTAATCTTTTCTTTACTAGTAGAAGTACACTTTAAGATATAATAACCATCAGTACCTGTTAATACATCAGAAGTCTGTCCTTCAGTTAAAGAGAAAGCTGCTTCATTAATTGTACTACCATAAGTATTTGTTAAGTTACTTGTAGTATCTACAACACCTAAAGACCCTTTTGCACTCTTAGTAGTAGAATCATCTGAATAATCCTTGGCAACATCACCAAAGCTCTTACCATCCTTTAATAACTCCTGCACTTCTTTTAATTTTTCTTTTTCAGAATCAGTAGGACTAGAAGGATCAGAAACAGAAATCTTAATCATAGAGATCATACGAGGTGTGGCAACCTTATAATAATCTTCAAATACAGTATCATAATGTGTCTTTACATAGTGTTTGACTAATTCTGCATACTGTAAAGAATAAATAAGCTTCTTCTTATATTCACTTTCACTTGTATAACCAGCACTCTTTAAATCGCTCTTAAACTGTTTTTCATAAGAATTTTCACCATATTTGCTCTTATAAGAATTCTTAACACTATCAAGCATATCACTTGCATTATCTTTCATATCACTTGTAATAGGATATTGTTTATTGATCAACTGATCAAGAACATACTGGAATGCTGCTGACTTACCTGAACTAGTAGAAATTAATGTATCATAAACATCATCTGCATAAACATGACCTTCACTAGTTGAAGCCACTACGCTCTTTCCATCTACAGTTTTACCACCACAGCCACTTAGTAATAAAACACTCGCTAAACATAGCGCCGCTATTTTTTTGGCTTTCATACGTACCCTCCTTGCGTAACATATATATTATACATGGTAGGTGATTTTTTTCAAATAATTACCCATGTTTCACATAAAAAGACATAATTCTTTATCATATTATTTGAGGTTGAACGTTTAATCTTTTATAATGATTCTCGAGGTGAAAAAAAGATGTCAGTTTTGAGTATAAAGGATCTTCATGTTGCGATTGGCGACAAGGAGATTTTGAAGGGAATTAATCTAACAACTAATACAGGAGAAACACATGCATTGATGGGTCCTAATGGGAATGGTAAGTCAACATTATTAGGTACAATCATGGGTCATCCTAAATATAAAGTAACTCAGGGTACAATCACATTAGATGGTGAAGATGTTCTTTCTATGAGTGTAGATGAAAGAAGCCGTAAAGGATTATTTTTAGGAATGCAGTATCCACAGGAAATTCCAGGTGTCACAAACTCTGATTTCCTCCGTTCTGCAATGAATGCGAGAAGAGAAAAACCATTAAGTCTTTATCAGTTCATTAAGGCTATGGACCATGCCACAGAAGACTTAGAAATGGATGGTAATTTAGCTCATCGTTATTTAAATGAAGGGTTCTCAGGTGGAGAAAAGAAACGTAATGAAATTCTTCAGATGAAATTACTAGAACCTAAATTCGCATTATTAGATGAAATTGATTCAGGTCTAGATGTTGATGCGTTACGTATCGTCGCTGATAATATCAATGAGATGAGAGAAAAGAATGAAGACTTTGGTCTAGTAATGGTTTCTCACTATGAAAGATTATATGAATTAGTAAAGCCAACACATGTACATGTATTAGTAGATGGAAATATTGTGGTAGAAGGTGGCTTTGAACTAATTGAAAAGATCAACAATGAAGGATATGAATGGGTAAAGAAAGAATTAGGCATTGAACTCCAAAAAGAAGATGAAGACGTTGTTTCTATTGGGGTATGTGGCCATAAGGTGACAAGCAATGTATAGTTTTGAACACTATATTCATTTTGTGGATGGGAAGGTAACAGAAGATAATCTTCCTAAAGAAGTTGTTGTGAATGATACAACAATCACATTCAAGTATGGAGAACCCATTCAGCTTCATGTAGTGGTAGATGTAAAGAATGAAATGTCACTACATTATGTATTTGAAGACAATGTCCATGCAGAAGTGATTGAAACAAGACATGTTGAAGAAAATGGTGTATTAAATCGTACATTTACTAACGGTGCTTATTCACATGTTAATTTCTTTAATGAAAATGAAGGAACAGTAAAGAATACTTATCTAGATGAAGGACATTCTTCTCATGATAGTATGCTTCAGCTTGGCTATTCTGAATTATCTGATGCTTCTATTGAAGCCTCTTATACATTTGAATTAGATGGTGAAGGGGCAGATGTCAGATTAAGAATGGCAGCTTTATCAAAGGATAAAGAAAAGAAACATTATAAGGTGCATATAAAACATAATGCACCACATACTACTGGTATCATGGATAACTATGGTGTTGCGAAAGATGAAGCACATCTTGTGATTGATGGTATTGGTACAATTACAAATGGACAGAATGGTTCAGCATCACATCAGACAAATAAGATCATTGTCTTTGATCCAAAATGTTATGCAAGTGCAAATCCATTCTTATATATTGATGAATACGATGTCCAGGCTTCTCATGCAGCTGGTGTAGGGAAGATGGATGAAGAACATCTTTATTATTTACAGTCTCGTGGTTTGACTAAACGTCAGGCTATGCAGTTGATTACTTATGGTTATTTAATGCCAGTAGTCGAAGTTGTAGATAATAAGATGATTAAGGAACGTTTTGAATTGGCGTTATCAAAGGTAGGTGCTTAGTTATGGTGAATTGTAAGGATACAAGAAAAGACTTTCCAATGTTGGATGGAAAGACATTAATGCATGGCAAGCCACTGATTTATTTTGATAATGGTGCGACTACATTAAAGCCTCAATGTGTGATTGATGCAGTATGTGAATATTTATCTAGCTACTCAGGAAATGCTCATCGTGGAGATTATGATTTATCTCATCAGGTGGATATCGCTTATGAAGAAGCGAGAGAAGTAGTTCAGCATTTTATTCATGCTAAAAGAAAAGAGGAAGTTGTATTTACAAGTGGGTCAACAGATTCACTTAACTTAATTGCGAATGGTTATGCCAAAACACATTTAAAAGCAGGTGATGAAATCCTTTTGAATGTGGCAGAACATGCCTCTAATACATTGCCTTGGTTTGATGTAGCTGAGGAAACAGGTGCTGTTGTGAAATATATTGAACTAGATGAAGAAGGTCGTATGACATTAGAAAATGTCAAGAAGGCTGTAACAGAGAATACAAAGATTATTTCACTTGCGATTGTGACAAATGTATTAGGTTATGAAGTACCTATCAAGGAAGTCACAGAATATGCGCATTCTAAAGGTATTATTGTAGTGGCAGATGGGGCACAGAGTGTACCGCATATTGTCACAGATGTTGTACGTGATGATGTGGACTTCTTAGCTTTCTCAGGTCATAAGATGTGTGGCCCTACAGGTGTTGGTGTTCTTTATGGCAAATATGAGTTATTAGAAGAAACAAAGCCTACACGTTTTGGTGGAGGATCTAATTCACGCTATAACAGCTGTGGACTTGTCACACTAAAGGAATCGCCTTATAAATTTGAAGCAGGTACACCTCATATTGAAGGTGTGATTGGCTTAGGTGCAGCTGTTAAATACTTACAGAGCATCGGTATGGAAAATATCCGTCAAAGAGAATTAGAATTACGTCATTATGCGATTGAGAAGATGTCTCAGTTGGATAATGTCACTGTATATAATCCAAACTCAGAAGGGGCTATTGCTTTTAATATTAAAGATGTATTTGCACAGGATGCAGCCAGCTTATTTAATACTTATGGTATTGCAGTAAGAGCTGGTGAACATTGTGCAAAGATTCTAGACGAGTTCTTAAAAGTAAGAACAACTTGTCGTGTCTCTTTCTATTTCTATAACACTGAAGAAGAAATTGATCAGTTTATTGAAGCATGTAAGAAAGGAGATGATTTCCTTGATGCATTCTTTGGATGATCCAATGATCATGAGAGAAATTATTATGGACCATTATCAGAATCCTAGAAACCATGGACTTGTAGATGATGATTCATATCAGAAAGTCAATATGGATTCAAGTACATGTATTGATGATATTGATGTCCAGGCTAAGTTTAATGGTGATGTAGTGGAAGATGTACGTTTTGATGGTGAAGCATGTGCTATTTGTACGGCATCTACTTCTATCATGACTGAACTAGTTAAAGGAAAGACAAAAGAAGAAGCAATGCATATTGTAGATAACTATATGCATATGATTTATGAAAAAGAATATGATCCAGAACTTCTTGAAGAAGCGATTGCGTTTAAGAATACGCATAAGCAGGCCAATCGTATTAAGTGTGCGACTCTAGGCTGGACTGGATTCTTAAAATTATTAGAAGGAAGCGAGGAATAGAGATGGCTATTGAGAATCTTAATATTCCACAAGCTGAAGTGATAGAAGATCATCCTGATGAGGATGTATCTGTCTTCAAGACACCTAAAGGGTTAAATGAAGATATCGTTAGAGAAATATCAGCCATTAAAGAAGAACCCGAATGGATGACTGAATACCGTATCAAGTCATTAAAACAGTTCTTAAAGATGCCAATGCCTAAGTGGGGTGTTGATTTATCTAAGATGGATTTTGATGATTATACATACTATAATCGTCCATCAGATACTAAAACAGATAAATGGGAAGAAGTACCAGAAACAATTAAGAATACATTTGATCGTTTAGGTATTCCTGAAGCAGAACAGAAGTTCTTAGCAGGGGCAAGTGCTCAATATGAATCTGAAGTTGTTTATCATAATATGCTTGAAGAAGTCAAAGAGAAGGGTGTTATCTTCTTAGATATTGATTCTGGATTAAAACAATATCCAGAAATCTTCAAGAAGTATTTTGATACTGTTATTCCATATTACGATAACAAGTTCTCTGCATTAAATGGGGCTGTCTGGTCAGGAGGATCATTTATTTATGTACCACCTCATACTAAATTAGATAAGCCATTACAATCATATTTTAGAATCAACTCTGAACGTATGGCACAGTTTGAAAGAACCTTAATTATTGTAGATGAAGGATCAGATATCCATTATGTAGAAGGATGTACAGCACCTTCATATTCTAAAGATTCACTTCATGCTGGTGTTGTAGAAATTATTGTCGGCAAGAATGCACATTGTCGTTATACAACAATCCAGAACTGGTCTAAGAATATCTATAACTTAGTTACACAGCGTGCAAAAGTTATGGAAGGTGGATCAATGGAATGGGTAGATGGTAACATCGGTTCACTTGTTACTATGAAATATCCTTGCTGTGTTCTTGCAGGAGAAAGAGCCAAGGGTACAGTTATTACTATTGCGGTAGGAGATAAAGGTCAGATCATTGATTCTGGGGCTAAGATGATTCATGCAGCACCTCATACATCAAGTCAGATCATTTCTAAATCTATTGCGAGAAATGGTGGTAAGACAAACTATAGAGGACTTGTCCGTCATAACAAGAATGCGTATGACTGTAAGAGCAAGGTAGAATGTGATACATTAATTCTAGATAAGATTTCTACAAGTGATACAGTACCTACAAATATCATGGCCAATAATGATTCTATTATTGAACATGAAGCCACTGTATCTAAAGTATCAGAAGATCAGCTCTTCTACTTAATGAGCAGAGGTCTCACTAAAGCGCAGGCAACAGAGATGATTGTTATGGGCTTCATTGAACCATTCAGCAGAGAATTACCTATGGAATATGCTGTTGAATTAAATCAGCTTATTAAGCTTGATATGTCAGAAGATGCTATTGGATAGAGAACAGATGATTAAGAAACGTCTCGCTTTAGAAGAAGAGACGTTTCTTTCTTATTCAAAAAGAATTGCGTCTTATTTAGAAGAAATGCCTGCATTTAAGAATGCGAAAAGAATAGGGTTTTATATGTCTTATCGTCATGAAGTGGATACACTTCATTTAATTGAGAAATATATATTAGAAAAGGAAATCTATGTACCAAAATGTGTAGGGGATGAATTAGATTTCCAAAGAATATATACTATGGATGATTTAAAAGAGGGTGCTTTTCATATATTGGAACCTTCTACTAATGAGCATATGGATGTTAAAGATTTAGATGTGATTGTAGTGCCATTACTTATGTTTGATGCAAATCATAATCGTATTGGCTATGGCCGAGGTTTTTATGATCGTTGTTTAAAAAAGACAAATGCCCTGGCGGTTGGTTTAGCATTTGATTTCCAGGAAGTAGAAAATACTCATCCTCACTCTCTTGATGTCCCGCTTAGTTACATAATTACACAAAAAGGTGTCTTCTAAGGCACTTTTTTTATAGTAACAAAGGGATAAATTTGATATAATAGATATGATTATGAGGTGTTTTATATGGAAAAAAATGTTGTAAAGAATATTCTCGCAGACATTGATCTGCGTCAAAATCTAATAAAATTAAAAGGATCAATGTCAGCTGCTGATACATTAGATGGCCCTATTGTAGAAAAATTATGTGATTGTTTATCTTATGAAGATCCTAAAGTAAGAAAAAATGCGGCATTACTACTAGGATATACTAAAAATTCTATGATGGCTTCTGTTCTTTTAGATGCTTATAAGAATGAAGAAAAGGATTTTGTAAAAGATGCTTATTTAAAAGGTATGAGTCATTATGATTGTAAGCCTTATATTAAGGAATTACAGGAAATACAGAATGAACTCATGAATTCAGAAGTAGTAGACAGCAAGCATATCAAAGCACAATTAAAGGTATTAAATCCGATGATTCGTTCTTATTCTTATCATAAGAAGAAATCAATCCGTTTATTGCATAAAGAAGTCGATGTTATTCTTACAACACTTCCTTATTATCAATATACACTTTTTGAACAGGTGAAGCATTTACGTTATAAACCAGTCGGACAGGGCGTTTTAGTGCGTACAAAGGCTATTTATGACCTTCTAGGCTTACGTAATTATAGAGAAATGATTTTCCCATTATCAGGCTGTTCAGGACTTGCTCAGGATGGACATTTAATTGGTAAACGTATTGCGCAAAGTAATTTGGTAGACGTACTACATCGTTTATATGATGCAGAAGGATGTTTCTATTATCGTTTGGTTGATCAAATGAGAGAAAAGAAATCAGCTGTTATCAATGATGTAGTTCAAGAACTCATTGAAGAAATGCCTTCACATCTTCAGAATGTAACATCTGATTATGATATTGAAATACTTATTAGAGAATTAAAGCCAGGAACAGTGAATGTTTACTTAAAGTTGAGTTCATTAGACAATCCTCGCTTTAATTATAGACGTGAAATTATTTCTAATTCAATGCAGCCTTATGTAGCAGCAACACTTATGGAAGTAGCTAAACCATATATGGGCATGCATTCTCGTGTATTAGATCCATTCTGTGGTAGTGGTGTTACACTTATTGAAAGATGTATGGCTAAACCAGTTAAGTTTGCAATGGGATTAGATATTTATGGAGAAGGCTTAGAAGCAGCTAAGAAGAATGCGATTGCAGCTAATCAGGCTATTCACTTTGTAAATAAGGATGCCAATCGTTTTGTAAATAATGAAATGTTTGATGAAATCTTTACTGATATGCCTACCTATGCACAGATGAAAGATACACGTGCTTTAAAGAATCTTTACGATAACTTCTTTAAACGTATCCACAGACACGTTTTACCAGAAGGGTATGTATTTATCTATACAACTGAAATATCTCTTGTAGAGAAGAATTTAAGACTAAATTCAGATTATCTCACACTCGTAGAACATTATGATGTACCTAGAGGTAAGACAATGGCTTATTTCTTCATCATTCAGGTAAATAAATAGAGGTCCAATCAGGCAATGGTATTAAGTTAAGCGAACAAATGCCAAAAACCTCTTTGATTTCAAAATCAGAGAGGTCTTTTTATTTTTTTC
>NZ_RCYB01000049.1 GCF_004168205.1 Catenibacterium sp. co_0103 | reverse complement strand
TTTTGGGTTTGGATATACGAAAAAGAGCTGTAACGCTCAAGGTAGTAGTAAATACTACCTATTCGTTACAGCCCCTTTTAAGATTTTCTTTTTAATAAATAAATGTTTTTCTTATAAACAACAACATAGAGAACGACAGATAACACAACCGCAGAGAGTGCATCAATCATTCCATGCTGCTTAATCAAGAAAGTAGAAAGAATAATCCCTATCGTAAGAATTGTAGTTCCCTTCTTCATAATACTAGTTGCATGCTTTGATTTACTAAACGCCATGCACATACCAATAGAATTAAAGATATGAATACTAGGCAATACATTGGTTGGTGTATCAATCTTATAAAGTAAATCAACAAGTATTAACGCAATATTATTATGTTCTAATTGTTTTGGTCTAATATCTAAACCATTAGGATAGATTATTGATACTACTATAAAGAGTGTCATACCGGTAAATAGGAATGTGATCATCTGCAAGTATTCTTTCTTGTCTTTAAAGAAGAAATACCAGAAAGAGAAGAAGATATATCCAAACCAGCTGATATAAAAGAAAACAAACCACTCGTTAAATGGAATCATATGATCTATTGGTGTAGAGATCATATGATATTGCGTCACTGGTAAGAAATGTTCAATAAAGAAGAAACATAACAGATAAACTACAAAGTACAAAAGCGTCCACCAATAACGCCAATTCTTTTTCATTAGTTTTTAGAGAATTCTGATAAGATTAATTCCTTGTTCTTATCAGTCGCCCAGTTAATTCCCCATTGATTAGAGAAGAGTAATAAATACTTTCCTCTTAAATCCTGAACTCTCTTTGTATCTGAAGATAAATTCAAACTATATAGATCAATTTCTTCATTATCAATCCATCTAATGAACTGATATCCAAGAGGTTCTCTCTTAATATTTACGTTATATTCATTCTTTAAACGATATTCAAGTACCTCAAACTGAAGGACACCTACTACACCTACGATGATTTCTTCCATTGAACCACCAATTTCAGTGAAGATCTGAATAGCCCCTTCCTGAGCAATCTGTTCTACACCCTTAACGAACTGTTTACGCTTCATTGTATCTGTATTACGGATACGTGCGAAATGTTCAGGGGCGAATGTAGGAATACCTTCAAACTTGAATTTATGCTTAGGTGTACAGATTGTATCACCAATAGAGAAAATACCTGGATCAAAAACACCAATGATATCTCCAGAATAAGCTTCCTGGATTTCTTCACGATCATCAGCCATTAGCTGTTTAGACTGGCTTAATTTAATCTTCTTATTTCCCTGCATATGGAATACTTCCATACCCTTAGTGTATTTACCAGAAGTAATACGCATGAATGCCATTCTATCTCTATGTGCTTTATTCATGTTTGCCTGAATCTTGAATACAAATGCACTGAAGTCTTCATTAAATGGATCAATTGGCCCATCATCGCTCTGTTTTGGCTGAGGAGGCATAGAGTAATCTAAGAAATGATGTAAGAATGGTTCTACACCAAAGTTAGTTAAGGCACTACCAAAACATACTGGTGATAATTCTCCACGATGTACTCTTTCTAGATCAAATTCTGCACCAGCACCATCTAGTAGTTCCACATCATCCTGAAGAGTCGCATAATAATCTTCACCAATTTCTTTAATTAATTCAGGATCATCATAATCAGTAATGATTTCCTGTACTTCCTTCTTACCACCCTGTACTGGTACGAAACGAATCACTTTCTTAGATTCTCTTTCATAAACGCCTTTGAACTGTTTACCACATCCAATAGGCCAGTTAACAGGACATGTATCCATACCTAATTCCTGTTCAATTTCTTCCATTAATTCATAAGGGTCTTTGGCTTCTCTATCCATCTTGTTGATGAAAGTAAAGATAGGAATATGTCTCATTGCACAAACCTTGAATAACTTACGTGTCTGTGCTTCGACACCCTTAGATGCATCAATAACCATGACTGCTGAGTCAGCTGCCATTAATGTACGATATGTATCTTCTGAGAAGTCCTGATGGCCTGGAGTATCTAGGATATTGATACAGAACCCATCATAGTTGAACTGTAATACTGAAGATGTAACAGAAATCCCTCTCTGTTTTTCAATTTCCATCCAGTCACTGACTGCATGACGCATATTCTGCTTACCCTTAACCATACCGGCTTCCTGAATAGCTCCACCATATAATAAGAACTTTTCTGTTAATGTTGTTTTACCAGCATCTGGGTGAGAAATAATCGCAAACGTACGACGTTTACTTACTTTATCTACAAATTCTGACATATAGCCTCCTTAAATTACGAATTGACCATTTTTGAAGATCTGTACTGTTTTTCCATCTTGAGTCACAGCTTCAATATCAAGGTCTTTTGTTCCAATCATAAAATCAACATGTGTGAATGAATCATTGACACCATGTTTATATAGTTCTTCTTTAGTCATCTCATAACCGCCCTTAATACATTCATTAAAACCTTTACCAAGAGCAAGATGACATGCTGCATTCTCATCAAATAATGTGTTATAGAATAATAGCCCCATTTCTGATATAGGAGAATCAACTGGCACAAGTGCTACTTCACCTAAATAATGAGCCCCATCATCAGTATCAATGATGCTTGCAAGTACATCTTTACCAGTCTTAGCATCAAAGTCCACAACACGACCCTCATGGAATTGAATATAAAAATCATTGACGAGTGAACCACCATGGTTAAGTGGTAATGAAGAATAAACAATACCTTCTGTTTTACGATAGTCTGGAGAAGTAAAGATTTCTTCTGTAGGCATATTAGGGAAAGAATAAACTCCATCAGTTGTAAAGCTTCCTCCACCTGCAAATAAATAATCTTTATTCATATATACTTTTAAATCAGTTCCTAGACTATTTGTATAATGTAAGTAATCAATAGACATCTCATTAAGTGTCTTCACACGTTCTTCAAAAGATGCACGATGCATTTCCCAAGCATTTAATGGGTCTTTTGTATCTACATAACACACATGATAGATAGCTTTCCATAAGGCTTCTGTTGCCTCCTGATTATTCATATCAGGAAATACCTTATTCGCCCACTTAAGAGAAGGTGCACCTACAATACACCAGCGATCAATACCTAGATCTAAATGATCATAGAATGTCTTAGCCTGTTCATGCATAGTTTTACTGTAAGTAGCCATCTTTAAAGGATCAATACCTTTAAAACCATCAGGATTTTCTGATGTAATAGTAACTACAGCAGCATGTTCTAATGCATACTTATTACGTAGTTCAACTAAATAATCAGGAACCTTCTTGAAATAATCTACATCATTATGTTCATATCTAAGTCTTGTAATATCCTCATCTACATAATGTGCGATTACATCTAGAGCCCCTGCTTTATAGGCTTCTTTGGCGATAGCTTTCACTAAAGAGGCACATTCAACATCCGCAGTAACTACAAGTTTCTGACCTTTTTGAAGATTAACGCCCTTTTTTACTATCAATTCAGCATATTTATTCATCATATCAATACACCCCATCTCCATTATTCTAAGAATTTTATAATCTTTGTCAACAGAAAAAGCATAACATATTACGTGTTGAATTTCCATTTTTCTTGTTATTATTTTACACATGTGATATGATATGTATAGCAGTTACACAGGACATTTTGTATTGGTTTTTTATCAGTAGTACACTATCGATTGCAAAAGCCTATAATAAAGTTGCTTGATGTATTGCAATTTACAGGAGGTATGTCAGATGACAGGTAAAGTAAAATGGTTTAAGGCTGAAAAAGGTTATGGATTCATTACAGTAGAAGGACAGAGCAAAGATATCTTCGTTCATTTCTCTGCAATCAACGCTGATGGATACAAGACTCTAGAAGAAGGCCAGACTGTTGAATTTGACGTTGTTGAAGGCGATCGTGGACCACAGGCAGCTAACGTTACAGTAGTTGAATAATCACCTTAAAAAAAGGCTGATGCAATAAGCATCAGTCTTTTTTTGTCATATAAGCGATTAATAGTTTCATTGTGTTCTCTACTGCGTCTACATGTGAACGTTCCATACCATGACTTGCAGCCACACCTGGACCTATTAGTGCGCCTCTAATATCCTGACCGCCTCTTAAAGATGCAGAGACATCAGAACTATAAAATGGATAAATATCAACGGCATAAGATAATTCATTATCTTTCGCAAGATTAATAAGTTTTGTTGTCATCTGGTAGTCATAAGGACCACTAGAATCCTTAGCACAAATAGAAACATCTCTTTCAGTGCAGCTTAAGTCTTTACCAATACATCCCATATCCACTGCAATCACTTCTTTAATTTCTTCTGGGATATATGCACAGCCATGTCCTACTTCTTCATAAGTAGAGATTAAGAAATACCAAGTATCATGAGGAATAATAAATTCTTCCTTCATTGTCTTTAGTAAGCCATACAGAATAGCTACGCTTAGTTTATCATCTAAAAATCTAGATTTAATGAAGCCGCTTGGTGTAATTGTAGTTTTAGGATCAATACAAATATAATCTCCTGGCATGATACCTAATTCTTCTGCTTCCTTCTTAGATGACACACATTCATCAATACGTACATGCATTGTCATATCTGTTCTAGAGACATTCTTAGAATCGTCATAGACATGTGCACTTGGAGAATTAGAAAGTATAGTACCTGTATAAGTTCTGCCATCTCTAGTTACTATTTTACAATATTCACCATCTAATGTAGGAACAATAGGGCCTCCTACTAAAGTAAATGCAAGTGTACCATCTTCTTTGATACTTCTGACCATAAGTCCTAAAGTATCAACGTGGGCACATAATGCCTTTGTATGATGACCGATACCAGGCACCTTAACAATTAAGTTACCTTTATTGGTATGTATAGTTTCATAACCTAAGGCTTTGACTTCCTTTTCATAAAAATCAATAACTGCTTTTGTATATCCTGTAGGGGAATCAATTAAAAGCAGTTCTTTCGCAAATTCCATTACTTTTAATGCGTTCATATGAAACCTCTCTTTCTCACTTATTATAACATCTAAAAGAGATCAAGCATATTATCAAGATAGATTTCTTCTCTCACATGAATTGAATATTCTGGCTTCACCATATAATATAACAGAAACTCTAATACAAGAGCACTGCCTAGACTTCTGCCTTCTATCTTGAACTGTGTAAAGCCTAGCGGTCTATAAATAGACTGTATATCTTCAATACTAATAAATGAAGGATTATTCATAGCAAGAGAGAAACGATAGCCTTGCTTTGCATTTGGTGCTTTACAAATATGATCAGGGATATCTTTACCCAAATTCTGCAAACTCACCGTTTCATAACATTTCTTTCTATCCTGACATCCTACATAACAGCATTCATTACATAAGAATTCTACTTTATCCTTCTGTTTGATTGTAGATAATAATTTAAATTTCTTATTTAAGCGGAAATCAGGCACAACATAGCGGAACTCTTCTCTTTCGCATTCTTCTTTAAAATCATTAAAGTCAGTGATGACTTTAGTGGTAGAAGAGGCAAAATATAGATTTGGATATTTCTCCATCAAATAGTGTAATAAGAGATCAGAGTGTACAATCACACCATTGTTGCCTGCTTCATTAAATAACCTACACAATGTATTACATTTAGGATCTGAGAGATGTTCTTCTTCTAGCATAGAGTTACTAAAAGTAAGTCTTGCAGAAATATGATACGTCTTTATCAGGTCTAATACCTCACGAGGATTATCTTCCCCTTCTCCAAGTCTTCCTCCACCCCATAAACAGTCCATTGGAGCGCCATAAATAGAACCTATTTCACACCAGTCATAAAAATATTCTCTATGGTTGTAAAAAAGAGGAAGGAACTTCTTATATAGTTCATAAAATTCAAACAATCCTGGTAAATGAAAATAAGCTTTTTCCTTTTTTGACAATTCAATCACATCTTCCTATATTTTATTCTTTAAATGTTATCTAAAAATTTATGAGCCCCTTGTAAAAATAATTCATATCTTTTTTTGTGTTACCTCATTATCTTCTTCATTCCAGACTTCAAAGATATATTCTTTATTATTTTGAATTATAGAGCATAATTGCTTTGCAGTATAATATTCATCATTTAAGTTATATAGTTTTATAATTCGTTTATCTAAAGTTTTATTATAAACATCTTTACTAGTATATCCTTGTATATGCGTTAATGGATCAACACATTGTTCATGATACTTTTTACAAGGTTTACAAATGTCATCGCCACCAATTGTTAATTTTAAACCAACAGATGGATTATCAATAATTTCATTGGCAACCTTATAAAAATCATGTCCCATTTTTTCATCAGGAACAAATCTATCTATCCCAGATCCATATAATTTAATAATATCAATAAAATGATGTGGTTTAATTAAAATTGAGTCCATTAATTAATCTCCTTTTCTAAAATTCACCCTCTTTATATGCTCTTGCAATCACATAAGATGGTTCATAGAAAGCCCCATTTGTATAAGAATCAATTGTTTCACAAATTCTATCATTATAAACACGTATCATTCCAGATACATAGTCTTCATTGATTGATGCTGTATCTACAATTAAACGTGAATAAACTTTGCCCATATCTAGCGAAGTAGGTATGATGGTAGAAAGTTCACGATCAACATCCATGATATCAAATGTACCTTCTTCTAATGAATATTCTTTAATCCAGTCACTTGCCACTTTATCAGGGTTTTCACTATGCAATACATTTGCAAGGCTGATCAAATGATATAAGTTATCGTAACCTACCGCATTAACAACATATCTATTTCTTTGATGAAGCTTTCGTGCAACGCGTTCAATCATGGAGCACATAAAGAAAAGATCATTCTGCTTAATCTCTTCGTCTTCAAAATATTTATTTATCATAAAGAATAACTCCTTTTGAAATGAAGTTGTTTTAACGCATCCTCTGTACAAAATACAATTTGATGAGTCGGATACTTGAACTTAACAAGTTCCCAGAAAGCTTCTCTAGATATATCACCGCGTGCAAAATCATCCACATAATTCCAAATTGTATCATCAGCCATAGGTCCTTCCACACAATCATAATCATGTTTGATGCCTCGTCTACAGCTAACAACAAAGTCAAGCCATTCATCACTCATTTCATTAAATACAAGAATATTTAATAAGTGGTTTTCTACATATTCATAGATATTTACAACATGACCACGTGGTTTTACTAACGCCCAGCGTTTGGCTTGTTTTTCTAAACTTGTACAATAGAATCCATAGCCAAAATCCTTATAATAGCCATCTACAATAATTTTTGGTTGTTTTTTAATTGTAGTATCACCTTGAAAAAATTCTATTCAAATCATCCTTCCGTTAATTCTTCCAATACTTTTCTTACATTATGAGCCGCATCTTCCTGTATCTCAATAATACGTGCACCTCTTGATTTAGCCACCTCTCTTAAATCCACAGATATACCTGTATGGAATGAACATCCTACAACTAGAAATACATCTCCTGGTTGTAATGCATATACCATTTCATAAGCTAATTGATAATTTGGCGCTGGATCACCATAAAGAACTGGCTTATTGTATAAAGAATAAGCAATATCCATTTCATCATCTTCAGGAAGACCACCATGTAGTTCTAATGCATCACTACCTGCAAGTCTATGTAAGCCATCAATATTCATTGTGATAATAGGAATATGATACTCTGCCAAGGCGTAATGCGCATCATTTGGTTTTGCACCATTCATATTCGCTTTTAATTGTCTAATCACTTCATTGTACTCTTCATGATGTCTTTGTGCATAGCTTCTAAATAGCTTTTCTCTGACATCCGGCCTTTCCATAAATGTAGGAATATTACTCTGTTTAGATATTCCTGCACCTGTAAATGCGATTATCTTCATAACATCATCTCCTTGTGTTATATTATAGCACTTATAAAAGTCCTAATAAATCTTCTACCTTCTCTAGTATATAATTAGAATCACTCACGTCTTTGATTTCTACACTACCCCATTTTGCAAGCGCAAAATCAATGCCTGCATTTCTTGAAGCAAGAAGATCTGAATAAGCATCTCCAACATACATAACACCTTCCTTATTTAACTCCAAACGTTCCATACACAATAACAATGGTTCAGGATCAGGTTTATGTTTTGAGGTATCATCCTCTAGCACAACAACTTCCATACAATCATCTAGTCCTAAAGAAACTACATCAATATCATATTGCTTCTTATTCTTAGAAGAAACAACGCTAAATCTTAACTTTTCATGTAATGTCTTTAACACACCATCCATTCCTTCATACCTAGATAAAAAGCAAAATATTACACTTCTTCTAAAGTCCAGTTTCTCTCTTTTCTTCCTGAATAATCTTCTGTAATGGAATCATATTCATATCAATAGTATTTATTAGTATCAAAAATGAGATCTTTATATCTCATTATTTTCTCTCTATTTCTATTACATAAGGTGCATTCTTTTTATTCATCATCTTAAAACTTGATACATTATATGTATGTGTATCTAAATCTGATACATAGTTATCAATCCATAAAGCCTCTTCTTTACCCTGAGGATGTCCAATATAACAAGTTATAAAGATGACCTTTTTCATATGTTCAACCGCCTTAATAAGAGTTCTTTGAGTAACATCAAGTGTTGTTGTGATGTTATGATCACCTTCAGGTAAATAACCTAGATTAAAAATACCAATATCAAATGTATCAACATAATGATCAAAATTCTCATGAGAATCACGAATAAGGTGTGCTTTGTCTCCTACGAGTTCTTTTGTACGCTTGAATGCTTCTTCTTGTATATCAAAGCTATAGACTTCCTTGCAGCATTCAATTAAACTCTTTGTATCATGGCCATTACCCATTGTGAAATCTACACCTATTTCTAAATTATCATATGTATGCATACGTTCATGCACATACTCTACCATACTTAACATGTTTTTTTCTCCTTTAAAAAAATCCGGCAAATGCCGGATTCATTATGATTTTAATGCAGGAAGATCTCCTGTATAAAGACAATATTCTTCTAATGTCCAGTTGTTTTCATACATGATCTTAGCAGCTTTTTTACCTACATAGCGGAAATGCCAAGGCTCCTGTGTAATGCCTGTAATATTAGAAGTACCATCCGCAAAACGTAATACAAAGCCATATTTATGAGCATTTTTACATGCCCACTTATATTCTGATGTATCACCAAATACAAGTCTCTTACCTTCATCGACACTTTCTGAACTCATATCGATACCAAGTCCTGTCTGGTGTTCACTCGCACCAGGTAATGCAACGTGCTGAATTGCGTAAAGCTCTCCCCACTTCTGTTTATATTCCTTATAGATTTTACTCTGTTCATCATAAGAACGATAACCACTATTGATCATGATATAATAGCCTTCCTTTTCGCCTGCTTTACGCATAGCAAGAAATGCCTTATAAGCATCTTTTCTTAATTTTGGATGGTCACATTTCTTAGTGATATATTTCTTATCAGGTGTGACTAAATCAGCTGGTTTATAACTAGAAGGAAGGTATAAACCTTTCTTTACAAGAGTTGTATAACGTGCTGGATCAGTAATAGTATGTCTAGTCGCTTCTTTAGTAGAATCTCCAATAAATGGATAAGATGTACTTAATACAGCATAGTTATAATTCTTACTTGATTTATAAGCTTCTTCATATTTATCCATATCCTGGAACTTGAATCCAGATACAGCCATATAATTCTTCATCGTATTATAGCTATAGCCTTTTTCTAGAATATAATCTAAATCATCACTATCAGCTGTCTTTAAGATCGTCCAAATCTGTTTTTCAGTATACCCATTCTTCTTTAAAGCAGGAACCTGGTCATCTAACATTGGTGATAATGTATCTACTACATCAGCAGCTTTCATCTTCTTATGAAGAGACTGATATTGTTCAAAATCAGCATAATACTTAACATCCTTAGAATGTTTTAACCAAGAATCAACATGATCTAAATAATCATCATCAATCACAATCTTCACTTTATCACTTGTTAGCTTTAATACAGCAGACTGCTGCGACCATGAATAGCCTTTCATTGCAAGTCTAATACGTGAAAAGTTAAATGTGATTACTAATACAAGTACTACAACAACAGGAATAACAACCTTCAAGACATTATCCCATCTTATTCTTCTACGACGACTGTAAGGAGAATAATTATAATTTCTCTTTCTTCTCATAAGTTTTTTACCTCTTTCCTTATCACGAATAATAGTACCAAACAGGACATTATTTGTCCACACTCCATCCTTATTATCTCACATTTTCACATAATTTACATATTACTGTTTAATTAATCGAACACAATTGCAAAAAGGGTGATTTTATGATATCTTTTATTAAGTGTGAAAAGGAGGTTTCCCCAATGCAATTAGTCATTTATATATTCATTGCGTTATGTACTCTTGCAATCGCAATTTTATTTACTGAAGTTACAGGAAAATTATTCAAAGCATTACTTGCTTTAGTAGGTGCTGCTTCTACTGGTTACTCAATTGCTTTAGCTGCACGTATGATTGCAAAGTCTACTAAATGGTTCAGTAAACCACCACTAATGAATACTTTCTATATTTCATCTGCGATTGTATTAGTATTAATCATTATCGTTACAAAAGTTATCTTAAAAAAGAAAAACGGTTAAACCGTTTTTTTTTGCGCTAAAAAAGGAATGCCTCGCATTCCTTTAATAACATCTTCTTGCCTGGTAGAATTCTCTTTGCCAATAACCATTTCCTAATGTTGCAACCTGTACTGGTTTACCACTTGAAGGGGCATGTACCATACGGTTACCACCAATATAGATGCCGACATGATGAACACCAGAATATGAACCATTTGAACTAAATAAGATAATATCACCAGCCTGCATAGAACCACGATCCACCTGTGTTCCTACACCACATAATGTCTTAGTCGTATTTGATCCAATATTAACACCAGCCTGATAATGAGCCCAGTTAACTAGACCTGAACAGTCAAACTTAGTCCAGTTAGGGTTTGCAATCTGACTCATAGAGTGACATCCACCCCATGAATACATATAACCCTGACGAGTTAATGCCTTGTTCGCAATCGCAAGTCCTCTAGAAGACTGGTCTGGACTAGGTGTTGGTGTTGGAATTGTATTCCCTCCACCATTGTTTGATGAACCACTGTTGTTTGATGATCCTCCATTATTAGAAGAACCACTATTACTAGAAGAACTGCTGTTGTTCTTATTTGGTGTTGCATGTGTTACACCACTTACTTTAGATTCATCTGAAGCCTTACTTAGTTCAACTAAGTTCTGAGCAATTGTACCAATGTTGCTTTCATTATCAGATAAATCACTCTGCTTATCCTGTAAAGCCTTCTGTTCAGCTTCAAGTTTTGCAACTAATGATTTCTGTAATTCTTCAGCCTGACTCTTCTGAGCATTAAGTGCAGTCTGAGTATCTACAAGTGTCTGTTTCTGAATTTCTAACTGCTTCTGTTCTTCCTTGATTTCATTCATTAAATCTGTTTCATAAGAAGTTAAATCCTTAAGAGTTGCAGCTCTTGAGAAGAAATCTGAGAATGAACTTGCATTAAATAAATAATCAACATAGGCATTAGAATTCATCTGACTCTGCATAGAATAGATTCTATCCTTTAATAAAGCCTTCTTTTCATTCAGATTGTTTTCAGCATTTGTGATTGCAGTATTCATATAAGCAATCTTCTGAGTAGCTTCATTGATCTGACTATTTAAGCTATTAATCTTATCTGCTGCATCTGAAATAGATAGCTTTGCACTATCAACACTGCTCTGCTTGCGGCTGATTTCACTCTTTAAGCTTGCACTCTTTGTTTTTAAGTATTTATTAAACTCTTTACAAGTATTCTGATTTGAACGTGTAAGTGTCTTAGATGAACAAAGCTTATAATACTTTGTTTCCTGACCTTCAAATTTATTGGCCGCTTCTACTGTATTCACATTAGAAAAAGCAAGCGGAGTTACCATCGCACATGCAATAAGCAATGATACTATTTTATGTCCTCTTTTCACAAAATCACCTTCCTTTACGCACAGTTAATTATAACACAACTCCAATTAAAACCCAATGTCATATGTAAATTCACATAATCTTAAGAAGTTTTAGCCTTTCTGATTCTTCATGCTTCAAAACTGTCTTTTCGAGATAGTGACTCCAACAATCTGCATCTTTAATCAGTTCACTATATGCATCATCTTTGCGTTCTTTATGTGAATGATTACTGATTGCAGTTAGAATAATGTTCTTTTCTTCTTCGCTAAATATAGGATCCAGTAATTCTTTTGCCAATTTACTTGAACGAATGGCATGCTGGAAACTATAAGAATAAATAGGAACTGCAATATCATGAAGAAGACCGATAATAGCACATAATTCTTCATCTAGATTTCTTTCTTTTGCAAGTAATAAGCATAATGTTTCTACCTGAAACATATGTGCAATAGCTTCTCTTTTATAATACCCATAACTTTTTTCATCTAAAAGATGTAATACTTCATCACGTAAGCTAAAGTAACGATTCATCGTCTCAGTCCCTTAGGAAATAGGTTTTTAACCTGATTGCTTTCTTTATAGAAGGAAAGTGGATACCCATCTACAAAGATGACACCAAAGCCTTTTTCTCCTGTTCCTTCTAAAGTTTCACCATGGATATATTTCTTGATTTCTTCACTTTCACTTGGATAGTCATAACTTCTTTTTACATCTTGTTTAGTGAGAGTTAGGGCAAGAGAATAGCTAGGTATAAATCTATTCTTTCTCACTTCACCTAAATAAAGCCCATTACGTAATACTCTGATTCCTTTGAGTTCTGGGAAGTTCTTCTTAACTGCATAAAGATGTCCATTATTTTCTATGATGTATGAAGGTACTTTCTTATTGAGGTTTTCCTGATAGAAAGCTTTTAAGACCTTTAAGTCAGCCGGATTTACTTGAGACTTCATAGTACGTACTTGTTTTCTTGGACTATTACCTGGTTTTCTTAGCAAGGCGATAAAGTGCCCTTCTCCACGATAATGATGAGGATAACATCTCACCACTTCATCTAGATCAACACCTGGACATAAACCATGAGATTTAGTAAGAGGAAGTAATTCAAAGCCAAGTTGATCCACTGCATAATGAACCATTGCTTCATTTTCTTCATATGAGTAAGTACATGTAGAATAAATAACCATACCACCCTGCTTCAACATTTCATAAGCACCCTTTAAAAGATTCTTTTGAATATGAGCACATTCTAATACCTTTTCTTCACTCCATGTATCTATTGCCTGTTCAAGTTTTCTAAACATCCCTTCTCCACTACAAGGTGCATCTAAGACAATCTTATCAAATGCTTCCTGAAATTGTTTAGTAAAGCGCATGGGATCTATATTTGTGACTATTGTATTATCTAAACCAAAACGTTCAATATTCTCACTTAAAATACGGGCACGAGATGCTTCTATATCATTCGCAATTAATATACCTTCTCCAGTTAATCGAGATGCAATCTCACAGCTTTTACCTCCTGGTGCCGCACACATATCTAACACAAAATCATCAGGTTCAATAGGTAATGCATCTGCTACAAGCATCGCACTTGGTTCCTGGATATAATAAAGTCCTGCAAGAAAATAAGCACTTCTTCCTGGATGATAGTGTTCATCATAGAGATAACCATTTTCTACAATAGGATGATGTTCTACATAGTTCTTATCTAGTACTCTTTCTACATTTTTCTTATTTCTATTTAAATATAAACCTTTAACTGGCTTTTCTAACAAAGCCTTCTTAAAGTCATCATATTCATCTTTTAATAAAGACTTCATACGGGCATCAAATTGTTCCATAAATTCACGTCCTTTCTGAACTATTATACAAAAAAATAGATGTGTTGACTACTTTGGATATGCTACAATGTAAAAAGGAGGATTATTTAATGAGGTGTTCATGGGCTAAAAGTAAAGAAGCAATCAAATATCATGATGATCAATGGTGTAAAGAAACACATGATGAAATAATGTTATTTAAGATGCTTGTTTTAGAAGGCATGCAGGCAGGATTATCCTGGGATACTATTTTAAAAAAGGAAGAAGCTTATAATCAGGCATTTGATGATTTTGATTATCACAAGATTGCCTCTTATTCTAAAGAAAAAATAGAATCTCTCTATGAAGCTGAAGGGATTATTCATAATCGTTTGAAGATCAATAGTATTATAATCAATGCGAAAGCTTTTCTAAACGTGCAGGAAGAGTTTGGCAGCTTTGATCATTATATCTGGTCTTTTGTAGATTATAAGGTAATCGATCATCGTTATACAGAAGAAAAAGAGATACCTGCAAGTGATGCACTGTCTACTAAGATATCTAAAGATTTAAAGAAACATAGCTTTAAGTTTGTAGGTCCTGTGATTATTTATAGTTATTTACAGGCGATTGGTATTTATAATGATCATCTCATGAATTGTGAATGGAGGTAAAGGATATGACACGTATTGATGAAACTATTAAGAAACATGATAAGGGTTATAACTGTGCACAGGCTATTGCATGTACTTATTGTGATCTTGTAGGCATGGATGAGGAAACAATGTTTAAGGTAGCTGAAGGCTTAGGTCTAGGCGTAGGATGCATGGAAGGAACTTGTGGTGCTGTGACTGGTGCATGTCTTCTTGCAGGATGTAAGAATAGTACAGGCAATCTAGATAAGCCAAATAGTAAAGCAAGTACTTATAAGTTATCTAGAGAAATCATGCAAAAATTTAAAGAAAAGAACTCTACAACTACATGCAAAGTATTAAAAGGTGTAGAAACAGGTAAGTTGTTAAGAACTTGTCCTGACTGTATTAGAGATGCCGCTGCTATTGTAGAAGAAGTATTATTTAGTGAGGAATAGTCATCTATTCCTTTTTTTAGTGCAAAAAAAGCTGAGAATACATCCCAGCTTAATCGTTAATAATTGGTGCCCTTGACCGGACTCGAACCGGTACGGGTTTGAAGCCGGCAGATTTTGAGTCTGCTATGTCTACCAATTTCATCACAAGGGCATTGACAACGCTATTATTATAGTATGCATAGGAGACGTTTTCAAGAAAAAAATGGTTTATTTTGATGTGCTTCTCATGATTTTTTCAAGTACATATAGTATTTGAATTTATTTTCACTCATATAAGTAGCATAAAAAGAAATATTTTTATTTTTTTCTAAATGTATTCGCTTACTCTATAAAAATCATTGACATTTGGTTTTAAGGCTCTTATATTAGATTCATATACAAAAAAGACAACGAATTGAAAAGAACATTCAGTTTTTGGATTTACAGAGAGTTCCTAGTGCTGAGAGGGAATGATTCATGTGGATGAAATACATCAAGGAGTCGGGATATTGAAATGAAGTAGGTATCCACGGGTACGACCGTTATATCGTCAGAGTATGATAGTACTCACAGAGGTCTATATAGTGATGTATGGATAAAATAAGGTGGTAACGCGAAGTCCCTCTCGTCCTTATAATCGAGAGGGACTTTTTATATATCCAAAGGAGAAAAGATTATGATTATTGTATTAAAACCAAAATGTGATGAAAATGATATTAAGAAAGTAACTGACAAGATTGAAGGCTATGGTTTAGAACCGCATGTTTCTACTGGTCATGAAACAACTATTATCGGTGTAATTGGGGATACGACTAAAGTAGATCCTAGAGATATTGAAGTTTCACCTAATGTAGAAAAGGTTATGAGAGTTGAACAGCCTTATAAGCTTGCCAATAGAGCATTCCATCCTGAAGATACTATTGTGGATGTAGGTGGTGTTAAAGTAGGTGGAGGCCATATGGCTCTTATTGCTGGTCCTTGTTCTGTAGAATCAGAAGAACAGGTTATTG
>NZ_RCYB01000048.1 GCF_004168205.1 Catenibacterium sp. co_0103 | reverse complement strand
TGTCGAAAGAGAGGAAAGGTTGTCATGCTTAAAGCAGGTACACCGGCACCTGTTATTCCTCATTCATTCACATCACCAAGTGTTCTATCTCAGGTGATTACTGACAAGTTCGTCAATCATATGCCTCTTTACAGACAGGAAGCAGAATGGAAACGTCTGGGGCTTGATCTATCAAGAACTACGATGGCTAACTGGCTGATCATAGCTTCCAGAGAATATTTCATTCCAATCGTCAACAGGATGCATGAAATTCTTGTTGAGGAGAAATATCTTCATGCAGACGAGACGCCAATTCAAGTATTGAATGAGCCAGGTAAACCTGCGACCTCCAAGTCATACATGTGGGTATATTCAAGCATTAGGGAAAGCAGCAAGCCTATCAGAATATTTGAATACAAGCCTGATAGAAAAGCTGAAAATCCACAGAAGTTCCTTGAGGATTTCAATGGCACACTCATTTCTGATGGATATGGTAGCTACAACAATATTGAGGGTGCAGTCAATGCATACTGCTGGGCACATGCAAGAAGAAAGTTCTATGAAGCACTTCCTGCAGATATGAAAGATGCCTCAGATACATTGGCTTATACAGGTCTTAAGAAAATAGCCAAGCTATTTGCGATAGAAAAGGAAATTGATACTTTCCCACCTGAAGACAAAGTCAAAATACGCCAGGAAAAATCAAAACCATTAGTAGATGACTTCTTTTCATGGTGCGCTGATGCTCAGAACAAGTCTTTAACACGCTCTAAAATAGGCAAAGCAATTCAGTATGCCCTGAATTTAGAGAAAGGACTGCGTGTATATCTGGATGATGGTCTAGTTCCAATGACAAATTCGCTGAATGAACGTAATATAAGACCCTTCACTGTAAGTCGAAAGAATTGGCTGTTTAGTGCTTCTACCAAAGGAGCAGATGCAAGTGCCTCAATATTCAGTCTGATTGAGACAGCTAAAGCTAATAGGCTTAGTCCCTTTGATTACATAGAATACATATTGGAGATAATGCCTCAGATTGATATCATTCAGCATCCAGAAAAGATTGACTGGTTCATGCCATGGAGTGAACAAATAAAAGAAGAGTTTGGAATAAAGGACGATTAAATCACATTTTCGATTTAATCGTCCTTTTTAGGTACACTATATAATTTGGCGCTTACGTTAGAAAAGATGCAAGAGCAGCTGAAAGCATCAATGTGCCTACTTTCTTTTTCTTATCAGGTGAGGCACATTGATAGATTGCCAGTGCGCCTGCTGGTAAACCAAACATCATGACAGGATAGAATCCTGCCTGATACGTACCAGTCACACCTTTAATACCTCCTGATAATGTACCCCAGAATCGTCCAATATCATTAATACCCGCAACATTAAACCAGAAAACAGAATTTAGGGCATGATGTAATCCTGTTGGTATAAGAAGTCTATTAAAGAATCCATATAAACCAGCGCTAATTGGTCCTAAACCTGCCATCCATGTTCCAAAATGAATAAATGTTTCATAAAGCATCGGCCAGACATACATAAAAACACCAGCAAATAAAAGTGTAATCATCCCTGAAATAATAGGAATGAATCTTTCACCACTAAAGAATGATAAAGGACCAGGTATTTCTATATGATTGAACTTCTTATAACAGAAGGCGACAATCAATCCTACCATAATCCCGATAAACGCATTATCCGTCTCACCAAAGGCAATAGAGACTTGGCTTATATGTAAACCCGAGATCAATGAAATGCCCTCAGGAGAGAGTATTTTAGTGATCATGAGATAATTGATGACTGCTGCCAAAGACAACGATGCATTCTTCTTATCCGTCATACCGATTGCGACAGCAATCGCAAAAAGGATAGGAAGATGATCTATGACTACACCACCTGATAATATAAGAAATGCCGCAAATGGATTATTGACACCCCACCCAATAGGATCAATCCAATAGCCAATACCCTTTAATAATGCAGCCAGAGGCATAATAGTCACTGGAAGCATCAGGGACTTACCTAATTTCTGTAAAAAACTCATATTGATCCCCTTTTCTGTACTAATCTATATTGCTATTATATAGTAATTGTTTCAAAAATAATTACAGAATACAAAGAACAGCAATGTTTTTATAACGTGGTAATTATAACATTTTAATACCATTATGTAACCCCTAACACTCATTTTTTGAAGCAAAAAAAAGGAAGACTAATCTTCCTTCATAAACTTATATGTACATACACCAATAAGAGCACCTACAAGTGTAACAACCATCGCAAAAATCAACATGCTTTGTAGTCCTAATGTATCCTGTAAGACACCACCTAGATAATTACCTAAACAGAAGCCAAAACCATTGGCCATCATTGTGATAAGAGTCTGACCTGCCATCTGATCTGATTCAGCTAGGGCATCATTACAGTAATATGTATAAGTGGCAAATAGTAAGCCATATGAACATCCCTGGAACACCATACCAATTAATAAGACAATAAGGTTAGGTGCTAAAGCAATTAAGAAGTTTCTAAAGATATACATGACTAAGCCAAAGACAATGAGCTTTTCAGGTCCAAATTTTTTCTTTAAGCGATATGTCATTGTCATAAATGGTGTTTCACTGGCTGCCATAAAGAAGATGGCTATACCATAGAATGATGAATCTCCACCAAGCTTCTTAACAATATTAATCAAGTAAGTAGATAAAGATGTCGCACCCGCAATCGCAAATCCAAATCCAAGTAAGAATAAGAAGAACTTCTTATATTTCGTGATCAAGCCAAATGGATTGGCTGGCTTTTCTGTTGATGCGTTCCTAATAGTAGAATGTGGTAGGACAAGCAGGTTAATGATAAATAGAACACTTGAGATAATAAAGACAATGTAGATAACAGATGGTTCAAGCCATTCTACTAAGTAACCCATTAAAAAGGCACTAGATGCATAAGAGAATGAACCAAGTCCTCTTGCAAGTCCAAAGTTAATATCATGCCCCATCTTGACATAGTCCATCGCAAATTGTGATAAAAATGGAACAACACAAGTAACCAGGAATAATAATGCGATATATAGTACCATGACGACTACTTTAGGTAGTGTCATAAAATAAAGAGCACTAAATGATGCGAATAGTATAGCATAGATTCCTAAGATCACATTATGTGGTGTGAGTGCTTCATACTTGTTTGGCAAGTTAGAGATATTAGCTGAAAGTATAAGCATCATAATACTTCCCATTGCAGTTACTATACCAATTTCTGTATTTGATAAGCCTTTATATTGTAAGAAAATGGCTACATAACCAAAAATCGTACAGTTAGTAATCCAATATAAGAACTGGATACAATTGTATTTCATTTGTAAGCGTTTCATAATTTCCTCCCTCAATAACCTTAGGTATTATATAGTATTTATCAAAAGAGGGACAACTATTTTCTTAATAATAAAAAACACACGACTCCTAAGAATCGTGTCTGAATATATAAAACAAAGTGCCCCGGTTCTAGGAACCAGCATGCTCTACATGACTAGTTATAGAACATGCTTTAGGGCAGTTTGCTGTGTCCGCTCTCTAGACACAAGTCTATTTTAAGAAACATTTTTTTACTCGTCAATACCCTTTTGTAAATTTCTTTTAATATGTAACAGTATTATAGTTATTTATGATTTTAACAATTACAAAACTGGCATTATTTCTCGTTTTTATGATTGAACAATCCTAATATTTGTGTTTATCCTAAGTGTAATGATTATATCGATATAATCCTTTTTTATAAATATATGAGTATGTGTAAAGTTATTCCGTGATTAAATTTTCACTTTTCAAGACATGAAAAAAAGCCCCTAGATGTAGGGACTTTAGTATAAATTATTCAGCTTTTGAATTAACTAACTTACCAGTTGAATGGAAAGTAATCATAAGTCCAAGAGCGACTAATAATACGGCAACAACTAACTGTAAACCATCTGTCATAATCATAAATCCACCAGCAACAAATAGCTTCATTACAATTGCATAGATAGCCTGCACTAAAGCTGTCATAGTAACAATGAACATTAATACCATTGGTACATATAACATGAAACCTTTTCTTCCAGTAACCTTTAAGAATACAACAAGTGAGATTAATACCATTGCAGCAAGTAACTGGTTTGCTGAACCGAATAATGGCCAGATGTTAACATATCCGCCTAAGCTTAATAAATAACCAAAGAAGAGTGAAATAAGTGTTGAAACGTATTTATTAGTTAAGACAGATACTAACTGTGATGGAGTTTCTCCTTCTTCTACTTCGAAGAATTCCTGGAAAGACATACGTGAGATTCTAGCTACTGCATCAAGAGAAGTTAATGCAAGAGCTGAAACAAACATAGTCATGATACAAAGTCCCCAAGACTGTGGTAAACCAAGCTGTGCTACTAAGCCAGTAACACCAGCAGAGAACTTAGTGAAAGGTGTAGCTGTATCAGCTAAAGCCATATTAGCAAGAGCTGAATCTAAGACACCAGTCTGTTTTAAGTTTGGTAATGAACCAACGATAACGATAACTAATACTGCAAGTAATGATTCTAACAACATTGAACCATAACCAACCTGAAGCATATCTTTTTCATTCTTGATCATCTTAGAAGAAGTTTCTGAAGATACAAGAGAATGGAAACCAGATACGGCACCACAAGCGATAGTTACGAATAATGTTGGGAATAAGTAACTTCCTGTAGCTGATTTGAATCCAGTGAACGCTGGTACAGTAACAGTTGGGTTACTCATAAATACACCTACAACTGCTGCTGCAATCATACCGATGAATAGGAATGTAGTTAAGTAGTCACGTGGACCTTTTAATAACCACATTGGTGTAACAGATGCAAAGAAAATATACACGAATACTAAATAGATCCAAGTTTGTTTAGTTGCATATACTGGGAATTTGATACCAACTGCAAGCATTGCAACGATTAATACAATTCCAAGTACAACTTTTGGCCAACCTTCAAGGTTAACTTTACGTAATAATAAACCAAATGCCATAGCAACAAATACATAAAGAATAGAGATAGAAGCAGCACTGGCATTAGGTGCAAGCTTAGCTCCTTCAGCACTGAAACCATTGAATGTTCCAGCAACCATGTCTGCAAAAGCAGCAATAACGATTAATGTGAAGACCCAGCAGAATAAGAAGAATAATTTCTTACCAGTTCTACCAATGTATTTTTCGATAATCTGACCCATTGACTTACCTTCAGATTTAACTGAAGCATAAAGTGCACCGAAGTCCTGTACAGCACCGAAGAATACACCACCGATGACTACCCATAAGAATGCAGGTAACCAACCAAACATCATAGCCATAACTGGTCCAGTAACTGGTCCAGCACCAGCGATAGATGAGAACTGATGAGCAAAGACTGTCCATTTATTAGTTGGTACATAGTCTACGCCATCTTCTTTTGCAACAGCAGGTGTTGTTGCATTAGGATCAATACCCCAAGTTTTTACTAAATAGCGACCATAACATAGATAGGCTACTACTAGGATAAGGGCTGCTAATCCAAGTAAAAGTAAACCATTCATAAATAAATTCCCCCCAGAATTACTTTATACATATAAAACAGATATAAAAAAGGCTTTCGTCTTAGAATGACCTGCCTAAGACGAAAACCTTCGTTTCCGCGGTACCACTTAGATTGTGATTTACATCACCACTTCACATCCCATGAATGCTATTTCTTTAACGCAGAAATTACGGATTTCTTTACTATTATTTTCAAGAAAACAGCTCACAAGGGATGGTCCCATAATCATTACCTGCATCCTTTCCACCAACTGGATGCTCTCTATAGGAAGCGGATTAGAAATCGTATCTTGTTCATCGCTCTGTTTCGTATGTATGTTTATATAATAGTCTGATATTTTCATTTGTCAACAGTTTATTTCGAAAAAAGCAAATTTATTTATATGTTTTATGTTTATCATAAATGTAAGCGTATGTTATATATCGTAGTATAACAAATATACATAGAGAAATATTACCTATACTTGGATTTAATATATTGTTTAATAGCTTCCATATACTCCTCTTCATTATCATAATCCTTTGGATCTACATCATACATATCAGAAGGGTCATAGTATTCTTTCCATTGTTTACGTAAATCATCAAGATAATCTAATTCACGATCATACTGTGTAGGATCAACTGAACTAAATGAATTATAGAAATTATGTTTATCTTCCCAAGATTTTTTATCATCTTCAGATACATCACCCTCTTGAGAAACTTCTACTATATTATCCAAATGATACTCAACAGAGTTTGGACGTTTTCTAGACATTTGTTTTAATGCTTTATTGCGATAATCATCCATATCATCAGACTTTAAAACTTCTTCATCTAATTCTGCATCAAGACTTGCAACATAGTCTTTCCACTCATTGACAGCTTCTACATAGTCTTCTTCATCACTAAACTCACTTGGATCAACAGGATATTGATGATTTGGATCATATAGTTCTAACCAATGTATTCTTTCACTTATTTCATAAAAATATTCATCAGGTGAATCATAATCTAGAGGATCAATACAATAAAATTCATTTTCAGGATCATACTTCTCTTTTATCTTCTTTGTTAGAGCATCTAGATAAGTATCTTCATTTTTATAGTTTTGTGGATCAATATCAAAGTCACCATATCTAGATACTTCTTCAATCCATTCAAGGTGTTCTAAACATATATTAACTGCTTTTTCATAGTCTTCAAAATTATCATATTTAGTTACATCAACATAATAATCACATTCATCAAATGGATCTGCTTCAGATTTCCAATCATCACGTAGTGCATTTAAATAGTTTTCTTCAGTATTATACCAATCTACATCAACGTAAAATCGTTGATGAGAATTATATTTTCTGACCCATCGATCTTTGTTTAGATCTTTAATTGTTTGAAATAGTGTTGATATTCTTCCCATAGTATCACCTTAATCTTCTATTGCTTCTTGATAATCCTCTAAAGAATTATAATCATATAGTTTTATATTGAAATAATGGTCTGTATTATATATTTCAGCCCACTTGTCTTTATTTACCATATTAAGTAATTCATGCAATAGTAATAATTTATTCATTGCTTCACCTCATTTATTTAATTATATAAAGTTTTTACTTATACCTCCATGAGAAACGTAAAATGTAAAATTTTTCTTGTGTCCATCTAAACTTTTGTGCTTTTTCTTTTTCATAATAATTGACTTACTGTGCCATATAGTTTTATATTACTTTTGTGATTAGATTGCAGATACTCGTGAAGCCTGCAATCGCGGGAGGTGCCAAGGCGCCTCTTTTTTTACGTCAAAAAAGCCTGAGTTAATTCTCAGACTTGTGTGTAAATGTAATAATAAGACCTGCTACAATTGTACCAGCTAGAAGTGCTATGACATACTTAAATGGATTAGTCATGAGATAGATCACCCAGATACCACCATGAGGTACCTTTATACCACATTTATAGTATGCAGATAGTGCGCCTGTAATAAATGAACCTAAGATGCATGCAGGCAGGATGTGCTTTTGATCCTTCTTCATAAAAGGAATGGCCCCTTCTGATACAAATGATAAGCCCATAATAATATTCTTTAAAGTAGTACCTCTTTCTTCTTTAGTCCATCTTTCCTTAAATATAAGTGTAGAGAAACCAATCGCAAGAGGTGGAATCATACCAGCACCCATTACAGCAGCCATGATCACATCTGAATTAGGGGCTTGAGTAAAGACTAAAGCATTCGCAAATAGATAAGCAAACTTATTAATAGGTCCACCCATATCAATAGACATCATCGCACCAAGTGATGCACCAATAATAACGACTGAAATAAGAGGCAGATCATAGAGATGATCGATAATGAGTGTATGACACTTAACTAAATATGTATTAAGTACTATCATCGCTATACCAGATGCAAGTATACCTAATACTGGATAAAGTAAAACTGGTTTAATACCATCAAACATATCAGGAATATTCTTAAACAATCTTTTTACTGCAAGCACTAAGTATCCAGCAAGAAAACCTCCTACTATAGCTCCTAAGAAGCCTGATGAGTTTGCTAGAGCGTCATATGGGTTATAAGTCCAATTTAATGAAAAACCACTATAGGCAATATAACCACATACTAGTCCTGGTCCTAAGGCTGGACGATCCGCAATACTCATCGCAATATAGCCTGAAAATACAGGTAAAACAAATAAATAGAGAATATTTCCAAGTACATTCAAAATATCAAAGTACTGTGTATGTTCAAGAAATGTAAAACCAAGTGCAAATACACTCATAAACCCTGCAGCCACTAGAATAGGTAAAGCATGAGAGAAACCATTCATTAAATGTTTATAAGGAATACGCCATCCCTTTTCCTGATTATTTTCTACTTTTATTTTTTCACCCTTATAGACTGGTACTCGTTGATTTAAGATAATCTGAATAAGCTTTTCTGGTTCATCAATCCCTCTTGCCACAGGACAACTATAAAGTGGTAAACCATTAAAACGGTTTAAAGAGATATTCTTATCAGCCGCAATAATAACACCCTTTGCGTTTTCTATATCTTCTTGAGTGAGTTCATTCTTAACCCCTACTGAACCCTGTGTTTCTACTTTAATAGATACACCCATTTCTTTAGCTTTCTTTTCTAATGCTTCTGCAGCCATATAAGTATGTGCAATTCCTGTAGGGCAGGCAGTGACTGCTAAGACTTCTGGATGTTCTACTGTTTCTGCTTCATGTTTAGCACTTTGTGCTAAATCAATAATAGATAAGAATTCTTCAGGTGTTCCTGCATTCTTTAAATCTTCACAGAAATCATGATCCATAAGTAATGTAGATAATTCACTTAATACCTGTAAATGTAAATTTTCGCCATTATCCGGTGCCCCAATCAAGAAAATAAGAGTCGTAGGCTGCCCATCCATAGACTCATAATCTACACCCTCAGGTAGTGTCATTGCCGCAATACCTGCTTGAGTAATCGCATTTGTTCTTGCATGAGGAATCGCAATACCATCTACCATACCTGTAGTAGAAAGATTTTCTCTTTCTATAACTGCTTCTTTATATACTTCTTTATCAGAGACATTACCCTGTCTATACATTAAAGATACCATTTGTTCAATTGCATCCATCTTGCTAGAGGCATGTCCATGAATCTTGATGGCTTCTTTACTCATCAAATCTGTTATTTTCATATTCTTCTCCTAGTTATGATATACATGCATTCTAGCATAATTTTGTGTAAATAAGTACAGTAATATTATGTTTATAAGAAATTACTTTTCTTATTATTTAACAGTTACAAGTAAAAGAACTATAATGAAAGAAGAAAGAAGGTGTTACTATGTATGCAGTCATTTATGGAGACAATGAAAATGGAGAAAATATTGAAATAGAAGGACTATTTCAAACACACGCTGAAGCAGTGAAGGCATTGTATGAGAGTGCTTCTAAGAGCTTTAATTCTATGAATATTGATATAGAATCTTGTGTTGATGATGAATATGACTGGAGTCCTCGAGGAGAAATACACAAAGAAAGTGCCTGGGCTAATAGTGGCGGTAAAGATGGATATGCTTTGTTTTGGAATGTGATAGAGATAGATGATAGAGCTTTTCAAAACAAATAAATGTCAAATTTGACATATAAAGCGAAAAGTTTCAACTCCAAAAGAGCTGATGCTTTTTTATTGCCTTAAAATAAGGTAAAATTGAATTAAAGGCGGATCACGATATGAAAAAAGAAGCGAAAAAAAGACTTTATGAAAGCACTGTGGAATTACTAAAGGAGAGTGATTATGAAGATCTGACAATAGGAAAGATATGTCATAATGCTGATGTGTCGAGGCAGGCATTTTATCTCCATTATCGTTCTAAGGATGATGTTTTAAAAGAAATATATTTTAATCTATTTAAATATACTTATCTAGATAGAATAGAAGACAAAGACTATATAGAGTCTGATGATTTTATTATGAAAGTAATTGATGTCTATGAAGCGCATGCAACCATATTCATTACATTAGAGAAGTGGTATTACCAGGATTTTTTATCAAAGGAGAAGCAGCGTATTCTAGATGAAGTCTCTCTTCGTGAATTTGATAATCCATTTATTGAGAAGTACTGTAAATATTTCATAATTTCTCTCTTAACACCCCTCCACTATATCATGATGGGATGGCTCAATGGTGATAAGAAGGAATCTAAACAAGAACTACAAACAATCATTAAAACATTTGTATATCACAAATAATAAAAACCCTCTCAAACGAGAGGGTCTTTGTCTTATAGATCTTTTGTTAGGTTATATGCTTCTGTAATAGCTGTCTTAATATTTCCAATTTCATGGGCATCGCCAATCATATGGTAGTTAAGACCACTTTCTTCCAACATTTCTTCTACTGCTGGGTTCTTCTTATAACCAGCCGCAAAGATAAGTGTATCTGCATCCTTAATAGTATGAGTCACATCGTCTTGTGTATAGTTGATTTCAGTTTCAGTCACTGAATCTACCTTAGCACTTGTAATGATTTTGACACCTTTTTCCATCATTCTTCTTACAAGTAAGCTTCTGCCCGGTCCTGATTCATTCATCATGACTCCGTTTGCCATTTCTAAAATAGTGACATCTCTATTTCTAGGGAATAAGTCATTAATTAATGGTGCTAAGTAATCAGCTGTTTCACATCCTACTGATCCACCACCAATAATAACGATCTTACGACCTGGGAATGCTCTACCTGCAAGTACATCATCAGCTGTCATCCATGATTTAAACTGAGTAAATGGATTAATAACGATTGGAGATGCACCAGTACCAGCAATGACTTCATAATCCTTAAATTCATTCTTCAACATCTCTAATGTCACTTCTGTATTTAATCTTACATCCACACCTTCAAGTTTATGAGCCATATACTTGATAACGAGTGTTAAATCCTGTTTTGCAATAGGAACTGCAGCTAAGTTCATTTCTCCACCTAACTTATCATCCTTTTCGCATAATACAACATGATGACCTCTCTTATGAGCCACGAATGCAGCTTCCATACCAGCTGGTCCACTACCAATGACAAGAATATTCTTCTTTTCTTCTGCTTCTTTAATTGTATCTTCATTTTCAATTTCTAATGATGGATTGATTGTACAAGATACACGTTTACCAAACATGATGCCTGTTAAACAGCGTAAACATCCAATACATGGTCTAATATCTTCTACATGACCATCCATTGCTTTGTTCACAAATTCTGCATCACATAAGTTAGCACGACCCATCATACAGATATCTGCTTTATCATTCGCAATAAGTTCATCTGCAATCCAAGGTTCAGTAATACGTCCTACTGTTGCCACTGGAATAGATACATGCTTCTTGATTTCTTCACTTAATAAAGCATGTGAACCCATCTTAGTACCTGGTGCTGGAATAGAACTTCCTCTCGCAATAGTTGTACCACCAGAAACATGAAGCATATCAACACCTGCTTTTTCTAATGTCTTAGAAACATAGATCATATCATTGATGTTTAAACCACCATCAGTATATTCATCACCAGAAATACGTACATCAATGATAAAGTCCTTACCACACATCTTACGTACTTCTTCAATGACTTCTAAAGTAAGTCTTAATCTACAAGAGATATCTCCTCCGTATTCATCTGTTCTCTTATTATATAAAGGAGATAAGAAACCACCTAATAAACCATGCGCATGTGCTGCATGGATTTCAACACCATCAGCTCCTGCAGTCTTTACTCTTAAAGCTGCTTCACCAAACTGTTTAATAATAACCTTTAATTCTTCTTTAGTAACTGAACGTGGTGCTTCTTTTGCATAATATGGTCCTACATTACTTGGTGCGATTAATCTTGGTGTACCAGGAATTGGGAAAGCCATATAAGCTGGGTGGAATAACTGTGGTAAGATCTTACAATCATACTGATGTACAGCTTCAGTTAATTTTTTCCATCCAGGAATAAAGCTATCATCATGAATAGACATATCTCCTGGTAAATAGATATATGTTGGTTCTACGGTAGTGACTTCAGTAACGATTAAACCAACACCACCCTTTGCACGTGCTGCATAATGTGCAACAAGCGCATCAGTTACATAACCTTTATCAGCTAAGTTTGTACTGATAGGAGGCATAAAAACTCTGTTTTTTACGACTGTTTCACCGACTTTAATAGGTGAAAATAAATGTGAAAATTCCTTCATTGATATATCCTCTCTTTCGTCACCATTATAGCACTCCTCTTGTGAATAAAAAATCATGCACATATATAAAAACAGTCATATTTTGCCTTCTTGTAGTTATAAGAAGACAATATATGACTGTTATAAAACAATTTGTATACGCTTACCTTTGTTTGATATTTTAATCTCTTCTTCTGTTTCTAGTTTAATATGTTCTGCATTTAAAGTAATCTTACACTTTTCATCTTCATAGACTGTTTCTTCTTCATTAATAAAGTCTTCTAGTATACTATCAAAGTCATGAAGTTTCATTTCTTTTTCTACAGTAGGCGCAAAATTCTTCTTAAAACGTTTTCTATAATTGCTAGGTGATATACCATAGATCTCTTTAAACGCTTCTGTATAAGCCTTAGAATTAGGCATACCACATTCATCTGATATCTCTGATATATTCTTTATTCCTTCTAACAGATCTTCTAGAGAAGCACGAATACGTACACTGTTTAAGTATTTAATAAAAGTAATACCAGTAAACTTCTTAAAGAGTTTAGACGTATAACTTAAGCTAAATGAAAGTGTATCTGCCACATCACCTAAAGTAAGATTTTCATTATAGTGTGAGTCTATATATAAAATAGCCTGCATATAGTTCTTATGGGCTTCATCCTGTAAAGGTAAAGAAGACATAGAGAAAGAGACCCGAGAAGCAATAGAGAGGATATCCATCATATAGGCATTCAAAGTATATAGGTTATAGTTTTCCTGTCTAATAAGTTTGAGGATTCCTGATATCTTATTTTTTAATTGATCATAGGCCTGATTTGTGACAATCATTGTAGAAAAAGCCTCATTACTATTCCCACTCATTGCAGTAGTCATACGATCAAAATCTATATGTATTGTAAGAATCACTCCGTCTTTCTTATGAGAGATTAAATGTATATCTCCAGGGGCAATCATCACAAGTTCACCTTTAGATAACTTAGAAGTAAACTTCTCTGTCACTATCTGATATTCTCCCTGCAAGACATAAGAGAGCTCTAAACTATTTTGTCTAGAAAAGATATGACGATCAAAACTGTTGATACTTAAAGAGAGAGGATAACCAAACTTCTGTCCTGAAAAATCATAATAACTTGTCATATTCATCATAATAGTAATTCCTCCAGATATTTACCTATTCCATCACAATCACAATCATCACATACTGCATCGGATTGTTCTTTCACATGTTTAAATGCATTACCCATTGCGACACCTGTTCCCGCTTTAATAAGCATAGGAAGATCATTTTCACCATTTCCAAAAGCAATTGTATCATTTAAATCTATGTGGTGATACTCTGCAATTCTTTCTAACATTGTTCCTTTATCCACACCTTTTGGTCCTATTTCAAGCCAATAAGGATCAACTAAAGAACATGTATAATCTAATCCTTGTGTGTCAAAAGAAGGACATCCATAAAAGACAAACTTATCAAAGATTGTATCAACGTGTATTGGTTTATGAAGATGTAGTAATCGAACAAGTAATGATTCGTTATAGTGAAACATGATTCTTTTATTCTTTATATATACGATAAAGCCATAATGATGATCTTTCGCATATTTTCTTATTTTTAGATAATCGTCATAGTTTAAACGTTCATGTTCAAATATCTTATTACCTAAATGATCATGATAGCTTTGGCCATTGATGCAGGAATAGCCACTCATTGGAAATTTTTCAAAATGAAGCATATTGCCATACTTCTTTAGACTATTAATATGTCTACCACTAGAGAGAATCACACCTATTCCCTTCTCTTGTAGTTTGATGAGTGTTTCTAGTGTTCGTGGTGAGATTTTTTTATAGTGATTCAGTAATGAACCATCCATATCACAAAATATGAGTTTCATAGAACACCTCCTAGAGACTATAATAACACAAAAGGCTTCAAGACATAATTCCTGAAGCCAAAGTAATGAGATATTTAGTAAAAACGATAAGTATAAATGTAATCATGAACGTATGAGAACCTAATCTTTTATAGAATAAAGACATACATAGTCCTACAACTATTTCAATACAGACTATTCCTATAAGTCCTAAGATACAAATATCATAGAAAAAGAAATCAGTGAGAATAGAAAACAAAACAAATACAACAAGTGTATCCACTATTTTTTTGAACATCGTTGTATGATACTTCTTTCTTCCCATTCTGATGATTGAGAATGTATCTATTTCTATATATTGGAAGATACAGTCGAACACTATTTTTAAATACAAGTAATTAACTAGAAGTGAGAAAACAATATAAATAGGTCTTTGAGGAAAGAAGTATTTGATATCTGCATAATCAATAAAGTTGATATGAAATGCTTCTTTACATATAAGAAATAGAATGAAGAGAGAAACATAGTTCTTAATAGTCTTCACTTTGAAGCTTCCCCTCTTCTAGTAAATAGGTATGAGTATAGTTCACACGTGCTAAGCGGTCATGTGATGCAATCACTATACTTTTACCACTTTCTACTAGTGTATTGACCATATTCTCAAATACGATAATACTCTCTTCATCCAAGCCTCTTGTTGGTTCATCAAAGAAAATAAGGTTCTGATCTTCCATCACTGCTTGAATAATACCTGCTTTTTGTCTCATACCTACAGAATAATTCTTAAGTGTGGAAGAACTATCATAATCTAATGAGTACATATGACATAGTTCTCTTATTCTTTCTTCATTATAGTGATGATTGATAGAAGCAAGAAACTCAAGATTGAATTTTAAAGATTCGTTTTCAATAAATCCTGGATTTTCTATAAGTGCACCTATATATGTATCAGGCTTCTTTTTAATAGTGCCTGAATCAGTTTGAATAATATCGCAGATGATCTTAAAGAGTGTAGATTTACCACATCCATTCTTTCCATGTATATAGAGACATTCTCCTTTATTTATTTCTAGATTGATATCTTCTAATACAGTGTTTTGTTTAAAGCTCTTTTTAATATGATTGACTTTCAACATCTTTATTTCCTCCTAGAAGAACATGTAATGATAAGCAAGATTGATAATGATAGGTAAAGCGATATAGAGAATATTTGATTTTCTATTGAACTGCAAGTAAATAATGGATATCTCAAATAGAAATAACAATGTATAAATAACTAACATCAATAGTAGCTTGATACTCATTTGAGAGATACCATATACAAGAAATAAGAAGCCATAGAGAATAGCTAAGAAAAGAAGTGTAGTCATGATCATAAAGGCATAAATATTATGTTTTGTATTCTTATAGCCCTTACGTGTAATTAAAGTATGATTAATCCCATTGATGATCATGATCTTCTTATACATCAATACAAGACATGCAATATTTAGAATCAAGGTAATATAATTACTTGTAAGAAGAATATAAATGAAATTAACACTCCCATTTAATCTTGTGACTACAGGAATAAGAAGAATCAAAATAATAAGTGAAATAGTGTCCTGTTTCTTAACAAGTTTAAGTAGTGGAGTCATGATAATCCCTCATTCCAAAAAGAATAGATGACAAAAGATAATAGAGTAATGCCGTACCAATATAGAAGAGATAAGGATTGTTATTTAAAACAGGACTTTTAATAATGCTTGGAGTAAGAATATTTATGATATTATGGAAATAAGCCAATGTGGCAAGCAAACTTCCTGATGTATTATAGAATGTATGAGATAAAACTGATGCACCAATATAAAGAACAAGAGATACAAG
>NZ_RCYB01000047.1 GCF_004168205.1 Catenibacterium sp. co_0103 | reverse complement strand
CCCGTACGTACGGTGCAACGGGAGGCACAGAAATAATAATTAATCTCAGTATTGATATTATTTCCTGTCTACCCTATTTTCATTGATTGTTTGTAAACAAATGTCTATTATATATGGATATTTATCTAAGCTTGTACTTAGCTTTGATATGCTTGCAGGAAGATTAGAAATATTCCCGATGTTGATGATTTTTTCTAAGACATTATGGAAGTCGGGGCAATTATGTCCCTTTTTTTCATGCATTTTTATTACATTGTATAATGTTATTTTTTTGTTAAGATGATATAATATTTAGCGTTAGATAAAAAGAGGAGTAAATAATTTGAAAAAGACACATACAGCGCATCTATCTTTAATAATAGGGACTCTACTGATCCTTCTTGATCAGCTCTTTTGGACATCCCATGCAAAACATATCAATATAAGTAAAGTAGGTACTTTGATGAGTACCATCCAGGTTCAGCATATCATCACACTTATAGGGCTAGACCTTGTTATTATATCCTTAGGATATATTTATTCTAAAAAAGAAAATAGTCTTGCAGAAGCACTTAAACTATGGCTTTATACAGTTGTTGTAGGATTCATATCTGCAATCGTTTGTTTTTTGCTTACCAAAAAAATAGATACGAATGCAATCTATTCAATCTTCTTACCAATAATTAGAAATGTATCACCTGTAATCACCGGTGTTATTCTCTCTTTGATTTGTTATCCATTTATGAAGAAGGTGAATTATAGCTATTTAAAATGGATTCTTTTAGCACTTCTTCTCTTACCAACATTAAGTGGTATTGACTCACTAGGATTAAGTGATGGATATAGTATCTCGTTCACATTTATATTATTTTATCTAGGTGTAATCGAAGCATCAGAAGAAAAACGTTTTTCAATCATTTCTTTAATTCTCCTTTGTTTAATAAATGTGCTATGTGTCACTATGATGCCATTGTGTTCTAAGATTGTACATGGAGATATGTCCACTGCATTACGCTTTACTACATCTACTTCATTCTTCGAAGTAATGATTGCTATTTATTTTATTCGTCTTTTAAGAAATGTTCCATTCTTTAATAAATGGTCTTTTATACGCTATATTCCTATTGCTTCTCTTGTCTTAATTGGAGCAGGACGATTAGAAAACATTGTATCCTGGAATGAAGATCTTGTAGGAACATCATTTAATAAACTGTTTAGACAAAGCGAATTAGAAGCTTTACTCATTGTCTTTGTCATCTTCTTAGTCACGCTCCTTATTAAACAAATTCCACATGTTAAAAGAATAGTTAAATCGATAGAAGTACATTTTAGTGACTTTGAATTAAGTAATGAATGGTTCACTAAAGAAACTCAATTGATTAAGCAGTATTTAAAGAATCATAGAATCAATATCATTATGCTGCTATGTGCTTACATTCTTTCTTTTGCATCATTTATCGCAATGAATACAAGTTATAATATTGAAGTCAATCCGATAGAAACATACAATATTTTCTGTTATACACTCTTCGCAAGACAATTCTTTGTCTTGCTTAATACACTTATGCTTGTCTTAGTAGCGCGTTTCCTTATGGCTATTACAAGACATTATTGGGTATCTGTCTTGATTACTGGTTTTGCTCAGATTGTAATTACTGTAGCCAATCGCTTAAAGGTTATTTATCGTGAAGAACCAATTATTCCAGGAGACCTTGCAATGATTAAAGCCTGGAAGAGTTTACTTGGAATGATGGGTAAAAATATCATTATTGCGAGTATTGTATTAGTCGTTTTAGTCATTGTTTTGATTATTTATTTAGAAAAGAAGCATCCTCATGCTATTCATATGACTCTTAAAAAGAGTATCATCTGGGTACTTGTAACCTCTATATTCTTTAGTGGTACACTTCTTTTTAATCATGATGGCTCTTATGTTAATGCATTAATGCGTGATCTAGGAGATCAGCCTTATTTCTATAATCAGTTATTTGGTGCGAAGCTCAATGGGCCTCTCTTACAGTTCCTCAATAATATTGATGTTTCTGTTATGGATGAGCCAGAAAACTATAGTAAAGAAATAATGACACAAATCTATAAGAAATATGCACAAGAATCTGCAAGAATTAATAGGAGAAGAAGAAATGACTGGGATGATCAGATTGTAATCATGGGCTTATCTGAAAGTTTTGCGGATCCATATCGTATTCCTGAACTTACTCTTGCAAATGATCCTATTCCTTATATTAGAAGTTTAATGAAAACAACAACTTCAGGACTCATGTATAGTACAGGTTATGGAGGAGGAACAGCGAATATGGAATATATGGCTTTAACTGGTTTAAACCAAGGGTTCTTCTCTGCTGCTTTAACACCTTATACGCAGCTTGTCACAACACAAAATCAAGCCTATGCTTTTTCTCGTCTATTTAATCAGGCAGTTGCGATTCATCCATATATTGGTGTTTATTATAGTCGTCAAACAGTTTATCAAAATTTTGGCTTTAATAAGTTTATGTATTTAGGGTCTAAGTATCCAATCAAGCATCAATCTTCTATTGATCGCAGTGCTTATTTATCAGATGAAACAGCTTATGCAAATACAGTAGATGAAATTTTAGATGCTCAAGGTAGTAAATTCATTAACCTTGTCACTATGCAGAACCATTTACCATATGACAACAATTACTATAACGGTAAAGAAAAATATGCAGCAAGTGGTAATGCAGTCACTAATGATTATGTTAGAGGAATGGTAGAAGAATATGTGATGGGGCTTCATTATACAGATGAAGCAGTGAAGAACTTTATTGAAAAAATAGATAGTATTAATAAGCCTATTACATTTGTCTTCTATGGCGATCATTTACCTGGCATTTATTGGGATACAAACAATAATAATATTCTTCATCAGACAGATTATTTTATCTATTCTAATAAATATGCAAGAAGACATCTTGGTAGAAGAATTTATAAACAATATGATCTTGTAGCACCTACTGATTTCATGTCCCTTGTACAAAAACAAACCTTAACTAAAACAACACCTTATAGTGCATTATTAGAAAAGGTTCTAGATGAATTACCTGTTATAACTACAAAAGCTGCAGCAGGTTCTAAAGAAGAATCTGATGCAGCTATGATTAATGATAATGGAGAATTGATCAAATATGGTGATCTCTCATCATCACAAAAAGAATTATATAATGACTATAAGCTTGTCCAGTATGATATGACAGCAGGAAACAATTACCTTGAGAATATGAATTTCACTCGATGAGGCATTTCATAATGCCTCTTTTATTTTGATGTTTAGTAAGTGAATAAAAGTAGATGCTTGCATTTCATCAATGATTGCACCACTTACATCCTGAGGAGTTGCTTCAATTGCTTCTATAAGACATGTTGATAAATCAATGTTTTTAAGTGGTGCATGAAGAAACGATGTTTGAATCATTCTGCATTCCTCATATTTTGTCTTATTCATTGTAGTATCTTGAAATATAGCCTGACTCAAATCACATTGATTAAATAGGGTCTCTTTATTTCTCATAAAAGAGAAGTTTGCAAAATGACATAAACAATTATTGAAGATTACCTGATCAAAGTTTGATTCAGAAAAATCACTTCCTAATAATTTGCAATTATTAAACTGCACCTGTCTAAACATACAATTATCAAATTTGATATTCGATAAATCACATTGATTAAACACTGTCTGATAAAAGTAACAATTCTCAAACACAATATCCTGTGTTGTAATATTGTTGAAATGACATTGATGGAAATCACTTTGTCGATATGTTTCTTCTATCAGCCAATCATTCTCATATGTTTGATTTATTAACTTATTTTCATTAAAATCCATTTCCTTCACCTCATCTCTATTATATCTTTATTGAAAAAAAGTGTCGATATGATAAAATACTTGTACGAGGTAAGACTATGAGACAAAAAAGAATGGCTTTAATTAATGACATAACAGGCTTTGGAAGATGTTCTATTGCGGTTATGGCACCAATTATATCAACTATGCGTATTCAGGCTGTACCAGTACCTACAGCTATATTATCAACCCATACGCAGTTTCCTGTATATCACTTTGATGATTATACTAAACATATGCCTGAATATATTCAGACATATAAGGATTTGAAACTAGAATTTGATGGTATTGCGACTGGTTTTCTAGGTTCAAAGGAGCAGGTGGAAATTGTTATTGATTTCATTCAATCCTTTAAACGTAAAGAAACATTTGTATTAGTAGATCCAGTGATGGGAGACCATGGACATTTATATGCGACATATAGTAAAGAAATGGCAGAGAGTATGAAGAACCTTGTTCATTATGCAGATATTCTCACACCTAACCTAACAGAACTAGTAACACTACTTGATCGTAACTATCCTGAAGTCATTCCCTCTAAAGAAGAACTAGGTCAAATGTGCCATGAACTTTCATTAAAAGGACCACAGATGATTGTAGTAACAGGAATACCAATAGATGCCTCACATATCATGAATTTCATTTATGATCATGGTAAAACGTCAAGTATTATTGTGGATCGTATTGGACCAGATCGTAGTGGAACAGGGGATGTTGTATCAAGTGTTATTGCGGGAGGCTATTTAAATAATCATTCTTTTTATGAATGTGTCAAAAAAGCAACTGAATTCTCATCTCAATGTATCGCCTATAGTGAAGAAATAGGCACACCAACTTATTATGGCTTATGCTTTGAACAATATTTAAGTGAATTAGGAGATTTCTAACATGACTATTTTATATACACTTTATAAAAATACTTATATTGATCTTTCACATTTAGACTCTACTAAAGGAGTTACATGCTATGTGAATACAACAAATCGTTGTCCATGTGCATGTACATTCTGTTTAAGACAAACTAAAGAGATGATGGAAAATAACTCTTTATGGTTAAAAGAAGAACCTTCTAAAGAAATGATTATTGAAGAGTTTAAGAAATACAATCTCAATGATTTTAAAGAAATTGTCTTTTGTGGATTTGGTGAACCAATGGAAAGATGGAATGATATCAAAGAAGTCATTGATTATATCCGTTCTGTTAAGAAGGATATGAAGATTCGTATTAATACGAATGGTTTAGCTAATGATATTTATGATAGAGATGTCACTCCAGAATACAAAGGACGTTTTGATACAGTCTCTATCTCATTAAATGCCCCTACAAAAGAAGAATTCCTAGAATTGACACGTTCTAAGTTTGGTATTTCTTCTTTTGATGATATGCTTGATTTCGCAAAGAAATGTAAGGCTTATGTACCAAATGTTGTATTAACTGTTGTTGATATTATTGGTGAAGAAAAGATTGAAGCATGTCAGAAAATTACAGATGAAATAGGTGTTACATTAAGAGTAAGACCTTTTGAGGAGTAAATATGCAATATATGACAAGTGAAGAGCGTTTAATCGCTCTAGATAAGATGACAAATACAAGAGATCTAGGTGGATATGAAACACAGGAAGGATATTATACAAAAAGCCATCATTATATCCGTGCATCTTCACCCGCTAATGTGACTGAAGGAGATCTAGAAAAGCTTTATGATTATGGTGTACGTGTGACTATTGATTTACGTTCTGATTTTGAAAAAGAAGCACAGCCATCACCATTTAAAGACTATCGTGATGTAGAAAACATTGAAATCAATTTAATGGATGATGCAGTCGTTAAGGTTGTACCAAGTGAAGTAAAAGAATATAAAGATCTTGGCGGTGTTTATATTTATATGTTAGAAGCACATCAGAAGCAGATCAAATCTGTCTTTGATGTCTTTAAGGATCATTTATATGAAGGTGTTTTATTCCATTGTAGTGCTGGTAAAGACCGTACAGGTATTATTGCGGCATTATTACTAGAACTTGTAGGATGTTACGATCATGATATCGTTAAGGACTATAGTGAATCTTATGCCAATAACCATGAAATCATAGAAGCACTTAAAGAAATGATGGATGAAGATACAGAAAACTTCCTTACATCTTCACCACGTTATATGATGATCTTCTTAGATTATCTAAGAGAACACTATGGCAGTGCCAAAGCTTATTTATACCATATCGGTATGTCTGAAGAAGATATTGAAGATATTAAACAATCTTTTATCATTTAATGAGAAAAAACACTTCATATAAGGTATATACCTATAGGAGGTGTTTTTTTTTTATGAACAAGAAAGAAAAAATCAGAATCATTAGATTATTACTTAAACAATATGAGAAAGATAAAAATATACTTAACTCATTAAACCAGGCTAACTTATATCCTTCAATTAACTATGAAGATTACTATCAAACTTCATCATCTTCTAAAGAAGACTATTTACTTCATAGAATACAATTAAAACAGGAACTCACTAAACGAATTATATTTATAGAAAAATCTCAATCTATTATTGGTGATGAGTATTATCATATTATACTAGAAGACTATTTCTATGAACATAAACATTGGTGGAAGACATATTATTCCCGTGCTACTTATTATCGCCGACAAGAAGCAGCTATTAATGCATTTTTTGATTATGTGACAAGTATATTGTAATTGTGGGGAAAATTGCGTTATAATTAGTGTTGTGAGGTGAACAACATGAATTATTTCGATAAAATCAAAGAAGCTTTAAGCAGTAAATTAAAAGGCCAGGAACTTACATTAGATTCTAACCTAAGAGATTTAGGTATTGATTCTCTTGATGTTGTAGATTTAATTATGGACTTAGAAGAAGAATTAGGAATTGAATTCTCTGATGAGGAATTAATGTCTATTCATACAATGAAAGATGTATGTGATTTAATCGATAAAAAGAAGGCGTAAGAAAAATCCAGACAAAGGTGTCTGGATTTTTTTAAGCTTTGTTTTTAAATAGTTTACGAATAATCTTATCTACATAAGGCACACCACTCAACATTTCTAAATGATCCTTGAAGATAAATAGAATACTGAAGAAGTAAACAACTACACCTACTATTATTGCAAGAATAAGTGGAATAAAGACACGGTGGAACACCTTGAAAAGTAGATAATATGAACCATAGGCACATGCACCCATTAAAATAGAAGCAACTAATGGTAATAAGACAGCTGTCTTAAAATTAACATGATAACCTACTAATTTATTAAGTGCATATTGGTTACTTACACACATCTGTAAAGCATAAAGCATAGTTCCAATAACAAGTAAATAAATACCTACATCTAGGAATTGTGATGGTACTAATACAAGCATTAATACTAAAATGACAACATGGACAACTAAAGCTTTAGCTGCGTTTCTTAAAGGGACTTTAACTGCCCCAATTGCCTGTAAGATACCATTAGATAAAGTAGATAAACCATAAAGGACAATTGCAGGAGCACCTAGAGTCAATGCGGTAGATGCAATCTTTAATGTCTTAGGCTGTGGGAAGATTAATCCCATTACAGGATAAGCAAGTACCCCCATCCCCACAGCAGCAGGAATTAAAATAAGCATAGTAATAAAAGTACTATTTTTAATATTTGCACGTACTTCTTTTAAATCTTTTAATGCATATGAACTAGAAATAGCTGGAATAGTAGCTGTACTCATGGCACTTGCGAGGGCAACAGGAACATTCATCAACACAACAAATTTACCTGCATAAACACCATAGAGTTTAACAACATCAATCAGGACTACACCACGTGCCTGCATAATACCATAGAAGATAAACATATCGATAGTAGAAACTAGGTTATAGATACATGTAGAAATGATGATTGGTGTGACTATGTTTAAAATAGAACGGAAGATGGCTTTGCCTGATTGTACACGAGGATCTGCATCTGTTTCATCAATCATATGTCTACCTTTTCTAAGGTATACACATACCATATAGATAAGAGCGACAAGAACACCAAATCCAGTACCCAAGGCACTTCCTCCGGCACCACGACTTGCTAGTAAAGTATGATTATTAGCATATGGCTGAATAAATAAGTAAGCAGCACCAACAGAAACAACAGCATTCAACATTTGTTCAATAATTTGTGAGACTGATGTATAAACAGTTGTAGAATAAGCTTGGAAATAACCTCTTAATACACCTACTAAACCAGATAAGAAAATAGTAGGACATAAAATTCTTAATGCGAATACCGCATTCTCAGTTACAATCCAAGGCGCTAAGATAAATGTAAGCAAGGCGGCAGATCCACCTACGACAACAATATAGATCAGTGCACATTTAAAAATCTTACGGGCATTATTATACTGACGAAGAGCGAGTTTCTCACTGATTAGCTTAGAAATAGCTGTAGGAATACTGTAAGAAGAAATAAGTAATACCATCGCATAGATGTTATATGCTGTAGAGTAATACCCATTTCCTTCATCACCAATTAAAGCGGTTAATGGACTTCTATATAAGACACCGATAATACGAACAAGTATACCAGCGAGTGCAAGGATAGAAGCCTGCTTAACAATCGATTTAGATTTGTTCAAAATATTCACTCCTTATAAAATTCTTTCATTTTTAATTTATATCATTTTTATATGGTTATTACAATATATTCACCAAAACATCCGCTAAGTTTTTATAATAATATTTTTAAAAATCTCCCAGGGTTATATGTTTTATGATATACTTCATAGAGAATAAAAAAATTGGAGGGTAGTTTATGACTAAAAGCAGAGTAATTATTGCACTCGATTTCAAAAACAAAGCTGATGTTCTTGAATTCCTAGATAAATTTGATGAACCGCTCTTTGTGAAGGTAGGTATGGAACTCTTCTATGGAGAAGGACCTGCAATCATTCAGGCTATCAAAGAAAGAGGACATTCAATCTTCTTAGACTTGAAATTACATGATATTCCTCATACAGTAAAGATGGCTATGAAGAACTTAGCACGTCTTGATGTTGATATCGTTAATGTTCATGCTTCAGGCTCTAAGGCTATGATGCAGGCTGCAATTGAAGGTCTAGAAGAAGAAAAGGGCAAGGATCGTCCTTTATGTATTGCAGTTACATGTCTTACTTCTTTAAGCCAGGAAGTACTAGATGATGAATTAGGTATTCATGAACCTATTCAGGATGTCGCGATCAGATGGGCTAAGAATGCGAAAGAAGCAGGACTTGATGGTGTTGTATGCTCACCATTAGAATCTAAAGGTATTCATGATGCAGTAGGAGAAGACTTCTTAACAGTGACTCCAGGTATCAGACTTGCAAGTGATGCAAAGGATGACCAGAAGCGTGTGACTACACCAGCCATGGCTAAAGATATGACTTCTAGCTATATTGTAGTAGGTCGTACAATTACTAAGGCAGCTGATCCAGTAGCTGCTTATAAAGAAGTATTTAATCAATTTCAAGGAGAATAATAATGAGTAGAGAAGAATTAATTGCGAAAGATTTATTAAGTATCAAGGCTGTATTCTTAAGCCCTGATGAACCATTTACTTGGGCTTCAGGTATTAAATCACCAATCTATTGTGATAATAGATTAACTTTATCTTATCCAGAAGTAAGAAACGATATCGAAAAAGGTTTAGCTGAATTAGTACAGGAAAACTATCCTGATTGTGAAGTATTAATGGGTACTTCAACTGCTGGTATTGCACATGCTGCATTAGTGGCTGATATCTTAAATAAACCAATGGGATATGTACGTGGTTCAAATAAGTCTCATGGACGTCAGAACCGTATTGAAGGTGCTGTAAGAGAAGGTATGAAGGTTGTAGTAGTAGAAGACTTAATTTCTACTGGTGGATCTTCTTTAGAAGTAGTAGATGCATTAAGAGAAGCTGGATGTGAAGTATTAGGACTAGTTGCTATCTTCACTTATGGCTTAAAGGATTCTATCAAGAACTTCGCAGATAAGGATTGTCATTTCGTAACTTTATCTAACTATGATGCTCTTCTTCCTGTTGCTGTAGAACATAACTACATTAAAGAAGAAGCATTAGAAAAGCTAAAAGCATGGAAAGTTGATCCACATGATGAAAGCTGGATGACTAAATAATTCATCTAGGAGGGGATATCCCTCCTTTTTTTTTACGTATAAATAAAGTATAATAAAAAAGGCTAATATTGCTTTTTGAAGTATAATGCTGTATAAATATTAAGATAGATTATTAAGGAGGATCCAACGTGTTAGAGGCTGTAAAATATGTAATCAAAGAAAACAGCGAGAACTTATTTCGTATTTATTCTATTTCGAAATATGAAGTACTAGCTGACATGCGTGATTCAAAGTTAGGTTTATTCTGGAACTTTGCGAATCCAATTATTCAGGTATTAACATATTGGTTTGTATTTGGATTAGTATTAAATCGTAAGTCAGTAGATGGTATTGAATATATCTGGTGGATGCTTGGAGGTATGGTTGTATGGTTCTTTATTTCTCCATGTATTACTGCAGGATGTAATGCTATCTTCTCTAAAATAAATATTATTACTAAAATGAAATTCCCAGTCAGTGTCCTTCCAGCAACAGTAGTATTATCTAAACTATTTGACCACTTCTGCTTGATGTGTATATTGACAATATTATTCTGTTTTGCTGGTTATTATCCATCATTACATTGGATAGGACTTATTTATTATTGTTTCTGCGGTGTTGTCTTCTCTATTTCTTTATCAATGACAACATCTGTTCTCAATATGCTTGCACGTGATACAAGAAAGTTAGTGCTTGCTATTATGCGTTTATTATTATACATGACTCCAATCCTATGGAATGTAAAGAACCTTCCATCTATTCTACAGAGAATCATGTTAACTAACCCTATTTATTATATTGTTCAGGGCTATCGTGACTGTTTCTTCTATCATCGTGGAATTATGTATTATAAATATTCTGCTTTCTGTTTCTGGGCTATTACGGTTTTCTTATTTATATTTGGAAGCTGTATTATGTATAAATTCAAATCTAAGTTTGTAGACTTTATTTAGGAGGCATTATGGATTCAAATATCGCAATTGAAGCACGTCATGCTTCTAAAATATATGAACTAAGATCTAAAGAGAAAAAAAGCGATGTCAAGTTTTATGCCCTCAAGGATTTAAACTTTGAAATCAAGAAAGGACAAGTTGTAGGTATTCTAGGAACAAATGGTTCTGGTAAATCAACTATGTCCATTATTCTTGCAGGAATCTGTGATCCTGATGAAGGCGAAATCATTGTAAATGGGACACAGGCTTTGATTGCTATTAATACTGGATTAAATGCACAGTTGACAGGACTGGAGAATATTGAATTAAAGGGTGCTTTATTAGGCCTTTCTAAAAAGCGTATTGAAGAGATTAAAGAAGGTGTTATTAATTTCGCAGAAATTGGTGACTTCCTTTACCAGCCTGTAAAGAAATATTCATCAGGTATGAAATCGAGACTTGGTTTCTCAATTAACCTTTGTCTTGATCCAGATATTATGATTGTCGATGAAGCATTAAGTGTCGGTGATAAAGGTTTTGCTGAAAAGTGTCTGAATAAGATGACTGAATTAAAAGAACAGGGTAAAACAATTATCTTTATTTCACATAACTTAAGACAGGTAAGATCATTTTGTGATAGTGCTATGTGGATTGAAGGCGGTATGCTTCGTGAATATGGTGATATTGATGAAGTATGTGATCATTATGCTGACTATGTAGAGTACTACAATCATTTATCCGCAAAAGAGAAAAGGAAAGTACGTGATGAGAAATTCGCAAAGCGTGTGATTCCAAATTCTCATCGTACACTAGGTGATAAGCTCTTTGCTGCTATTAAGACAAGATAAACAAAGGGCAGGGGAACCTGCCCTTTTAAATAGAGAAAGGAAGTAAAGTTATGAAATTATCAATTATCATACCATTTAATCGTTATATACATTATTTATATGACTGCTTAGAAAGTATCAAGGATCAGAATTTGACTGATTATGAAGTGCTTCTAGTAGTAGATGCTATTGAAGATGTAAAGGATAAGATCCACAAATATGATTTACCTATTACTCTTATTGAGTCTGGTGAAGCAACAGTAGGTAAAAAGAGAAATATGGGTCTTAATCTTGCTAAGGGAGATTATGTTTATTTCTTAGATAGTGATGACTATGTATTGCCTAACTGTCTAAATGCTTTAATAGAAGAAGCACAAAAATCTAATAATCAAGTTGTTGCTGGTAAAAGAATGGTTTCATGGTTTAAAAAACAGGTTTTTGAAACAATGAGCGATGAAACAAATATTGAAAGAAACTTAAAAGACAAGGATCATGATCGTCTTGAAAAAGTGGAAAGAAAACAAGAAGAACATGTTTATGACAATGAACCAGAACAGTTCAAGATTGATCTTCTTATTCGTACAAGACATGCATTAAGAAATGTATCATGCTTAAACCTTCTTATTAAACGTTCACTTATTGAAGACAATCATATTTCTTTTAAAGAAGAATTCTTCTGGTATACAGATGCACCATTTGTAGTTGGACTATTGAAATATACAAACGATGTTTCTTTTGTAGAAGATGCTATTCTAGTCAAACGTAAACATAATGACCCAATCAGTCGTCCTGCTTTATCCCAGATTAAGGATCCTGATGGTCGCTTTGATGAATTTATTGAAGCGCATAACTATTGCTTAGAGATTTCTAAGGATTATCCATCTATTCATTATTATATTAATGCGAAGATGGCTAACTACTTTACTAGTTTCTTTGCTAAGAAAGTCAGAAGAAGTGAAGATGATAAATGGAGAACAACACGTTTTGATACAATGGCTAAAGTTCTAACTCACATAGAACCAGAACTATTAAAGAAATCACTTTATCGTCGTAGTCTTTCTAAAGCATGTATGAATCACGACTTAAAGAAAGCACAAAAAATCATTGCAGCTCACTTAGCTGGTGTTAAAGCCAAGAAGATCTTTAAGAATAAGAATGAAATGAATAAGTACTTATATAGACATAAATATAAGAATGAACCTATTCAGAAAAATCTTATTATGTTTGAAACATTCCGTGGGGCAAGTTATGCAGATTCACCAAAATATATTTATGAATATTTGGCTAAGAACTTCCCTGGACAATATGAATTTGTCTGGGTACTTAATGACACGAAGACAAAACTCCCATATGGTGGAACAGTTGTTAAACGTATGACACGTAAATATGCTTACTATCTTGCTGTATGTAAATACTTCGTATTTAATACAAGACAGCCATTATGGTATCGTAAAAGAGAAGGACAGGTCTTCCTAGAAACATGGCATGGCACACCACTTAAACGTCTAGCCTTTGACCAGGAAGAAGTGACTGCAGCTTCTCCTACATATAAAGCACAGTTCTATCGTCAGAAACAGGAATGGGACTATCTCATTGCACCTAATGCATTTTCTAGTGAAATATTCAAGAGTTGCTTTATGTATAAGGATGAAGGAGATACGATGTTAGATACAGGTTATCCTAGAAATGACTTACTATCTGATCCTCATAAAGAAGAAATTGCGAAAGAATTAAAGAAAAAGGTTGGTATTCCACTAGATAAGAAAGTCATTCTCTATGCCCCTACATGGAGAGATGATGAATATTATGGTAATGGTGCCTATAAGTTCCAGTTAAAATTAAATCTTGAGCAAATGAGAAAAGAACTAGGTGATGAATATGTCATTATCCTAAGAACACATTATTATATTGCGGATGTACTTGATTTAACTGGTTTAGATGGTTTTGCGTTTAATTTAAGTAAGTATGATGATATTACTGAAATCTATTTGATGAGTGATATTCTTATTACTGACTATTCAAGTGTTTTCTTTGACTTTGCGAACCTCAAACGTCCAATGTTATTCTATACATATGACTTAGATAAATATCGTGATGTATTAAGAGGCTTCTATATTAATATGGAAGAAGAACTTCCAGGCCCACTTGTATTCACTACAGATGAAGTTATTGATACAATTAAGCATATGGATGAAATCACTGAAAAATATGCAGAGCGCTATGTAACATTCTATGACAAGTTCTGTGGTTGGGAAGATGGTCATTCTTCACAGAGAGTTGTTGAAACAGTATTTGAAAAGAATTAGCTTTCCTTTACAGGAAGCTTTTTCTTTTTATTGGTTTGATTGACTAGAACAGTCATTCTCACTATAATAGACCCTAATAAAGGAGAACTTCATCATGAAACTAATTAAGAAAATATTAGGTAAACTGATTCGTTTATTATATCGTCTCGTTTATCGCTTTATACCGTGTGATGATCATACAATATTATTCATTTCATTCCATGGACGTGGCTATACAGACAACCCTAAAGCACTCCATCAATATATAACAGAACATCAAGAATATGCCTCTTATCGCTGTATCTATGCAATCAAGCATCATAAAGAAAAGAATCTCACTATTCCTAATGCTAAGATCATAGAATACTTCAGTATTCCTTATTTCTTCTATCTTGCAAGAAGCAAGTATTGGATTTCTAACTGTAAGCTTCCTAAATATGTATTAAAGAAGGATAACCAAATTTATTTACAAACTTGGCATGGTACACCTTTAAAGAAGCTTGCTCATGATATTGAAGTGCCAGAAGGAACTACATTCTATCGCTCTGGTATGTCTGTAGAAGAAATGCGTGCCACTTATGATAATGATGTCTCAAAATACAACTATATGATTTCTCCGAGTGCCTTCACTACAGAAGTCTTCCAAACATCTTTTAGAATTAATAAGGAAAGATTGATTGAAACAGGCTACCCAAGAAATGATATATTATCTAACTATACAAAAGAAGATGTAGAAACTATTAAAAATAGAATGCATCTTCCTCACGATAAAAAGATCTTACTCTATGCACCTACATGGCGAGATAACTCATTTAATATGAAGGGCTATACATTTAAACTAGAAGTTAACTTCAAGAAATGGCAGGAAGTATTAGGGGATGAATATATTGTTGTATTTAAACCTCATTATTTGATTGTGAATGATTTTAACTTAGATGAAGTGAAAGACTTCGTTTATTATGTAGATCCTCAAGAAGATATTGCAGACTTATACTTAATTGCGGATGTCTTAGTGACTGACTATTCAAGTGTCTTCTTTGATTATGCAATATTAAAAAGACCAATCTATTTCTATATGTATGATTTAGAAAACTATCGTGATGAATTAAGAGGTTTCTATTTAGATATTTATAAGGATCTTCCAGGAGATGTGGTAGAAAATGAAGATACACTACTTGAGAAGATTCATATACATGATTTTGATTATGACCGTTTAAAAGGCTTCAATGAACGTTTTAATAATCATGAAGACGGACATGCCAGCAAACGTGTCATTGATATACTACTAGGTGAACAGCATGGGGCTTAAGAAAATCGTATTAAACATCATTCTTTCATTCGTGAACATCTTTGTATCACTTATTCCTATTAAAAAGAATCAAATTGCATTTGTTTCATTAGAAGACAATGTTTTAAGAGATGACTTCTTAGATATCTATAATCATCTTGATACATCTCATTATTCTATTAAGAAAGTACTCATTCATTATGATAAAAAATCAGTATGGAATGATTTCTTATATCTCCTTAACTGCATTAAACAGATTATTGTGATTAATACATCCCATATCGTACTCATTAATGACAATAACTATGTTGTCTCTCGTTATAAGAGACAAGGTGTTAAGGTCATTGAAGTATGGCATGCCACAGGAGCTATTAAGAAGTTTGGAAATGCGATTAAAAGACAATATCCTATTAATAACTATGACTATGTTATTGCGAATAGTGATTATTGGGTAGAACCTTATTCTCTTGCTTTCTCTGTAGACAAAAACAACGTACTTGTAACAGGTATGCCACGTGTCGATCATTTATTTGATGAAACATATAAAGAAGAAGCAAAAAAGAACTTCTATCTCAAGTATCCAAAATTAAAAAATAAGAAGATATTACTTTATGCACCTACATTTAGAGGAAATATTTATAAAGGATTTAAAGCAGTTGATTTTGATTCAAAGAAGCTTATGTCTTTGCTGGATGAAGATACAGTTCTACTTTATAAATATCATCCACTTATGCATAATATCCCGATTGAAGAAGATGAACGTATACTTAATATGAGTCATGAGAATACTTATGATTTATTTATTGTGAGTGATGCGCTTATTTCTGATTTTTCTTCTATTATCTTTGATTATTCTATTCTAAATAAGCCAATGTATTTCTATGTGCCTGATTTAAAGGAATATATGCATCATTTAGGATGTTTTGTAGACTATAAGAAGGAAATGCCTGGTCCATTATGTTATAATGAAGATGAATTAGGAGATGCAATACATTCTAATGAACGTTATGATATTAAACGATTTAAGACTAAGTTTTTTAAATATCAGGATGGAAAGAATGTAGAACGTGTCATCTCATTCATAGAACAGTTAATCAAGGAGGAAGTGTGAAACAAAAATCAATCAAAACGTATAAAAAAAGACAAACTTAAAAACAAGTTTGAATAATTTAGAAAAAAT
>NZ_RCYB01000046.1 GCF_004168205.1 Catenibacterium sp. co_0103 | reverse complement strand
ACGAAATGAAAAAAAGATACCCACAAGGTGGGTATCACAACTGTCAGGTTGTTGTCCTCCTTATGGGTACCATTTTACTTTACCTGAATGGTTTCTTTCCCATAAAAATTCGGAAATCCTTCATAAAAATCCAGATTCTTTTCACAAGCTTCTGTGATCTTCCATAAGACTCCATCCACATAGCTTCCTTTTTCCGGAAGCACAGTTGCAACGCCATTTCCCGGAGCTCTGCCACGAAATGCCAGCCGGTAATCTTCCAGCCGGACATTTCCAACCACTTCCGCATCCGGACAGCGGAATCTCATCTGCCCCAGGTTCATGTTACTTCCATATGCAAAATAATATCTCTCTTCTATTTTTCTCACCTCTATCTGACTTCTTCCGTCCTTTGATTTTTCTTCAGACACTCATACGTGCTTTTGTCATATCTCCATGCCAGATCACCTTCCAGATTTGCCAGCAGATGTTTCCGTACATTTTTATATTCTTCTCCGATTAATCCGAGCCGCAACAAAAACGTTCGGAATGTAAACGCCGGGTTTTCTGAGATCGGTGTCTTTTTCATCTGGGTGGATCTCTGATTGATCGCCTGTGCGGAAATGGCTAATGCCAGTGTAATGTTTGCTCTTACCTTTCCAGCATGTAGTGTGCTTTCAAAACAGCGCCATTCCAAAGTTCCCTTGGAAAACACAGCATGAAGATTTAGAGCATAATAACGGGTATGATCATAATGGGTATGACTTCCATCCCTGCCTCCATACCATACATTTCTTACACGGTCCATAGTGATTGATTTATTTGGTATTTTTCGGATTTTCTCCAATACCTCCGGTCGCACCCTCTGACAATAACTATTTGCTCTTCTTTCCTGCACTTTCAGTGCTTTGAACAGGATATCTTCCTTTGCATACATAATTGTCAGCGCATTTTTCAGACTCTGCGGTGTATGATTCGATGCATCTATGTGAACATGCTGACCACAGGACTCATTTACAAAACCGCCATGCCGTCGCAGACAGCGTACTACTTCCTGTAACTTTCCCATTTCATCATAGGATAATTTCGGAGATACCATTTCTGTTGAATATTCTCTGCCTGCGTCTACAATTCGACCGTATACTTTCCGTTGTGTATAAATGCTTCCATCAGACATAAATTTCCACTTTTTTCCTTCCAAATCTATCACTGACCAGATTCCGTAAGTAGTGCCGTCATAATATGCTTCCGTTCCAAACATTTCAGCAACAACTTCTGCAGCACGTTGTCTGGTAATCCCTGTCATTTCGATTTCTGTGCCAAAGTATTGGTCTTTTATACCGATCATGCCTAATGGATTCCTTTCTCAGACACTTCCTGTTCGTTGAGTTCGGAGTCTGCCTTTTGTAATAGGTTGCCAATTGCCTCGATAACATTGACAGTCACCCCGTTTCCAGCCTGTTTATAAAGCTGTGCGTCAGAAGTGCAGTCTATGATCTTATCAATCTGCCAGTCATAATAACCCTGCAGACGCAAACATTCCCTCGGAACTAACCTTCTTATTCTGCCGTGATACAAGATGCCATGACGATCGGTTGCAGTAATTGTGAACATCGGTTCTTCTGGTTCTTTCATGCGTCTGCCATTCTGACGGACATTTTCTTTGGCTGGTGTAAGGACTGCTCTTGCCCCTTCTTCCCTTAATACACCGGAACATTCTCCTTTGTATTTGTGGATTCCGCATTGTCGGGTATTAAGGCTTCTGCATTCTTCAGTTACCAGTGGTGGCGGAGACAAATCTACAAAATGAAGTGTTCCCTGTTGGATACCTGTGGTCAGGGTGTGTGCTATCTGATGTCCGACTCTTCCTCTCCTGCTGTTGAGATTCGCATAGCCTAAATCAATACTGTCACCCTCTCTTGCAAGTTTGTAGCCGAGCTTTGTATTTTCTTTAATTGGAACACCCACATCATATAATCCTGTCTTTCCACCCATTCCTCCGGCTTGTGATGTCAGGGTACAGCTTAATCCTTTTGGACTGTAGACTCTTTTCCCCTGACTTCCTGCCCGTATTTGAACAAGAGCTGCTCCATTTGTTTCTGGTTCAGGTAATACTTTTCCGGCACATCGGAAATCAAGATATCCGACAATATACACCCGTTTTCTTGCTTGGGGGACTCCGAAATCCTTGCTGTTAAGCACTTTCCATTCGACATGGTACCCCAGTTCAGAAAGCGTACTGAGGATGGTGCAAAACGTCCGGCCTTTGTCATGCGATAACAAACCGGGAACATTTTCAAGGATAAAATACGAGGGTCTTTTAGCTTCAAGAATACGGGCAATTTCAAAAAAGAGAGTTCCTCTTGCGTCAGCAAATCCTTCTCGCTTTCCGGCGATAGAGAATGCCTGGCAAGGAAATCCTGCACAGAGTAAATCAAAATCTGGCATTCGTTCTGGTTCAATTGTTCTTGCATCACTACAATACCACTCCCCTTCTGTGTCAAACAGCAATCGGTAGTTCTTATCCGCATAAGTATCCACCTCACAATGTCCGACACAGACAAAGTTTCCTGCCCGTCTTAAGCCTTCACGGAATCCCCCGATTCCGCTAAAGAGATCAAAAAATTGAATGGTTGCGGCTATCAACCTCCTTTTTGCTGATAAAAACAGGCGGCATGATCTCTCATACCGCCCTTCGTTATTCTGTATCAATTGGTTACCATTCTGTTGGTTCTTCTGCTTTGGATTCTTCCGGATCAGTCTCTCCTTCTGGTTCAGTTTCCTCTTCCGGTTCACTTTCCCCTTCTGGTTTGTTTTCCTCTTTCGGTTCACTTTCTCCATCCGGTTCGGCTTCCTCTTCTGGTTCACTTTCCCTTTCCGGCTCAGTTCTTTCTTCCGGTTGAGTTTCTTCTGTTCCCAATTCTCCAGTTGTCTGTTCGGATTCTTCAGGCTGCTCTTTGCTTTGCCATTCGACCTCTACCTTTTCCAGTGCTTCTTCTATAATCTGAATTAAGAAGTCTTTCTGTTTCATGTGTTTCTTTCCGATGACTACTTTTAATCTCTGGAATAATTCCTCTGATACCTGTACTGCTACTGTTCTTACTGCTCCCATGCTTATTTCTCCTTTTCCTTCCACTCTGTTGAAATGTTCTTCAATGACCTGTTGTAAAAATTTTTGTGTGCTGCTTTCTGTGAGTTCAATCTCTTCTCTTACTTTCTCATGTAAGTCCATCGGGATCTTTCCGCAGATATTTTTCATCTCTGCCATAACCTTTCTCCTTTCACTTTTGCTACACACAACATACTCCAAAGCCGCATGGAAAGCTATTCACAATACCCACCAAAGATATCGATGCATTTCTTGCCTTACCCCTAGCAGATCCAACAATGTATGTATCGTGCAATCATAGGCCTCACCCCCTTTACAAATTTTCCATTTGAGATAGAAAATCCATCATCTGATCTGGTATTTCTTCCGATGATAGTTTCGTTGTCGATTGTTCCGTAGTGCCACATATTCCTAATTCCCGAACACTTTCTTTTATCGTCTTTTGAATGACTTCTTCCATCCATTTCCGATCCTCTTTTTCCAGAATTGCCTGAACCAGATACTGGCTTTTCTGCCCTTCTGGAACACTTTGAAATTTCTCCCATGCTCTCTGGTGTTCTGGATTTTTCAGGTTCGGGCGGAACGAATATACCGGGCGTGTCATCTCGTCCACATCTGCTCTACAATCCGTTCATACCCTGTTGCGTTGGCATGGACGTCCTCTATAAAAACGGGGCGGCAAATCGCGTCCTGTGCGGTCACGTGGCGTTTTAAAATTGCGGAGCCTCCCCCCATAAATACGGTGGGTACTGCCCGGAGATCAAACCCGGATTCTGTCACCGCAGACAGTATTCTTTCTATATATTTCCGTCCGTTTTCCTGTATGATCCGTCTGGCCTCCTCTGCCATACTGCAAGATTCCCTCCGAAGCACACGCTCAATTTGAGTTTCTGTCACAGACAGTCCGGTATTTCTACGCACTTGTTCTGCTGTCTCATCAATACATCGGATTACTCCAAGTTCCAGACTTCTGCACGTTGCTGCATTCGGAACAGCATTGTCCAGCCTCATAAGGTCAACGGTCCAGCCACCAATATCAACAAGCAGAACAGACGGTTCATTCTTCAGATACTCTGGATGCAGAGCAAGCGCAGAGTATCCCTGTGGGAACAGTTTCACATCTTTTATTGTTATCTCATATAACTCACTTTCATATAAAAATCGCACTGGCTGCTCTTTCCGCAACAGATACTCCCTGAATCCCTGTTTCTCTCTTCCAAAACTTGAAAGCGGAAGTCCGACAGCCAGAATTACCTCTGTCTTTCGTTCCGCTTTCCGATGCTTGATTTCTTCTGCAATGGCTGCCAACGTCAGCAGATAATAATTATCATTTGACGTTTTATTTTTTACCAGCGTCTGTCTTCCCGTACCGCAGACATAATACTTTCCTTGATATTGCAGAACATTCTGCATGGTATACGGCTCGTAATCATACCCAATAATTCCACTTGGGAAAGACACTTGTCTTGTTTTAATGGCATAATAGCCATGATCAATTCCTATGATTATCACAATCACACCCTTTCATTTTTCTGTTTAACGTAAGGTCAAAAATGCTTTCACTGCTGCAACGGATTGTTGCAAAAGTGCCATTCGTGAACACTTTTCCATGTTCCAGCGTCCCAAAACCTGCGGAAAATCTGGCTTTTTTATACCACTATCGCCAGAGGAACACTACTGTTCCTTCCCAGCCGGTTATAAAATATCCCTCTCCCGGCGGCGGTCCAGCCTGTCCGGGGGAGGGATATATCGCAAGTTTCCTTTTTGAACAATCGCCTGTCTTTTTATTTTTATGAGGTGTTTTTCCTGCTTTTGTAAAATGGGAAGATACTCCGGTTCTGTCAGAAACTTTCGTATGTAATTCCCCTTTTCTCCCAGCTTGTTATCATTTCCTAACAGCTCCATTTCTACCATGTAATGGGTATCTGGATGAAATCTCTTCTCACACAAAATGCTGTCCCCTTTTATATAATCAGATTTAGCCGATTCTCTTGCTGCCGCCAAGAGTTCATAAATACTTACTTCCACCTCTTATCACCTCCCAAAAGACCAGAAAAAAGCAGACCTCTTAATCGAAGTCTGCTCCTGTCGGATATGGTAATCCTCTTTCTTCATATTTTTTATCGATATAATTTCGAATCCATTCCCTGTATTCTTCCGTTAATGCCAGTTCCTGAAATTCTAACAACCACTTTTCCCCTTTTGCTTCGTCATCAAGCCATCGATCTTCTATGCACTCCGGCTCATCTAACATTTTCATCATCGCTTCAAATGGCTCTTTTACATCATCACCAAATTCTTTCCATAAGGCGATTCCATAGTTCTCCAGTTCAAAAAATTCTGTCAGATATGTCAATCGTTCCATATCCCCCAATGTCATTCTTTTTTCACCTGACAATAATGCTCGATCTCTTTTGCCACATAGATTTAAAAATTTTCTCTTTTCCATCTCCACATCCATTATACTTTTACCTCTTCCTGTTAAAAATAATTCCTTATTACGAAACATTATAAAATTTAAATTCTTTAGAATCAATATATATGTTTCTGTATTACGAAACTTTTTATTTTATAAGGGGAGTTCATCATTATGCAAAAGATTAGACCAGATATGGATATTGGTAAAAATATCCAAGCAATTCGATATAAAAACAATATGACTCAAGACCAAGTAGTTGCAAAATTAAATCTTATGGGTATCTCCATCACCAAAAGTACCTATGCCAAACTGGAAACAAATCGCATGAACATTAAGGCATCTGAATTAGTTGCACTTGCAAAACTCTTTCATACCGATATCAATGCTTTCTTTTCCGGCTTGCTATAGTTCGACATTCCCCGACTCCCTGTGTATATAATAGCATATTAAAAATAAGAACCAGTCTATATTCTTATCGGATATAAACCAGTTCTTTTTTCTTATCAAATAATATAAAAGTGACAGGGAATTCAGATTCTTATCTTCTGTCACTCATGTAATTATTATTCTATTTTAAATTTAATGAATTTACCCATTCTTGAATTTCTTTTTCAATGTTATTTTCTATATAAACGTCATACACATTTTTCCACATTATCTGTGTATACTGTTATTTTCAACCCCATAATTATAACTTGGTACACGCTATACACTACTATAAACTGTACTCCATTTTAGGAAAACCTAAGTAAATATGATCATATTTTGATACATCTAGATTATCTTTAATAATGACAGGACGAAAAGATTTATCCTCCATTTCAATACTGCTTCTAGACTTCTTATTCATCCAATCAAGATCTGCTTTTGTATACGGAACTTCTGGTTTGATTTCATATAGATTAGCTCCTGCCACCTTTGCAACTTCTTCAGCCGCATGCTTTGTAACACCACTTGCACTAAAATAAGCAACTAATATTTTACCCATAGTAATAAACCTCCTTACTACAAGTATAGAGGCTAAACCTTACTTTATGGCAAGATAATTTTTCTATAAAATTTAGTTCTTCTTAGCTGTGTATAGGGTCTACTTTCTCTTATTTTCTTGGAGTTAGATAAATTAATATCAACATATATGATTTCTTCCTGATCACCTACTTTTTTAATAGCTTCACCATTTTGATTGACTACTATGGATTCTCCAGAAAAGTTCATTTCACTCTCTTGTCCTATTCTATTGCACATTGCAATTTGTGAGTGTGATATCTTCAAAATAAGAAGCGGCTGTTAAAGCGAGAGTTCCTGTGGTCGAGGCACCGACAATTCCTATCTTTTGATTACCGGATGTTTTTAACCATCTTATAGCTTTCTCTATACGATCTAATGGATAATTATAATCTCCATAATCCTTTTTTTGCAGGAGACATAGTCAACACATTTAAACCAAGCTTATGGAGCAATTTTACAGAAGTACGGGCTAAATAGTCTTCTGCATCATCACCAATCATTGCACAGTCTGATTCTTTCTTACACTACCAATAAACACCATAGAACCCATCCATTTCTGTATAAAAATGTCTTTTATTCATTATGATCATCTCTTTATCAAATGTGTTTTTCTAACACAATTATTTTATTAGATACATGAGAAACAAAAGGAATCGTACCTAAAACATGATATATAGGCATCAATTGCTTCATTCCTCTACAAGACTTACTTCCTTTAGAAAAGAAAATGAAGGGGTAAGTTTTTCTAGTTCTTTCCCATTTTTTATACCCCATGTAAACTTTGCATGACTGCCTTCTATTGATTTTTCTTTAATGTGCTTCACCATAAAAGGTGACATCACTTCAACCATTATTGTGACATTTGAAAATGCATGTTCGATAATAGAAAAGATTTTCTTAATATCAATTTCAGTTAAATACATAGTCAATCCTTCTATGATTACTAGAACGTCTTCTCCTTCATTGTGAATAGTATTTGTATAGGTTTCATCCATAGCTGACTTCGCGATTTGATAGATAGGTCCTGTTTCTGGTAAAAACTGTTTTCTTATATTTATCGTTTCAGGTAAATCTAGATTATACCAGCGTATATATTTGCCTTTCATACGATAACACCTTGTATCAAGACCACATGCAATATTAATCACAATAGTATTCTTATGTTTATCTAAATATTCATCTACCATCTTATCTAATACAATTGTTCTTGCAATCACACCAGAACGCATTGTTTTATCTTGATCTGCTTGAGAAAAGTCATAATCTAATTGTTTGACTATTGATACAGCCATTTCATCTTTTATTTTAGGATTCTCTTTTTTACAACATTTATAAACAAGATCTCTTGTAGGAACCTGAACATCTCAATGACCACACAAGTTTGCGAGAGGCATTTCAATTTTATTCATCAGCCATACAAGTGGTTTATTATCACTAGTAACATCTCTAAGTATTAATCTACCCTTTGGAGGTAAGCATCTTTTTACACTATTGAAAAATGCTTGTGGATTAGGGTAATGATGAAAGCTCATAGAACATATAATGGCATCAAATGAATTTTCCTCAAAAGGGAAATTCTCACAATCCCCTACTACAAATACTGCATTTGGAATATTCTTCTTTTTAGCTTCTTCAATCATAGCTGGTGTAAGATCAAGACCTGTATAATGTCTATCTGGATATTTTTCTGATAATAAAGAAATCATAGGTGCTGGACCACATCCTGCATCAAGTAAATCTATGAATGATTCTTTCTCTAATTCTTCTAAGATATCTGGATAATCCTTCTTACACATTTCATAGAGACCTGCATGATCACCTTCATATCTTTTAGCTGCTTCAGTAAATTCTTTGATTGATAATTGTTTGTATTCTTCGTTTGTCATATTCATAATCTCCATTTCTTAATATAAGAATAAAATTGGTTATGTAGTTCTTTCATTTCATCTGGTGCTTTTATTGCATGTTGATACATAAATGTATGTCCAAAACGACTTTTATAAGCCTGTGATAAAATATATGTAAGTATTGGTATTGGTAAAATTCTAAAAATATTTTTGAATACCCACAAACCACAGGTATGCTATAAACACGTCTTTAATAAGTTCCTCTTAAACAGTATTAGAAACAAAGAACAAACAAAGATAAAAAAGACTGTTTCTGCAGATTATGGGTATTCAAAAAAATATTCATTTTATAAGGTGATAATGTATGAAGGTTATCATATAAGATCTTGAAATTATCTTTAAGCTCTCTCGCTATTTTTTTCATTATCACTTTATCTTGTCCTACGGATTCAGGATGTTCTGTTTGATAATAAGCATTCGCAAGAGGTACAACCATCCCAATATGACATAACTGCCATATATGCATATCATTGACCTGCTGGAAAGGTATGCATGAATGTTTAAATATTTGTGAGAGCCGCTGTGTCCTATTTGTCTTTTTTCCAGTTATTTCAGAAAAAGTAGTGGGTTGTATGATTCTTGGAGTAAGTGATGCATCAAGTATATTATTTGTGATAGAGCCTCCAGCACCTGGGAAAGCAGGTAATATTTTTCCTTTTCCTACAATACTTTCCCATTTTTCATAATTATCTATTGAGTTAACCATTGTGATAATGGTTTTACTTTTGTTAGATTTCAATTCTTTCAGTGCTTGATATAATTGATTTTCTCTAACAGTTAAAAAAATAAAATCATATATATCATTATCTTGTAAGTGATCAATGACCTTGATATCTACTTTTTTGATTATATTATTTTTCTTATAAAGGAGTCCTTGATTTTGAAGGACTTCAAGTCTATGTCCTCTTGCATAAATAGTTGTATCATACCCTGTTTCTTTCAACAAAACTGCATATAAAGAACCAATAACCCCTGAACCGTATATAAGTATTCTCATGATATTACCTCTTTGTTAGTAAGTACTAACTTACAGATTCAGTATATCACTATGAAATAGATATCACAATTAATATATTAGTTATAACTAACAAAAAAAACATGAACATCATGTGTTCATGCTTATTGTTCTTCATCTAATTGTCTTATACCTTTACCATTCTTACGCACTCCTGCCTGCCCAATATAGACAATACCTTTATTGGTCGCTTCATCTCTCCCAAATAAGAAATAGCTGCCTGTTTATTTTAGTTCATCTTTACTCTTACATTCTTCTAATGAGGTACACGGAATTTTAAAGGCAAGACCTGTCCATTTCGCAAGTGCGCATTTAATAATTGTATCAGTTCCTGCAGGTAAGATAAATGGTGCAGCAATTGTATAATCAAATATCACAATGTCTGCCTTATACATGAGAACCTAGATTATAGGCTTCTTTAAGCTTATCATTACTAGATATATCTCCACCACTAGAGACACCACCACAAAGTACAGTACCTTTAATAGATGTCTTTTCAAAGCAGTCAATCCATCCATTTAGTCCAGTAATAGCTTTTTCAAAGACTTCGTCTCCTTCTTCTGCAGCTGTCGCAAGAAGATATACATCTCTGAACTTATAATCTTTAGAATACATTGGATTGAGACGATCAATAAGAGTTTTCATCTGACCACTCATTTCATAATAATAGATAGGTGTAGCCCATACAACAACATCAGCATAAAGTACACTATCCATAATATCCGTAACATCATCCTTAATGACACAATGTCCTAGTTTTTGACATGCAAGACATCCAATACAGAAACGAATATCTTTATTTTTAAGTGAGATATATTCTACCTCATTTCCAGATTCTTTTGACCCTTCTACAAAACTTTTCGCAAGTAATTCTGAATTACTATTACTTCTCAAACTTGTTGATAATACAACGACTTTTTTACTCATAACATCCTTCCTTTCCTATAAGAATAGCTTAAAGGCTAAAGTGAACTTCAAGGCAAGAGAATTATTATTTTCTTTGAAGTGTTTTACCTAATAGTTCTCCTATGAGAGCAATCATAGAATAGGCAATAACATAGACCCATGCTGAAGTGTTGTAATATATGAATAATGTAGGAATAAACAGAATTGCGGCAATAAGAGGGTAAATGAAATCAAATTTATTGCTTAATCCATAAATAATGGAAGTGAACAGTGTTATAAGAGGAATGACAATGAGTAGAATAAATATACCACTTCCTGTATCTTTAATTAATATTGGAATAAGATAGAAAGTAATGAAAATAATGAGATAATAGATCCAGTTCTTTTTAATTTTATCCATAATTACATCTCCTTATGATTATACATTACATAAATTAACGTGATTTTTTTTAAATAGAATACACCAATCAGATACAAGACAATTCCAATCAAAAAAGGAATCGAATAGAGATAGGCAATTTCAACTGGAGCACTCGTTCCTCCCACTTTAATGTGCTATTCCATATTACAATAGTTATAAGCAACAACAGCACACATAATATGAGAGAGAATAAGCGAGAAATAGTTTTCATAATGAATCCTACAAGTTCATTAAATTATCCTTTAAATCTAATATTTTACTTTCAATTTCTTTGATAATATACACGAATTCTTCATCGCTTTTACCTGTAGGATCTTCTAAACCCCAGTTATCATCAAAAGGTCTACCTATGAATGGACATCCGACATTACATCCCATAGAAATCGCAATATCTGGTTTTGGAATATCATTTATAAGTTTAGAATACTGCGCATCTTCCATATCTATGCCATACATCTGTTTCATTATACGAACAGCATCTTGATTAATGACCGTTTTTGTTTCTGTTCCTGCAGAATAGCTTTCAAAAACATCAGATGCGAGATAATGTCCTAATGCTTCAGCTATCTGACTCCTACATGAATTATGAACACATATAAATGCAACTTTCTTTTTATCCATAATAAGGACATCTCTCCTTTATACATTGTTTATTCAGTTTTGAATAGTGACAAGATGGATGTTCATATTCTAAAGTAACATCATAATGTGCATTGATATAATCAATCGCATTCTTAAATGAAATCATTGCGTCTCTTTTACAACATCTAGGCCCATTGATTTCACCTAAGTTCTTTAATGCGTTTGAAGTAAATTCCATATGGTCTCCCCAGGTACCATCTAGCGATAATGGTCCTGTATGATCAATGAGTGATAATGCTGCACCAAGTGATGTGACTGCACCGCATACACCCCATAAACCACACATAGCACCAGGCATTCTCAATCCTTCTATCATAATTTTATTTAATGCATCATCTAAATCAATTTCACCACCTGCATTTTTAAATGCAACGAGCAAACATGCTCCATCTAAAATGTGATGTTCTGGTCCATGAATATTGATATAGCCATGATCTACAATTCTTTTAAATATCTGTATAGGGTTGTTTCCTTTTTCTTTCTTTATATCCTTGAGTATTAATTCAGCCTTTTCTTGTATTGTCATGAAAACCTCCTCCTTTATTCCATTATATAGTAAAAGCGACAGAATTTCCCTATCGCCCTAATTATTTCTATTTTTTCTTAGATACGCGGATCATCAAAGGTATTTCAACCCATAACATCGCAATCCACCCTATCAAGTAAGAATAAGGTAAGGCTTCTATTTCAAAGTTCCATATTAAATGAAAAAGTAAAAAACGAGACTACATTGAATCTCGTTCTAGTTAATATATTCATTATTCTAATGTAAGAAGTAATGCCATCTTGAAACGTTTAGATGCTTTGACTGCATGCATGCCACCCTTCGCAAAACAGAAGTTCTCTCCTGCTTTAATGACATGGTCTTTACCCTCATAACTGATGATACCTTCACCATCTAATGCGAAGATGATAGCTTCTCCTGGTGCTGCATGTTCAGTAAGTCCAGTTCCTTCATCAAATGCCATTACTACAAATTTCATCTTATCATTATGTACAATATCCATATTGATAATCTTACCTTCTGAATAAGGTAATAGTTCTGCAAGTTTAAATACTTCTCCTGGTTTAATCATTTCGTTCATAATATCTGTCCTCCTAATCATTGCTTCTGTATATATGACACCATCTTTAGTTCTTATACCTATTGGGGTATCAGTGAATGTAATAAAACTTTCCTTTTCTTTAACTACTTTAGTATAGCCATTATTTCCATAGACTTCCAACTGACCTTTCAAGACATAAATCATCTTATAATAAGGATAGATTTCTGCACTTATATCTGTATTTCTTGCGAGTGAGAAATAAGTGAGTGTATCATTTACTACTTTAGAAGTCGTACAGCCTGGTATTGGCTGATTATCCTTTGTGATAGAGAAGACTTCTCCTATTTTTTCATTCATGTCTAACTCCTTTCTTAATGGGATGTCTAATAACTGTTTTCCATTTTTCTGGTGCGACTCTTCTTGCATCAGAAAGATATATTTCATGATGTAGTCTTTCTTTTGAAAGATCATTGATATATCCATTTTCTTCTAGATATTCATCCATAAGTGCAACAGAAACTGGTTCATCATCAAAAGGACCAATATGCATCATCTGTACACATAATCCCTCCTCTATAGTAAGAAATTCTGCACAAGAACAATCCATCTTTTTCTTAATAGAAGCAGTTTCTACTGCCCATTCAAAATCTTTTTTAGTAATAAAGTCTGGTAAACGAATCACTGAAATCCAATTAAAAGTAGATTTATCATCATAATCTATACCTTCAATACCATCCTGCCACCAGAAACCTTCTAGTGGAGGAACCACATATTCAAAGAATCCTTCTATCTTATAATTTGTTTTATAGCTCATCTTAAGTGTATAAGCGACTGCATATAGTACACTAATAGCCTCCTGATAAGCCCCACCTTTCTCATTTGGATCTCCTTGTCCTCTTACCGCAATATAGTTAGCATGAGGGATAGTGACTATCATGGGTTTATTTTTAGGCATGTAGAATTCTTTATATTCTTTCTTAAAATCAAAAGCCATATATTACCTCCTGTATTAATTAGCATAGAAAAAATCTAGAACATCTTTATATACTATTTCTTTATTTGTTTCATTGAGTAGTTCATGTCTTTTATCTTTGTACAGTTTACTCTTGATATTTTCATAGCCTACTTCTTTTAAAAACTCTTCTAATTCATTAAACTTCTGCTTTCCTTGAATGACTGGATCATCAACACCTGCAATTAAGAATATAGGCAAAGAACTATTTTGAGGAATCCAATCTTCTTTGATGAAAGCTGATTTTAATAACTGGAAAAGATTCATAAAGCCGCTTGTAGTAAAAGTAAACCCACATAGAGGATCGGTGTTATATTCATACACAGTCTGTAAGTTAGAACAGATCCATTCATTTTCAGTTTTATAGCCTTTGTTGTAGTATCCTACAGATAATCTATTCAGAATCTTATTAGGTTTATGTTCTTTATAAAATAATCCAGTAAGTTTTCCTGCAAATAATGCTAGATCAACAAGTTTATTTTCTGTAGGTGGACCACACAATACAATCTTTTCAATATGCTTTTCATATTTCTTTAGGTAGTTTCTAGAAACCAATGTACCCATACTATGACTAAATATAGAAATATTTAATGTAGGATATCTGTATTTTAAATATTCTGTAACTAGATAAGCATCATCTACAATATATGTTATATCGTTTGTATAGAAATATCCTAAATGTGATGTGTCTTTTACACTTGCACCATGTCCTCTATGATCATGAATGGCACAAATATAGCCTTGTTGTGACAAATAGTTCATAAAGTCATAATAGCGTTCTTTATGTTCAGACATGCCATGTATTAACTGAATAATACCGATAGCCTCTCCTTCTGGTTCAATAATAGCGAGTTCTAGGGGTAATTGATCTCTTTTTGATAAGAGTGTTTCAATAATCATATGTATTTACCTCGTTTCAAGTATATTTTTTGTACAATTTAATACTACAGAATTATTATGAACTTTATATGATGTATCTAAATATGAAGAGTCATTCTTATTATTCCTAAAATAAGCAAATGTACTGGATAGAAGAAATAGTTGAATAACTTATTTTGTCTCCCTCTTTCTCCGTTATAAGTCAGGTTTAAACCAAATCCGAGTAATGCCCATGGTTCCTTAAACATTGACGCATAACAAAATGGTATAGAATAGATATATTTATCATGAAATATATACATGAAATATCCAATAAGTACGGCATGATGTTCATAATCTAATCCTAGATTCATAGCTATAAAACACATAACTGCGACAATGAGGATGGATATAACATACCATAATGGTTTATTCAGTTTCTCTTTTAATACATCTATAATCCATATAATGGCAAGTACAAATGACAGTGTAAGCATGATATTGTTCCAGTTGGGTTCAAAGAACACAGCCGATGTACACATATCAAATGGAACTTCAGAAATGATTCCAAATAGTAAAAGAGTTCCTAAGTATTTCCATTTATTTCTTGTATGGAAGTACCCTTCTATTAATAAAAATATAAATATAGGAAAAGCGATTCTTCCTAAAATATCAAATAGATCACTTATTCTATTAAACAATCCACCATCTAGATTAGGATAGATAATAGCTTTATTGAAATGATCAATCAACATTGAGACAAATGCGATATATTTTAATTTTGCACCTGAGAATATCTTGATTCTCTCTTTTATATTATTCATATGTCTCTTCCTTTCAAATCTATTATACCATAAAAGGCTGATTCACAAAGGAATCAGCACCTGTATACTAGTATTTTACTCTTTCTCTTATATAAGGACTAAAGTCTATTCCACTCTTACGATCAATGAATGTATTACAGTTGATATTCAAATCTAATAATTCATGTTTATCGACTCTTACTTTCAATCTTAAATCTCTGCTTAATGAGTTTGCAGGTATAAAAAAAAAGAAAGAAATTAATCTTTCTTTGTGATGATATGCTTGATTTCATCATCTTTCCAGATAACTAAATCACAATCAAAACCTTCTTTAATAACTCCTGTATTTTTTAAACCTAATACTTGAGCAACATTCTGAGTAAAGAATGGTAAAGCTTTTTCATATCCTAATGCATTCTTTAAAGAAATAAATTCTTTCTTTAAGTTAGAGACTGGTGTAATACCAATTTCTTTGATAGAACCATCTTCATTATATGTAGACCATGAGCCTTGTGCATCACTAGAAATAGTGACTTTAGAAGTATCCTTAAACTGTTTAATGAATTCTAAAATTTTTCCATCACCTTCACATGTTAAGTCAACTGTACCACCCATTTCAGCAAACTTGAGTGCATCTTTAAATAAGTGTGGATTACGACTACAATGTGTAGGCTGGAATAAAGAAACAGGAATATCTGCTCTTTCTAATGCATGAAATACAGGAGTTAATCCTTGTTTTTCATCACCCATATGAAGTGTTAAATTCGCCTGTTTTCCAGCAATTAAACTTGCAGTACGGATTTGAGAAGCTAAACGAACAAGTTCATCATCAGTAATATGACTTGATCTATGATCACTTAAGGCAAGCTTAACACCTAGAATACTATCAATAAATACAATATCATCTTCTACTGAATCAGTGAGCGTATATGTAGGATATGTATAACTTCCTGTTAAAATATAGGTATGGACACCTTTTTGAGTGAGTTCTTTTGCTTTGGCAAATAATTCTTTTGTGTTTCTTGTATAGCCATCTGTACCTAATAATCCAATCACAGTAGTAATACCTGCATCTAGTATTTCATGTGCTGCAATAGGTCTAGCACGAGAAATAAAGCCTGCTTCTCCCCCACCACCTGTGATATGTACATGACGATCAATAAGACCTGGTGTAAGGATACAACCTGTCCCATCAATTGTTTCAATAGAATAAGGATATGTGATATGATCATCTATCTTTTCTATTTTAGAATCTGAAATCAATACATCTTTGACACCTAAGTCTTCTGGTGCATAGACTTGAATGTTTTTAATTAGTTTCATAATTTCCTCCATTTCCCCGCGCCTTCGTTGCGCGGACACAAATATATAACCAAACTCAAATCCCCCAAAACTCT
>NZ_RCYB01000045.1 GCF_004168205.1 Catenibacterium sp. co_0103 | reverse complement strand
TGTCGAAAGAGAGGAAAGGTTGTCATGCTTAAAGCAGGTACGCCAGCACCTGTTATTCCTCATTCATTCACATCACCTAGTGCTCTGTCTCAGGTGATCACTGATAAGTTCGTCAATCATATGCCACTTTACAGACAGGAAGCAGAATGGAAGCGCCTGGGACTTGATCTATCGAGAACTACAATGGCCAACTGGCTGATCATAGCTTCGAGAGAATATTTCATTCCAATCGTAAACAGAATGCATGAAATTCTTGTTGAGGAGAAGTACCTGCATAGTGACGAAACTACGGTGCAAGTGTTGAATGAACCAGGTAAGCCGGCGACCTCCAAGTCATACATGTGGGTATATTCAAGCATCAGGGAAAGCAGCAAGCCAATCAGAATATTTGAATACAAGCCTGATAGAAAAGCTGAAAATCCACAGAAGTTCCTTGAGAATTTCAGTGGTACACTGATTTCTGATGGCTATGGTGGCTACAATAATATTGCAGGGGCAGTCAATGCATACTGCTGGGCACATGCAAGAAGAAAGTTCTATGAAGCACTTCCTGCAGATATGAAAGATGTCTCTGATACATTGGCTTATACAGGTCTTAAGAAAATAGCCAAGCTGTTTGCGATAGAAAAGGAAATTGATACATTCCCACCTGAAGATAAAGTCAAAATACGCCAGGAAAAGTCAAAACCATTAGTAGATGACTTCTTTTCATGGTGCGCCGATGCTCAGAACAAGTCTTTAATACGCTCTAAAATAGGCAAAGCAATTCAGTATGCCCTGAATTTAGAAAAAGGACTGCGTGTATATCTGGATGATGGTCTAGTGCCAATGACTAATTCACTAGATGAACGTAATATAAGACCATTCACCGTGAGTCGAAAGAATTGGCTGTTTAGTACGTCTACCAAAGGAGCAGATGCAAGTGCATCAATATTCAGCCTGATTGAGACAGCTAAAGCTAATAGACTTAGTCCTTTTGATTACATAGAATACATACTGGAGATAATGCCTCAGATTGATATCATTCAGCATCCAGAGAAGATTGACTGGTTCATGCCTTGGAGTGATCAAATTAAAGAAGAGTTTGGAATAAAGGACGATTAAATCGAAAAAATGATTTAATCGTCCTTTTTACGTACACTATATAATTTAGCGCTTACGAAGGTACAGGAAGAGTTAAAAGAAATAGGTTTTAGTTTAAAAATCTGGGATGCTTATAGACCATTTACTGCACAACAATATTTCTGGGAACTGATCCATGATGATGAGTTTGTTGCTGATCCTACAAATGGTCCTAAGACACATAATTTTGGAAATGTTGTAGATGTGACTCTTGTAAAGAGTGATGGAAGTGAAATAGATATGCCTACAGAGTTTGATGATTTTACGAGTCAAGCAAGTAGAGATTATTCATGGTTATCAGGTGATCCTCTTAAACATGTTCTATTACTAGAAGAAACAATGGAGAAGTATGGCTTTATAGGATATGAGGGTGAATGGTGGCATTATACAGATGAAGATTCTTATGACTATGTAGAATTCAAGCCAAATGAAAGACACAGCTAATAATGACGCTGTGCCTTTTTAATTAGAGTATAAATAATAAGTGTAAGTAATATCCCAATGCAGGCTCCTGTAGAGTCTATCAGTACATCTCTAAAGCTTGCACTACGTCCTCCTACAAAGAACTGATGAAGTTCATCTGAACATGCATAGAGGAAACTCACTAGTAGTGATATAAAGCATTTAAAGCGTAATGGATAAGTTTCATAAGTAAACATCAGCAACATTGTAAGAATACTTAAAACGAAATATACAAACATATGTGCACATTTACGAATAGTGAATTCTATAAAGCTAAAAGCTTCTGTGGATAATGTATTCACTATATTGTGTCCAGTTAATGTCTTAGATATGTGTCCTATGAGATAGATGACTGATTGGGAAGAAGAGGAACTTTTAGGACCTGTTTGATTAGAAAAACAGAATATAACCCCCATCCAGATTATGATTAATAGAGTAAGTAGTATACGTAATTTCTTCTTTTTAGCCATAATGTTTCTCTCCTCTTTCTTGAGTTTATAATATACAACATCTATGAAGAAAAGACAAATGTGTTCCTATAATTAAAAGAGTAGATTTTTTTTAATAGAAGGCAAATAGATAGTATAAAACAAAAAATTGAACTATAATTGTTATGTTAAAATGTAAAATATATATTATATTTATATTAGATATGTACAATAATTAATATTATTATATATTGATTGTTTGTATTAAATAATGTATTGCTGATGCTTGATATGGCAATCATATAATATGGAGGATTCTTTCAAATGGGGTATACAGTAGAAGATTTTATCAAAAGTAATGAATTTTCTGGAATTAAAATAATAAACAATCTGTATGAAACAAATAGAGAAATAAAAGGTGCACAATTTATTTCAAGGGCTGATATTGAAATTTCGGGGGGGGGGTAAGTTATTGCTAACCTCTTTAAGAGTTTATGATAATCTTGATAAGAACACAGTGATTTGCCATCTAGAAGAATTGAATAAAAAGGGAGTTAGCGGATTTATAATAAAAAGAAGAAAAGATACAGTGCATCAGAAGGAATTATTTGAACTATTTATACACTTTTGCGATGCACATGGAATACCTGTGTTAGAACTTCCACATAATATTAGTTATTGGGCTGTTTTGAAATATGTATTATGTCATGCCTACGATCTTGATATTGCAAAGTATCTATATAGTGAAATAGTTCAAGATCAGATTAATCATTTTTTATTACATGAACGATATGATGAACAAACAATAGAGACATTCTTTAAAAGTTTAGAGACTATGGTAGGAAATTCTGTTTCTCTCTATGATGAAAATTATCACTGTATTTATCCTATTACAGGACAAAAAGAGTTTACTATCATAGGTGATGAAAAGTATGTACCTCATATTACTACTAAGCATGAGTATATACGCCAAAAGAGAGAGTATGTGGAATATATTCAAAAGATTTATATTCTTAATTATTGTCATTATTATCTAGTGGTTACAGAAGTGAATGAACCGTTGAGTGAATTAGACTTTGTCACATTAGATAATATAATTACGGCTTTATTCTATCTTTTAGCTCAGGATGTCACAAAGAAGGAGATGGAAATTAAATATCTTCGTGATTTGAACTATTGGTTGATTAATGGAGGTATGTCTGATGCCGAAGAAGATGATGCCTCAAGTTTACTTGATTTAAGCGATACAGATGAATATAGAGTAGTTATATTCTATTTAAAGCCTGAGAATAAAAAAGAAAAAAATAGTATCGCACAGAAGAATGAGACGAAAAATCTTAAGAAAGAAATGTATCATTACTTACCAAAAGAGCGTATTTTTTATAATACAAATCATATCTTATACATTTATAACGAAAAAGATTGGAAAATAAAAAAAGAGTTTAGAAACACTTTAGAAGAGATTCATAAAGATATACAAGATTCTTTAACTAGAAGAAATAAGAAGTTTGAACTTCTAATTGGAATAGGAAAGAGTGTGAAGGGATATCATGGATTAAAGGATTCTTTTAAGGATTCTAAAGTAGCATTAGAGTATATTGGTCTTATTAGAGAGGCTACTGGAGAGAAAACTAAATCAATCGTAGATTGTGCTAAATTAGGTTTCTTCCAGATATTTACAAATATTAATGATAAGGAAGAATTAAGACAATATATACCTTATTCAGTCATTAAGCTTAATAAACAGGATAAAAAGAGAAACAGTGAGTTGATTAGTACTTTGGAATGTTATTTGAGTAATAAACAGAGTATTAGAAAAACTTCAGAGTTAATGAACGTTCATCCTAGAACTGTCTCTTATCGTTTATCTAAGATTGTAGATCTAACAGGTATAGAATTTGATAATAGTGCGGAAATACTTGCAGTTAGAAATGGCATTATAATACTTAAAATATTAGAACAGTTGTAATTAAAGACGAGTCGCATAAGTGGCTCGTTATTTATTTTGTAATATTTTATGGTACACTTTAGACAAAAAACTGTTAAAAACTTTTCTCTTTTTACACATTATATTAACAATTTTATAAGTCTATAATGCAAGAAGATGTAAAAAAAGTGTGTTTATATAGAAAATATCAACAATATGGGGCTTTTTAGAACAATTGCAACATGTTTTCTGAATAATAACTCAGAATATTATAGGAAGGAAAAAGGTCTTGTATGAATAAAATAAAACCACTACTCAATAAATGGGTACTTCTCATACTATGTATTGCGCTTGCTTGTACGCAGGTAAATGCAGCAGGTATAGTCAACTTTAATCAAACTGATAATATGCCTCAAGAGACAGTTTATGATAATAATACAAATACAACTGAAACAACTGAGAATATAGAGACATATTACCAAAATGATAAGATCTGTATTTATAACTACAATCAGTTAAAACAGATTGGTTCTGATGCTTATGTTTATACAGGTGATAAGGATGGATCAATTGGTTCTGGAGAAGTAGTAAAAAATGAAGGAACTGAATTGAGATATACATCAGATGCTCAATATGTATTAATGAGTGATATTGAGATGAGTACTGATTATATATGGACACTTCCAAATAACTTTACTGGTAGCATTACAGGTACAACTAGAGAAAGTACATCACTTTATAATAAAGAAACAGATACCATTACTATCTATAACCCCTATCAGTTAATGGTTCTTGCACAGGATAATTCAGAAACAGAACCAGTAATGTCATTAGATTATGATGCACCTCAGTTTGGTATGGGACAGATGGTATATCCTAATGGAGAGAATCAGTCTTACTTAACTTATAGTAAGTCACATAAGTATGTACTCTCTCAAAGTTTTGATTCTAGTAAGCCAGAATTAGTGGCAGATCAGGTAAGCGAAAACGTAAGTACTGAAAATGCGGAAGGCCGTGACTTTAAGGGTCAGGTTGTTAAGACTATTGGGAATAAGACTTATATTCTTATTGGTAATGAAGCACAGCTCAGAAAGATAGGAACAGATACAAAAGTATATGGTGCGGTTTATCAGGCTTATCAAGATGTTCTAAAATGGAAAGTTGATAAGGATAAAAACGGCAAACCTATTATGCTTTATGGTGGAGATGCCGATTTAACGAAAAATCAAAATGGAGTATCTGACTATACTTTTGGAGGAATTCAAGAAACAAACAAAAGCTTAAGTAATGTATCACCCTTAAAGCCAAGAGGAAGATGTGGTGTTGATCAGAACACAGGTGAAATTAATCCTGATCTCGATATTGATAAAGCTGCAAATCAGAAATATAGCGCTAATGCGAATTATATTATCTTCCGTGATATAGATTTAAGTAGTTCAAGTTGGAAACCTCTTAACTTCCAAGGCACAATGGTTGGTGCTAAGAGTACTAACAATAAGATTTGGAATGTAGGTGCAAAGATAGAGAAACCAGTTATTTCTAATGTGAAGGTTGAACAAACAGATAAACTCAATGTTGGTGAACAAATGGGTGTTGGTTTCTTCTCAACAATATCAAGTGAAGTAAGTGAGCATGATATTGGTTTAAGTAAAGAGCTCGTACAGGTTTCAAATATCAAGTTTGATAATATGAAAGTTCATACAACCACTACAGAAACTTGGTATCCATCTACTCTTGTAAGTACTCTTACAAGTACTTTAGGTAAATTACTTGGTGGACTTGTAAGTGGTCTAACATTTATATTAACGTTCGGTCAGGTCAAGATTGATCTGGGAAAAACATTGGGGGATGTTCTTGATGCAAGAAAGAAAGACCCTACAGCACTTGCGACTGGTGCTATTGCAGGACGTGTAGAAGGTCATGTAGAGGTTTCTAATATAGAAGTAAATAATGCGGATGTAAAAAACGTAAACAATAATACAGGTGGATTTGTTGGTTATGTAGTAGGTAAAACACAGTATAGTGGTTTATCAAATGCACTTGGTGGATTAGTAAAGTTACTTACAAATATATTGAATGTTATTCCAGGTCTAGGATTAGGTGATTTAATCACAATTCTATTAGGTAATGCGATTCCAGTAAGTAAATTGATTCCTACTGGTTATATTAATGCGAAAATAAAGAATTGTTCTATTAATGGTTTAAGTATTTCTACTTCAAGTGAAAAAGATTATGCAGGTGGATTTATTGGACAACAGAAAGGCACAATTATTGAAAACTGTTCTATTACTAATAGTAACTATACAATTAGTGGAAAAAGATTTACAGGTGGTTTTGTAGGTTTAGCACGTGATGATGTCATTGAAGGTACTCTTTCTGGTGCATTGGATATTCAGACAAAGCTTCCAAATATGAATCCAGAAAGTTTACTCTTAAGCTGTTCAATAAACAATAAAGGACTCACAGTCTTAAGTGAAACTTATGCAGGAGGTTTTGCAGGTGCTCTTGCAAATACGTCTGCAGTCAACTGTACTGTTAATTCTACAAATACATTTGAAGTAAAATCGACTAGTGATTATGCAGGAGGCTTTGCAGGTATTGCATCTCTTGGATGGTCTGCAGACTTAGGTAAAGGAGATACTAAAAACAACCTACTAGGTGGTGTTGTTGATCTTGTAGTCAAGCTATTAAGCAGTAATGCGGATATCTCCCCTTCTCTACTATCTTTAGCTGGTGTTAATCCATCTTATATATTAGGTGCTACCGTTAGTGGTCCACTTAATTTAAGTGGTGTAGATTATGTAGGTGGTATGACTGGTAGAGGTAATGGTGCTTATATTGCATCATCGAGTGCTGATTATTTAAATAAAGTATCTTATTGGAGAAATAAAGTATATGACACAGCATCTGTCTCAGTGAAAGATGTAGAACTCTCAGGTGTTCAAAGTATTACAGGAAAGAACTTTGTAGGTGGTATTGCAGGTTCTTTAGGAACTGCTAAAGTAGCCGGATTATTAAATGATACTCTTGGACTTGCTTCATACCTTGGCTTTACTGTAGATAAAGTAACAGTCACAGGCCCTACTACTGGTTTATCTATTACAGGCGAACAGCGTATTGGCGGTGGCTTTGGTGATGCAATTGGTGGTTCAATTAATACAGTCACAATCAAGAATTTAAAGTCTGTAACAGGTAATAACCGTGTTGGTGGAATGATTGGTTTAGCTGGTCCAGGAGATCTTGCGGATACAGGAGGTTTAACAGTTAACCTTCTTGGATTAAATCATCTTTTACAGGTAAAGAACCTATTAAAGGTAGCTTCTGGTGTACGTGTAACAATCAATGATTCTCATGTTATTGGTGTAGCTGATGGCTTAACAGTCAAAGCAACAGGTACTAACAGTGATGGTGGTGTTGTTGATTATGTTGCTGGTGGATTTGTAGGCAAGAGTCATAGCTGTGAAATTAATAAATCCGATGTAAAGAACCTTAAAGAAGTATCCGCAAATGATACAGATGGTTATGCAGGTGGATTTATTGGAACATCACAAACAGGTGGACTGGCTGATGTTGCATCTGAAGAAGATCTTAAAGGTTGGATTACTAAAGATACAAGTGTTTTAGATATCAATGGTTTATTAACTGCAGTTAAGTATCTCATCCCAACTTATACATTGTGTACTGTTACTTATGTAAATGGCGGTGGTGTTTCTGCAGATACGGCTGGAGGTTTCGTAGGAAACTTCCAGAGTGGTACTCTTAATAACCACGATGCAGGACAAGGAAACTACTATTCTGTATATAACTTGGATCATGTCAATGGACAGTCTTATGCAGGTGGTTTTGGAGGTAATGTTTACTCTGGTGCACTTGCTGATGCAGGTAAAGGTATTAGTATCCTTGGTGGTCTTAAAGGACTTAATGTTGATGTAGGTCAATTACTTAACCTCATTAACGCCTATATTCCTTATGTACAATATGCTGGTGTGAAGTCAGATTCAGGATTTACAGTCAGTACGAACAAATTAAAATCAGATGATACCCATGCAGGAAGTGCGGGAGGATTCATTGGTTATGGTAGTGGTGTTCAGATAAGTTATTGTGATGTGACACATTTAAAACATACAAAAGTAACACCTCCAAAAGATTTAGAATCTACAGAAGCACCTACATACTTTAATAATGAAAGCCAATATGCAGTCACTGGAGCAAGATATGCTGGTGGATATATTGGTTATATGGATATTGGTTCTGCAGCTTCTGTAGGTAAAGGATTAAGTATTCTAGGTGCTTCTATAGGTATTAATAATGTATTAGATGCATTAAACGTAGTGGTATCTACTATTGAACATTCTCATGTGAGTGGAAATCCTGGTGGATTTGCGGTTAAAGCATCTTATAAGAATACGGCTTCTGATGCATCAGACAATGATGTACTTGGGGATGCAGGTGGATTTGCAGGAAAGATTTCTGGTGGACATATTCAGGATTCTAATGCAAATAACTTCTCTTATATTATTGGTCAGTTAACTGCTGGTGGTTATGTAGGAGATTTACAGCCTGGTAATATTGCAAATGTATTAGATGATGCAAGTATTTTAGGTGGATTAGTAAAAGCTGATAGTGTACTTGCTTCTGTCGCAGAAGATTTTGTACCTACTATTAGAAATAGTTCCACTACATGTGTGCCTTGTGGTGGTGCAGTACGTGCACAGGCATCTTCTACAACACAGGTACAACGAGGTATGGCTGGTGGTTATGTAGGACATAACGAAGGTGGTCATATCTGGGGTAATAATACAAAGAAGTGGAAAGGTAAAGATTACACTGGACCAACAAGTACTTGTAAAGCAGTAAGAATTCGTTCTGTATATGGTGAAGAGATTGCCGGTGGATTTACCGGTTTAATGGAATCTGCAGACACTGCAAGTACAGGGAACTTATCTCTATTATGGGGATTAGTAAAGGTAGATAACATACTAGGTGCTTTAAGTGTTGTTTATCCTACAGAAGAGAATACTGCTGTATATGGACCACTTGCTTTGATGGATTATGAAACATGGAATAAATGGGTTGAATTCGTAGGTAAGTATGGTGGTTACGGAAGTGATCTTGCAGAGCATGGTAAGGTAAATAACCAAGCAGGATTAGATGCTATTATTAATAAATATGCTTATGGATACAATGTCGTTGCTGGTAGAGTAAATTACCGAGATGAAATCAAACTAGCGATTGGTGGTGCTGCAGGAGGCTATGTTGGCTCTATGCAGACAGGTACTATCACAAATGGTCAGGCATATCAGACTAAGAAAGTAAAAGGATTAAGAACTGCAGGTGGTTTTGCTGGAGAAATGATTAATGGTGGTGCTGCAGATCTTGGTGGTGTCAATATTCTCGGTCTTAATCTTCAGTTAGGAAGAATGATTGATGTACTGAATGTATTTGTCCCAGTAATTAAGCAATCTTCAGTAGAAGGCTACCAAAGTGGATTAATGGTTGAATCTACAGGAACTAATAATAAGGATAACTGTGGTTATGCTGGTGGTTATGTAGGTAAACTCATTGGTGGACAAATCTGGGGAGACAATACTGCACATTGTCAGGTAAAGAAACTCAGACGAGTAGATGGTAGAAGCTACGTAGGTGGTTTTGTAGGAAGTTCTAGACCTGGTTCTGTAGCAACACTTAACCCTACTGCTGGTGAAGGATTATTAAGTCAATTACTTAATAAACTACTTAGTACCCCTTCGGACTTAATTAAAGTACTTAATGCGACAGTTGCTACAATCCGTTATGCAGACGTTGAATCCTGGGATGATTGGGGATTCATTGTGAATGGTGCATATACAACAGGTAAGAATAATACTTCTTATGCAAAAACTGCAGGTGGTTTTGCAGGAATGCTGGAAGGAACAGTTCTTGGTAAAAAGGATTCTCCTACAGCTGGTATTAGTGTAACGAATATCCGTTCTGTTATTGCAGGTGAATATGCTGGTGGATGTTTTGGTGTAGCAGATGTGGCAGGAGTTGCAAATATCAGTGCAGGAAATGAAACATCGCTACTAGATAAGTTGTTAAAACTTGGAAGAACAGATGTATTAGACGCTTTTAGAAGTTATGTATATTACGGAAATGTAAGTGGAAGTGAGGATGCAGGACTAAGTGTCAATGCAAATGTTGCAAAAAAATTCGGACAGAACAATCAAGTCACATACAGTGGAACAGCTGGTGGTTTTGGTGGTTCCCTTCTAAATGGTTCCATAAAGAATAGTACAGTTACACAATTAAGTAATGTAAGAGGCTTAAATAGTGTAGGTGGATTCATTGGTTACTCTGGTAAGAGTGGTGTTGTGAAAGCTGATAAGATTGATGTTCTAGGAAATAATACAGGACAGCTTCTTGGTGGAGCATTAGGTGTTATGGATATCTTTGGTTCTCATATTGATGATTGTAGTGTAAGTGGTACAAGTGATGGCTATACGGTACAAAGTCAAAATGGTGAGGAACAGATTGCTGGTGGATTTATTGGTTATGCAAACCTTGCAAGAATGTCTAAGTGTACAGCAGGAAGTGACAGTGATTTGAATAGTGGATTAAAACAGGTTGCATCTGGAGGAACAGCAGGAGGATTTGCAGGTAGAACAAGCTTTGCATATCTTGCAGATTTAAAACTGGATTCTGGACCAGTCAATGTCATATTTATGCTTGTGAACAAACTTATAAAAGCACTTTATCTAGATAAGTTACAGGGTTCAAATCTTCTAAAAATCAATCTAGGAATTATAAAAGTAGAAGCGTTATATAAGGGAAATCTTCTTCATGTCAATCTTCTAGGTTTAGATATATCTGTAGGTCTTTCTAAGAAATCAACAGATAATAAACAACAGACAGATCTTGCAATTATTACTATTGGAGATTCATCTATTAAACTCCCATGTGATGAGAATGGTTTATTAGATGATAATGATACAAAGTCAAATATCAGTGTCAGTCTTATTAAAGCAAACCGTACAAAGATTACTGATAGTAATGTGTATGGTGTGAGCTATGGATATGATGTTTATGCTGGTGGTGCCAACAACAATACTGATGGTACTGCAACTGATGGACGCAGTGGTGGTTTTGTAGGATTTAATGATGAAGGTTTATTAAAGAACAACAACATGTACTACTGTGACGTAGTTAGAGGGACTAAGGATCTTGTAGGACCTTTTAGTGGTAAGAGTAAATTAGATTCAGTTTACGACTTCAATAAATTAGAAAAGGTAGAAGGTGAAGGAAACAACTACCGTATCTATAGAAAATTAGATAAATCTCTCACACAAATCAAAAACAATAACAAAGTATTAAATAGTAGTTATGAAAAGAATAATGGATGGGATATTTATACAATCAAACATATGGATATAGTTAAAGCCTTTAATAATCTAGAGAATGCGGTTCTATCAAATGGTAGTGAGACAGCTGATTTGAAGGCATATGAATCACCTGCCAAAGCAGTATTAATGGCTGATACAAAGACAACTCTTAATACGGGTGAAAGTGAGATACCAGAACCATCTGAGTCACAGGATCCATGTGATAAGCTGGTTAAACTCACTATAAATAAAGTCTGGAAGGATTTCGATAACTTCGATAATAAACGACCAGACAGTATTACGGTAACAATTTCTCGTACTTGGAAGGATGCGACTGGCAAAGAACAGACACAAACTGTTCCAAATTATGAGAGTTACAGAATAACGGGCTCTATTAACAAATCAACATGGCAAGAAGTAATTAAAGGGCTTCCTGCCTATAAGACAGAGAGTGATGGAACTGTTCGTTATTATAAATATTCCGTAACAGAAGCGGAAATTAATGGTTATACAACAACTATTAAGACATCAGATGATGGCTTTACGTTTATGATAACCAATAAGCATTTCCCATGTCTTCCAAATACTGGAGGATTTGGAAACTACTTATTTTATGCGATAGCAATTCTGCTTTTCTTTGTTTATTTCGATATGAGATACAGAAAGAATAAGGAAAATAAAGCAGAAAAATTATAAAGAGAAATGAAAAAAAGGAGAAAAAGTTATGAAAAGTATTAAACGCATTATTGCATTGTTATTAACTGCGGTTATGACAATGACTATGTCCGTAACAGCATTTGCAGCAGGTCCTACTAACTGTAGTCTTACTGTAAATGTAAAAGATGGACAGGATTTAAAGGGACAGACAATTAACTTATATAAGTTATTTGATGTTACTGTGTCATCAGACAAAAAGAACTATTCTTATACTGTTAGCAATACAGAAGGTTATAAGGATGCATTAGTAGAAGTATTAGGTTCACCTATTACAACAAATTCTAAAGATGAAGAAATTGCGAAAGCTGTAAAGGATTTAGGTAAAAATAACTCAATTGGAGTTCAGAACTTCGCGAATAAGTTCACTGCAAAAGCTTTAAAAAGTAACTTAGCATCTACTGCAACTTCAAACAAAATCGCAGATTCTAAAAAATCTCATACTTTCACTGGCTTAGCAGCAGGTTACTATTTAGTATATGTGACAGGTGGAAAAGAAATTCAGTCTTCATTAGTTACAGTAGAAGAAGGAAAAACTAATACTGTAAACTTAAAAACTGAAGCTCCAAGCATCACAAAAAAAGCAGAACAAGATACTGTAAGCATTGGTCAGGTTGTTAAATATACAGTAACTGGTTCAGTACCAGATACAACTGGATATGACCAGTATGTATATACTATCCGCGATGAATTATCAAAAGGTCTTGATTTTGTAAACGATGTAAATGGAACAGCTCTTGAAACAGGTGATACAACAGTTAATGTAACAGTAGCATTTAAAGACACTAGTGTTAATGCAGGAACTGCTCCTACTACAGCTGCACTTGATACAACTAACAAAAGAAAGATATCTCTTGACTTATCTGAATGGGTAAGAGCTAACCAGGCAAACAAAGGTAAAGAATTCACTGTAACTTACTATGCTAAAGTGAATAAAGATGCAGTTGTAACAGAAAAGAACAAAGCCACATTAGAATATGGTAACAAACCAGGTGAAACAACAACTACTACACCAAGTGAAGCTAAAACACCTACATACCCTCTTAATATCAACAAGATTAAAGCAGGTACTACAGATGACAGATTAGCTGGTGCTAAATTCAGTCTTTATAACTCAGAATCTGATGCTACAAGTGATACTAATGCTATTAAAGTAGCAGGATCTAATGGTAACTATGTAGTAGATCCAACATCTGAAAACACTGTATTTGAATCAGTTAAATCAATTGATGGTCAGAACTACAACCTTCGTGTTAATGGTCTTGCTGCAGGAACTTACTATTTAGTAGAAATAGAAGCTCCAGCAGGATACAACAAGTTAACTGATCCAATCAAGGTTGAGATTAAGAAGAGCACTAATGAAGATGTGAATGCTTGGACTCTTTTTAACAATGATGAAAATGTAGATGATAAAATCATCGATGTAGAAAACAGTACTGGTTCTATCCTTCCATCAACAGGTGGTATGGGTACTATCGCATTTACTGTTGTTGCAGCCCTTCTTGTATTAGGTGTTGCAGTAAGCTTTATCCGTGATAGAAAAAGAGAAAACTAAGAAATAGTTTTTAATGGAATGAGCGGTTATCTTATCTTAAAAGATAACCGCAATTCCAATTATTTATATATTAATAGGGAGAATGAAATGAAGTGTATGAAGATTAAAATTACTAAAAATGATATTATTCGTTTATTTGTACTTTTGATTGCATTCTCCGTGTTGTTATATCCTAGCTTTAGTAGTTATCTTAATGAGAAGAATGGTTCTAAGGTTATCTCTCATTATGATAAAGAGAGTGTAGAACTCTCTAAGGCAGATAAGATAAGAATGTTGGAAGAAGCACGTGCTTATAATAGAGAGATGTTAGGAAATATAGATCTTATAGATCCATTTTCACAGGAAGATACAAAGTTAGATGCACGTTATGAGAGTTTATTAAATGTAGATGGTTCTGGAATGATGGGATATATACGTATTCCTAAGATTCATATAGAACTACCTATTTATCATGGTACAAGTGAAACAGTCTTACAGGCAGGTGTAGGACATTTCTGGGGTACTTCTTTGCCTGTTGGAGGAGAAAGTACTCATACAGTATTAACGGGGCACAGAGGGTTACCTACTAAGACTCTATTTACGAATATGGATAAGCTAAAAGAAGGAGATATATTCTATATCAAGGTCTTAGATGAAACATTGGCTTATGAGATAGATCAAATAAAAACAGTATTACCAGAAGAGACAAAAGGATTATCTATAGAACCTGGCAAAGATTATGCCACATTAGTGACATGCACACCTTATGCGATTAATACACATAGATTATTAGTGAGAGGACATCGTATACCATATCAAGAAGCTACAAAGAAAGTGCCTAATACAAATATTAAACCAGAATTATCATTTACGTCTAAGGTATTAATTATGGCAGTAATTGTGATTTTGATAGGTTTAATTATCGCAATTATTTACTGTATAAGGGATAAGAAAAGGAGGAAACTAACATGAAGGTAAGAAATATTATTGTGTTTATGATTGCTTTTCTTATGAGTACGTTCATGAATGTTTCAACTATTCATGCGGAGAGTGGTTCTAGAAAAGGAAGTATACAGATTGTATATAAGGGTAGAAATGAATTGAATCATGAAGTGAATCTTTCAGATGCTAAGTTTTCAATCTATCAGGTTCACTATATGAGTAATGATACATTGACATGGAAGGATAACTTTAAAGATTCACATATATCATTAGTAGATACCAGTGCAGAGGCAAGAGAAAAACAAGCCAAACAATTATATAAATATGCACAACAGAAAGATATATCTTGTTCACTACAAGAAACTAATACATTAGGTCGTACAACATTTAGTAATTTAACGCAAGGTATTTATTTGATTGCACAAGAGGGATACGTAGAAAGTGGTAAAAGTCAGTTTGAATCTGCTCCTTTTCTAGTTGAGATTCCTTCACTTGTGGATGGAAGTGTAGAATATAATGTTACTATAGAACCCAAGGCTGAATGGGTAAAACCAGTAAAGCCCACACCTTCTAAACCTCATAAACCACATGTAAAAACAGGTGATGATACAAATATATCTGTATGGGTTATAGCTGCGATAGAAAGTTTATGTATTATGATATTGCTGTATAAGAATAAGGCTGATTCTCTATGAATCAGTTTTTTTACTAGAGAAGTTGAGTAAAATTTGATGAATCATAATACAAATGTTAGAATGGTTAGTATGGAGGTTTTTTTATGAACATTGTTTTAATACTTGCTTGTATAGCTGTATTCTATAATATTGATTTACTTAGCTATAATTCAGAGTATCTCTCAGTACAGCAGACAAAAAACTTAAAAGGGATATTTACACTCATAGTATTATTCCATCACCTCGCAATATTTGCATCTGTAGGTGATGTCTATAATATTTTTATTAATTCTGGATACATTGCGGTAGGTGGATTCCTATTCATTTCTGGATATGGCTTAATGTATCAATATATGCATAAAGGAGGAAATTATGTAAAGTCATTTCCTAAAAGAAGAATACTCACAATACTTATTCCATCTGTTGTAATGGCTATTGCCTATTTTGTATTGAAACAATACAGATATGGTTATACTTTAGGTGCTCTTATCTATGATTTTAAAAGAGGTGCTTCTGTTATTAGTAATGGATGGTATATCAATGCGATTATTTATTTCTATATTGCTTTCTTTATTTCTATGCTTCTTTGTGAACTCATTAAGAAACGTAGAATTATGATCATCTTTACTTTTATCTTTACATATCTCTATATCTTCTTATGTATGAAGTTTAAGTTTGAAGATCATTGGTTTAGTGCAGCCTTTGCTTTCTATTTTGGTATATTATGGGCTATGTTTAAATCTCAAATTGATTCTAATCTCAAGAAATCAATTCCTATTATTATTGGTTGTTTTTTTGTATTCTATTATGTATTGAATGTATTTGCTCCATTTAAGTATGGCTGGATGGAATTCAAATGTTTAATGTATCTTGCAATTATCGTGATATTAGGAATGAGAATCAAACTTCAAAGTCCCCTTATGGAATGGGTAGGAGATCATTCTTTAGAAATCTATTTAGTACATGGACTATTTTTTGAAATATTAAGAAATAACCATATTAATATAGTAGATAACTTTGAATTCATGGTTACTCTACTCATACTTACATTCATGTCTTCTTATGTGCTTCATAAGATATTCATATTCATAAACAAAAAAATTATAAATAGTTAAGAGGAGTGCTTATCACTCTTCTTTTTTCTATGATGAAGCCGGGTGATATATATGAATAAGATATTAGTAGTAGACGATGAACTAATATTAAATCTAGTAGGAATAAGCTTAAAAGAAGCATGTAAAGCACATGCAATAGAAAGTGTGAAACAAAAATCAATCAAAACGTATAAAAAAAGACAAACTTAAAAATAAGTTTGAATAATTTAGAAAAAATAGAATAATTGAATATTATGGTTTAGTTAATTTAGAAACGTCAAAACCTGATTTCTTAAGAAACTCTATCGCTGATTCTTCTGTTAAAACTTGTTGCTTTATAGGTGGCTTAGGATTTTTAAATGATTCATAATCTGAAGGATTAAATGTCTCTCCAGTAAGAATCATATGGTATATACTGACAAGCATCATTCTT